>JBMUCX010000022.1:0-34086 GCA_049458915.1 Ilumatobacteraceae bacterium
TCGCGCCGGATCTTGCCGACCGCGAAGTACGCCGCATCGGGGTGAGCGAAGTACAGGCCCGACACCGACGAGCCCGGATGCATCGCATACGACTCGGTCAGGTCGACACCGATGCGCTCCCGGGCCTCGAGCAACTCGAAGACGGTGAGTTTCTCGCTGTGGTCGGGCTGGGCCGGGTATCCGGGAGCGGGTCGGATGCCCCGGTACGGCTCGCCGATCAGTTCGTGCGGTGCGAACGACTCGTCGGGTGCGTACCCCCACAACTCTCGCCGGACCAGGGCGTGGACGTATTCGGCCATCGCCTCGGCGAACCGGTCGGCGAGGGCCTTGACCAAGATCGACGAATAGTCGTCGCCGTCGGCTTCGAACCGGGCGGCGATCTCGATCTCCTCGGGGCCGGTCGTGACGACGAAGGCCCCGACGTGATCGGTCACCGGTGCGTCGGGTGGAGCCACGAAGTCGGCGATCGAGAGGTTCGGCTTGCCGTCGCGTCGTTGGAGTTGTTGGCGCAGGCCGTGGAGGCGCCGGTCGTACGGGCCGGTGCTGTCGCCGCTCGAGGCGAGGGCGATGTCGTCGCCGACGCGGTGCGCCGGCCAGAAGCCGACGACGGCCGCCGGTCGGAACCACTGCTCGTCGACGACCCGATCGAGCATCGTGCGAGCGTCCTCCCAGAGCGAACGGGCCGATGGGCCGAGCTCCGGGTCGTCGAGGATCGCCGGGAACTGGCCGCGGAGTCCCCAGGTCCAGAAGAACGGGGTCCAGTCGATGTGCTCGACGAGCACGCCGAGGTCGACGTCGTCGATGGTCCGGGCACCGGTGAAGGCCGGGGCCACGACGGTCGAGTCGTCGAACGTGAATCGACCGGCATTGGCCCTGGCGTCGGAGAGTGACAGGCGGGCACGTTCGACGGCGGCGCGCTCGTGGGCCTCGACGACCCGCTGGTACTCGACCCCGAGGTCGTCGAGGAATGCCTCGCGTACCCCGTCTTCCTGGCTCAGCAACCGGCTGATGACGCCGGCTGCCCGACTGGCGTCGGCGACGTGGACGACCGGACCCGACGGATGGGCCGGAGTGACCTTGAGCGCCGTGTGGATCCTGCTCGTCGTCGCACCTCCGACGAGGAGGGGGATGTCGAACCCCTGTCGCTCCATCTCCGATGCGACGTGGACCATCTCGTCGAGTGACGGCGTGATCAACCCCGAGAGGCCGATGATGTCGGCGTCGTGCTCCCGGGCGGTGTCGAGGATCGTCTGTGCGTGGACCATCACTCCGAGGTCGATGATCTCGTAGTTCGCGCAGCCGAGGACGACGCCGACGATGTTCTTGCCGATGTCGTGGACGTCGCCCTTCACGGTCGCCATGACGACGGTCCCGTTCTTCCTCGCACCTCCGGCCCCGGCCTCGGCCTCGAGGAACGGGGTGAGGTAGGCCACGGCCTGCTTCATGACCCGCGCCGACTTGACCACTTGCGGCAGGAACATCTTGCCGGCGCCGAAGAGGTCGCCGACGACGTTCATGCCGTCCATCAACGGTCCCTCGATGACGGTGACGGGGGAGCCGAGTGCCAGGCGGGCCTCCTCCACGTCGTCGTCGACGAACTCGCCGATCCCGTTCACGAGGGCGTGTTCGAGTCGTTTGGCGACGTCGTAGCCGCGCCACTCCGCGGCGACTTTCGCGGTCGCGGCCCCGTCGCCCGTGAAGGCGGTCGCGGCATCGAGGAGGCGCTCTGCGGCATCGGGTCGTCGGGCGAGCACGACGTCCTCGCAGAGTTCGCGGAGTTCCGGGTCGATGTGTTCGTAGACGGCGAGCTGCCCGGCGTTGACGATGCCCAGTCGCATACCCGCGGCGATCGCGTGGAACAGGAACACCGAGTGCATCGCTTCGCGGACGGTTTCGTTGCCACGGAACGAGAACGAGAGGTTCGACACGCCGCCCGAGATGTTCGACATCGGGAACCGGCGGCGGAGTTCGGCCGTCGCCTCGATGAAGTCGAGTCCGTAGCGGTCGTGGTCGGAAATGCCCGTGGCGACGGCGAAGATGTTCGGGTCGAAGATGATGTCTTCTTCGGGGAACCCGATCTCGTCGACCAACAGGCGAGCGGCCCGCGTACAGATCTCGACCTTGCGGGTGACCGAATCGGCCTGGCCGTCCTCGTCGAACGCCATCACGATGACGGCTGCGCCGTGGTCACGGCAGATCCGGGCCTGGGCGAGGAACGCTTCCTCGCCCTCCTTCAGCGAGATCGAGTTGACGACCGCTTTGCCCTGGACGCATTCGAGGCCGGCCTCGATCACCTCGAACTTCGACGAGTCGATCATGATCGGCACGCGAGCGATGTCCGGCTCGGTCGCGATCAGGTTCGTGAAGGTGACCATCGCCGCCGTCGAATCGAGCAGTCCCTCGTCCATGTTGACGTCGATGACCTGGGCGCCGTTGTCGACCTGTTGACGGGCGACGTCGAGCGCCTCCGCGTACTCGCCGTCGGTGACGAGTCGTCGGAACTTCGCCGAACCGGTGACGTTGGTCCGTTCGCCGACGTTCACGAACGGGATGTCGTCGGTGAGTTCGAACCGCTCGAGGCCCGAGAGGGTGAGCCGTCGGACGCGCTCGGCCGGTCGGCGTGGCGCGACGCCTTCGACGGCGGCGGCGATCGCCGCGATGTGGGCGGGTGTCGTCCCGCAGCAGCCACCGACCACGTTGACGAAGCCGGCACGGGCGAACTCGCCGAGCACTGCCGCCGTCTCGGCCGGACTCTCGTCGTAGCAGCCGAGTTCGTTCGGGAGGCCGGCGTTCGGATAGGCGCACACGAGCGTGTCGGCCAGGCGGCTGAGTTCGGCGATGTGCGGACGCATCTCGGCGCCACCGAGGGCGCAGTTCAGGCCGATCGTGATCGGGTTCGCGTGGCGCACCGACTCCCAGAAGGCGCCGACGGTCTGACCCGACAGGGTGCGACCGGATCGGTCGGTGATCGTGCCGGAGATCATGATCGGGGTGTGGATGCCCGTCTCGACGGCGTGGCGGCGGGCCGCCCAGATCGCCGCCTTGGCGTTCAGCGTGTCGAACACCGTCTCGACGAGGAGGACGTCGACACCGTCCGGCCCGCCGTCGCCGACGAGGCCGGCGATCTGCTGGCGGTACGCCTCGGCGATCTGTCGGAAGGTCGCTGCCCGGTGCGCCGGGTCGTCGACCGTCGGCGACAGGGACAGGGTGACGTTCGTCGGCCCGATCGCCCCGGCGACGAAACGTCGTCGCCCATCGACCGTCATCGCCGTGGCGGTCGCGTCTCGGGCGAGTCGGACGGCGGTCCGGTTGAGTTCATGGACCAGGGCCGGGTCGGCGAGCCCGTATTCGCGCTGTGCGATGGTGGTCGAGGAGAAGGTGCTCGTCGTGATGATGTCCGCACCGGCGTCGAGATATCGACGGTGGAGATCGGTGACGACCTCGGGTCGGCCCAGCACCAGCAGGTCGAGGTTGCCGGCCAGCGAGGTGGGGTGCCCGGCGAACCGGTCGCCACGGAGGTCGTCCTCGGTGATGCCGATCGCCTGGTACTCGCTGCCGGTCGCCCCGTCCAGGACGAGGATCCGTTCGCTCGCCGCGTCCAGGAATGCGGATGCGCTGTCGTCGCCGTGACTCGTGTGGTTCATGTTCGTACTCGTTCGCTGATGCCGACCCGTTCGCACACGTCGAGTGCGAGGTCGGCTCGGTTGAGGGTGTAGAGGTGGAACCGGGTGACGCCGAGGTCGGCGAGTCGTCGGATCTGTCGTGCAGCGAGGTCGGCGGCGACGGCGGCGGTTCCCGCTGCGTCGTCGTCGAGTCCGGCGAACCGGGTGGCGACGGACGCCGGCATCGACGCTCCGCACTTCGCTGCGAATCCTGCGACGGCGGGGAACGAGTGGATCGGGAAGATGCCCGGCACGATGTCGACCTCGATCCGGCGGGCCCGCACGGCGTCGAGATATCGAGCGACGGCGTCGTCGTCGAAACACATCTGGGTGATGGCGCTGGTCGCTCCGGCGTCGACCTTGGCCGCGAGCACGTCGAGGTCGTGGTCGAGGGTGGGGGATTGCGGGTGCCGCTCGGGGTAGGCCGAGACCGTCACCTCGAAGCGCCGTGCGGCGACGGCGACCAGGTCCGCTGTTCGCTGGAACCCGCCCGGGTGAGCGTGGTAGCGGGCTCCGACGCCGTCCGCCGGGTCGCCGCGCAAGGCGACGATCCGCTCGACACCGAGTCCCCGGTAGGTCTCCATCACGCCGACGACCTCCGCCATCGACTGGCCGACGCAGGTCAGGTGCGCGGCCACCGGAACCCCCGACCGTCGTACGGCGCGGATCGCAGCGAACGAACGGTGGCGGGACGAGCCGCCAGCGCCGTAGGTCACCGACACGACGTTCGGTTCCACGGTGGCGAGTCGAGCGACGACCTCGGTGAGTCGGTCGAGGCCGTCGTCGGTTTTCGGGGGGAAGACCTCGAAGCCGACAGTGATGTCGGTCGGACTCATCGGCCACCTCTGCGGTCGCTCGCCGCCCACAGCGTCACCGTGAGGTGTTCGTCCCGTTCGTCCGACGGCGTCGGCTCGATCGCCCTGACCTCGTCGACGGCGAGTCCGACCGCCTCGATCCACCCGGTGACCGTGTCCTCCCGGAAGCCGAGTCGTCGGTGGGCGTGATCGGTCCGGAGGAACTCGAGCGCGTGGGGGGCGAAGTCGACGATCAGCAGCCGGCCGCCGGGAGCGACCAGCCGGGCGGCTTCCCGCACGGCGTGGTCCGGTTCGTCGAGGAAGTGCAGCACCTGGTGGACGACGACCAGGTCGAATGAGTCGCGTTCGAGCGGCGGGTTCAGGACGTCGCCCTGCCGGAGTTCGACGTGCCGGACGCCTGCTCGTTCGAGGTTGGCTCGAGCCACGGCCAGCATGGAGTGGCTGGTGTCGATGCCGACCGCTCGATCGACGGTGGTCGGGTCGGCAGCGAGCACGTGCAGGATCCGTCCGGTTCCCGTTCCGAGGTCGACGATCCGGCGGTACGGGGATCGCCCGGCGATCTCGACCATCGCGGCCTCGACCACGTCGTCGGCTGCGTGGAGCGAACGCTCCTCGTCCCAGCGGTCGGCGATCCTCGCGAAGTACGCCTGCGCCGCATCGGATCGGCGACGGTGCACGACCGCTCGCCGATCGAGGTCGGCGCCGGTGATGGCGTCGGCGGGATCGATCCGACCGATGACGTCGTCGATCGTCCGCCGGATCGGCCCGTCCGCCACGAGCTGGAAGAAGGCCCAACTGCCCTCGCGGTGCCGGACGATGACGTCGGCGTCGAGCAGGACCTTCAGGTGGCGTGAGATGCGGGGTTGTGATTGACCGAGGACGTCGACGAGGTCGCTGACCGTGAGCTCGCCATGACCGAGGAGGGCGACGATGCGGAGTCGAGTGTCCTCGGCGACGGCCTTGAGAGCGGCGAGGAGTTGCGCGCTGTCGGCCACCAGGTGGCGGTGAGGGTCGGTGTGAACCAGCGACACGTGATCACAGTACACCACACGACATAAGGATATCTACATGTCATGTGGTCCTTTCTCGAATCAGCCCGCATCGTGCCGGACTGCATCGTGCCGGACTGCATCGTGTCGGGACCGGTCATCCGGGGGCCAACCACCGCCGGTACACCTCCGCAGTTCGTTCGAGGTCGGCGATCGACACGCATTCCGTCGCCTGGTGGGCGTCGTCGATGCTGCCCGGGCCGAACACCGCCATCTCTCCCCTGAAGTCCCCGTAGCGCAGTGCGTTGGTGCCGAACGGTGCGACGGTCGGCTCGGTGCCGGCCCAGGCGGCGAGCGACGTGACGAGGCCCGACCCCGCCGGGTGGTAGAAGGCGTCCGACCCGTACGTCCCGTCGGGCTGTGGTGGCTGAAGCGGTTCGCAGGTCACCGGGAGCGGGCAGGCACCCTCGGCGATCGACACCAATCGCTGGTACATGTCGGCCGCTCGGACCTCGGGGACGGTGCGTGCCCCGACCGTGATCGAGCAGGCGGCAGGGATCACGTTGGGTCCGCTCCCGCCCTCGATCATCGTGACCGACACCGTCGCCGGACCGAGCTCGCTCGCTGCCGGGATGTCCGACAGTCGGCGGTGCTCGGCGGCGTACGCCTCGATCACCGGCACCATGGCATCGATCGCGTTCGCTCCGAGGTGGGGGAGCGCGCTGTGGGCCGCCGTTCCGTGGGCGGTGACGCGGAGCGCGATCCCACCTTTGTGGCCGTGGATCGGCGCCAACCGGGTGGGTTCGGCGATGATCATCTGATCGATCTCGAGCGCCCGCTCGGTGACCCGATCCCGGAACCGTCCGGCCCCGATCAGTCCGCCGCTCTCTTCGCTGATCGACCCGACGACGAGCAGCGACGGTTCGGGTCGCACGCCCGTGCGGCGCCACGCGGCCAGCAGCGCCAGGATCACGCCGAGCGATGCCTTCGTGTCGAGTGCTCCTCGACCCCAGACGTGACCGTTCTCGATCCGGCCGTCGAACGGCGGGTCGGTCATGTGCTCCACCGTCACCGTGTCGGTGTGGACGTCCAGGACGACGAGACGGTCGGTGCGGCCATCGATCCGGGCGTACACGTTCGGGCGCCCGTCCACGACCTCGTCGAGTTCCACCTCGTCGGCGCCGACCTCGATGAACCGCTCGGCGAGGTGGTGGGCCAGTGCCCGTTCTCCTGGTGGCCCGGCCCGCTCGGCGACCGGACCGGTCTGAAGTGGGTTGACGCTCGGGATCCTGACGAGCTCGGCCACGGCCGAGGCGAGTTCATCGGCGGTCGGGTGGGACGGCGGCAGCCTCGTGAGGTCCATCGCCCATGTTCGCGCGTGGGGCGGGTCGCGATGGGCGGGCTACGCTTCGCGCCGATGCCATCCCCCGGGTCGCTCTGACGATGCTGCTCGCGCGGATCCATCGTCCCGTACCGCTCTATTGGACGTCGTTCCTGATCGTCGGTCTGTCGCTCAGCATCCTCGGGCCGGCGCTGACCGAACTCCGGGACCGTGCGGGTGTCGGGATCGGCAGCATCGGAGTCCTGTTCGTCGGGCAGTCGGCCGGCTATGTCGTCGGTTCCTTCGTCGGCGGCCGGTTGTACGACCGGTACGGCGGGCACCACGTCTACGCGGGTTCATTGGTCGTCACCGCCGTCGGCCTCGCCTCGATCCCACTGCTCGATTCCGTCGGCGGCCTGTTCGCGTCGTTCGTCCTGGTCGGGGTCGGGGCGGCCGTGTGCGATGTCGGAGCGAACGCCCTCCTGCTGTGGGAACTCGGGAGCGCCAACGTCCGCTCGATGAACGTGCTCCACCTGTGCTTCGGACTGGGGGCACTGAGTGCTCCGCTGGTCGTGCACCTCGGACTCGACACGGCGGTTCGGGGCGCGGCGGTGCTCTGCGTGGTGATCGCTGGATGGGCGGTGTCGATCCCGCCGCCCTCGGTCCGGTCGATGACCGCCTCGCACCATCCCGAACAGACCCCGCGCTTGCTCGGGTTGATCGCCGTGTTCTTCTTCCTCTACGTCGGACTCGAGGTGGGGTTCGCCGGATGGGTGCACACCTACGCCGAGGAGATCGACTTCAGTGACGTCGGCGCGACCTGGCTGACGGCGACGTTCTGGATCGGCTTCACCGCCGGTCGACTCCTGTCGAGCCTCGTCGGCCACCTCGTCCGGCCCAAGGTGATCCTCACCGGTGCATGTGCTTCGTCGGTGGCCGTGGCGGTCGTGCTCGTCGTCGCCGATGGCCGTGCTGCACCGGTCTGGATCGCCACCGCGCTGTTCGGCCTCGCCACCGCTCCGCAGTTCCCGGTGATGTTCTCCTACCTCGAACGGCGGATCCACGTGACCGGTTCGGCGACGGCGTGGTTCGTCGGTGGGGCGGGCGTCGGTGGGTTGGTGTTCCCCTGGCTCATCGGCCGGTGGTTCGACGCTTCCGGGGCCGTGGCGTTACCGTGGTCGATCCTCGTCTTGAGCGTGCTCACGGTCGCCTCGTTCGCTGCCGCGAACCGGGTCCTGGGAGGGTGAGCGGACGCTCGCCGGGACAGTTTGGCGACGGAAAGTGATGTTTTTGGGCCCATCTGCTCGGAGCGTGGTCGATCGGTGGGCCGGACGTACACTCACCACGTGAAGTGGTCGAGGCGACGTACCGAGGGTGGTGACCTCGCCGGGGTGACCTCACTCGCCGGAGGCGTCGTGTTCGACCTGGTCGAGCAGCCGGTGTTCGTGTTCGCCCCGGTGTTCGACGAAACCGCCACGATGATCGACCTGTCCTTCGTCGACATGAACCGCGCCGCCCTCGACGATCTCGGGATCCAGACGGCGCCACTCGGCGACTCCGTGCGGGCCTGGTTGACCGATCTCGACCTGCTCTGGACGGCCGCCGACCGTGCCTGGCGTACGGGCCGGGCGGAACCGTACGACCTCGAGGTCCGACGTGGCAGCCAACTCGACACCGTGCGCTCCTTCACGATCGACACCGCCCGCGCCGGCGATCTCATCGTCCAGGTCGCCGCACCTCGCACCGATGCGCGTCTCCTCCACGACGAACGCGATCGCTTCGCCGCGACCCTCGATGCGCTCGACGACGGGGTGATCGTCCTGCAACCGGTCGTCGACGGCGATCAGGTGCTCGACGCCAGGATCGACTTCGTCAACGCGGCGTGCGCCCGGTTTTTCCGCCCGGAGCGGTTCCACGTCGAGACCTCGGGATTGCGTGGCGTCGGTGTCGGTGAGGTCGTCGAGAACGCCCAAGTCGCCGAGTCCATCCTGGCGGCCGTGGCGGCTGCTGTCGAGGGCACTCCGACGTCGATGGTCCTGGACAACTCGTCGGGCGTGTTCCCACTCCTCGCCCAGCCGGCCGTCCGGTTGGCGTTCGCTCGGCAGTCGACCGAGCGGGTCATCATGACCGTGCAGGACGTCTCGCTCTCGACGTTCGCCGAGCACCAGTCCACCCTGCTGAACGAGTTCGGTCGGTCGGTGGTCGCTGCTGTCGACCGACCGGCGTTCGTGGTTCGGCTGACGCCGACCGACGTGGTGATCGACGAGGCGGACCCGACGGTCAGAGCCGTTCTGGGACGGCCCCTCCCGTGTTCGCTCGCCGAGGTGTGCACCGACCCGGTGCTCGTCGATTCGATGGCGCGAACGATCCGACGGGTGATCGAACGCTCGATCGCCGAGCGTGACCTCGAGGTGGGCGGTCTCGGCCCGCTCGCCGGGTCCGGGTGGACGGTGGCGCCGTTGCCCGGCAACCGCGCCTTCGCCGTCGCCGCTCGTCCGCCGACTGATCGTCACTCGGCCGGATCGTCGTCGGTCTGATCGTCGTCGGTCTGGTCGGTGTCGGCAAGGTCGGTGTCGGCAAGGTCGGTGTCGATGAAGTCCGTCGGCTCGACGGTCTCGAGGAACGACCGGAACGAGTCGACGACGGAGTCGATCGCTGCGGGGTCGGGATCGGTGCCATCGGCGCTCGGGAGTGTGCCGGCGACGTCGAGCACCTCGTCGCTCACGAACACCGGAGCGCCCGTGCGCACCGCCAGGGCGATCGCATCCGACGGGCGACTTCCGACGCGGCGGGTTCCGTCCGGGCCGACGAGGTTGATCGATGCCGAGAACGCCCCTTGTTGCAGGCCGGTCACCTCGATCGCCTCGACGTGGCCGTCGAGGGCGGCGACCACCGCGGCCATGACGTCGTGGACCATCGGTACCGGTGGGCGTTGACCGGTGGCGGCGATGGCGATCGCCGAAGCCTCGGGGGCGCCGATGAAGATGGGGAGCAGTCGGTGCGGCTGGTCCTGTTCACGCAGGACGACGAGCGGTGCACCCGTGTTGGCTTCGAGGGCGATTCCGGTGATGTCGACACGACGCATGTCCGCATCCTACGACGCCTCGAAGGAAACCTGACATGTCGTGCATCAACTTTTCTCATGTCGCGATTCCAGGATCGGTGTCACCTCAGAACGGTTCGAGCGGCTCGCCGAGCACGAATCGGCCGAGTTGGTGGTGCACCCGGTCCCGGTGCACGTTGATGTGGAGCGGCATCGCTTGGAAGTCCCTCCAGCGTCGTTCGAACGGGCCGCCCTCGCGCAGCCCGTTGCCGCCCTGGACGGTGAGCAGGAGATCCATCGCCGAGCGGAGTTGATCGAGCGCACCAGTGCTCAGGGCTGCCTGCCGGAGATGGTCGCCGTCGGTCGGGACCACTTCATCGGCGATGCGACGATCGATCTCGGCGCACGCCGTCTCCATCGTCGCCGATGCCGCTGCCAGCAGCGCAGCAGCCCGTCCGATGTTCACCTGGATCGTCGGCCGGGTCGTCATCGACTTCCCCATGATCGATCGGCGGTTCCCGATCGATTCGACCACTTCGGCGAGTGCGGCGCCGACCAGTCCGACGCCCATCCAACCGAGCCAGACGTCGGAGAGTCCGACCCAGTCCTCCCGATACCGGTGGGCGACGACCGGCACGTGGCGCAACGTCTCCGCCCGGTTGGCGCCGAACCAGGGAGCACACCGCGAGGCCGGGACCCGTACGGCCTCGTAGTGGATGTCATCGGTCGCCGATGCGCGCACGCCGCTGCCGTCCCAGGTCGGATCGATCCTGACGGACGGGTCGCTCAACGGCACGACCGAGAAGCGGAGGTCGAGCGGCTCGAGCCGACGCCCCTGCTCGTCGTTCATCGCGACGACGACGCCCGCCCAGTCGGCATAACGCCCACCCGAGCCGAACGCACCGCGCCCGGTGATCACCACCTCGTCACCGTCGGCGAACCCGTCGACACCGGAACCGGCGCCGGCCGGAAAGCACACCCAGTGTCGATCCTCGACGATCGAACGTGCGAGGTCGATGTGCTCCGGGCCGAGCGTTCCGACGACGAGGTGGAACACGGCCAGGTGGTTCCAGAGCACCCATGCGGTGCTGGTGCAGCGGGCGGCGACCGCTTCCAGTTCGCGTCCGATCTGCAGGATCGACGCTTCGGAGCCGCCGATCCCGGCCGAGGCGGACAGTCCCATCACGGGCGATGATCGGATCGCCGAGATGACGTCCGGATCGATCGACCGTGACCGGTCGGCGAGGTCGGCCCGCTCGCCGATGAGATCGAGCACTGGTGCGACGGCCAGCGGCGGCGCGGGCGGCACGATGTCCAACATGTGCTCAACCTAGATCGCCGACGGGACGTGTGTCGTCAGCGGTGGTCGTCAGCGGTGGTCGTCAGTGGTGGTCGTCGGGACCTTCGAGCAGGGCGACGAGTTCGTCGACGACCCGCTGTATCTGTCGGGTCTGCGGGTCGTCCTCGCCGTGGATCCGACGACGGTCGGCCAGCAACTCCCGGGCGAGCACGAGGGCCTCGTCGGGCCGGCCGGCGCGGCGCTGCGCCTCGACGAGGTCCGCCCGTATCCGAAGGGTCGATCGGGCCTCTGCTCCCGAGAGCGACGTGCGGATCGCCAGCACCGCTCGCAGTTCGATCTGCGCTTCGGCGAATCGGAACGCATCGATCAGTGCTCGCGCCCGGAACGCTCGCCAGGCGAGCACCCCTTCGTCCGTCGGCCCCCGGGTGCCTTCCAGCATCTCGATCACGCGGCTCGCCGATTGGACGGCGCGAACTGCGTCGCCGTCCACGATCGCCCGGTTCGCGTCGTCGGCGGGTTCGCGCAATGTCGCGTCGTCACCGATGATCGGCAGTACATCGTCGTCGGGTTCGCGATTCGTCATCCATCCTCCGGGTCGTCGTCGGAACCCGAACGCACGCTCCACCTCACAACGTGACCACGGGAGAATACTGGTACTTTTCCTCCATGAAGCTCCCACGTGGCCTGTCGTTCTCGTTGTCTCGATTTCTCGGGGTCGACCGGGCGAAGCGACGGATCGCCAGGGCGACCGGCGTCCCACTCACTCGCCAGGGCCGTCGCAACAAACTCGGTCGCATCCTCGGCATGAAGTGACTCCTCGACCGCTCGAGCGTCGACGGCCGCACTCCGTCACATCCCCTGCCTAGGGTTGGACGTCGATGGGGCAGTCCTTTCTCCACGCCGCCGATCTCCACATCGGGACCCCGCTCGCGTCCCTCGGCCGACGCGCTCGCCTCGACGATGTGGCGCTCGCCGAGCTGACCGAGACGATGCAGTCGGCGTACGACCGACTCGTCGACCTCGCCATCGATGAGCAGGTGGCGTTCGTCGTGTTGGCCGGTGACGTCTACGACAACGCCGAAGCCCAAGATGCTCAGCAGGGTCGGTTCCACGCCGGACTCGAACGACTCCACGACGCCGGCATCCCCACGTTCATCGCCCTGGGCAATCACGATCCGGCCGAGCAGCGGGTCCGCGCTCGTCGCCCGCTACCGCCGTCGGTGCACGTCTTCGCTCCCGACGAACCCGAAGAGCGGCTCGTCGAGACCGATGGTCCCGTCGTGCACGTCGCCGGAGTGAGCTACGGCCGAACCGCAGTGGACGACAACCTCGCCGCCAGGTTCCGGAGATTCGACCGTCAGCCCGGGACACTGCGGGTCGGCGTCCTCCACACGAGCCTCGAGGGCTCGGCCGAGCACGCCAGTTACGCCCCGTGCTCGGTCGCCGATCTCGATGCCGCTCCCGTCGACTACTGGGCGCTCGGCCACATCCACCTCCGGCAGGTGGCTCGCTTGTCGGGAGTCGGTCGCTGGTACGCATATCCGGGCAACCTGCAGGGCCGGAGTTTCAAGCCCTCCGAATGTCATCCGAAGGGGGCGCTCCTCGTGCCGTTCGACGAGTACGGCATCGGCGAGCCGACGTTCCGAGCGCTCGACACGGTTCGGTTCACCGATCTCTCCGTCGACGTCTCCGATGCCGACGAGGTCGACGCCGTTCACGAGTCGGTCCACGACGCGATCGTGGGGGCCGCATCGGCCGCCGAGGGCAGACGCCTCGTCGCTCGGGTCGAACTGACCGGACGTTCCGCACACCACGCCGAGTTCGCACGCCAGGTCGACGCCGGGCGGTTCCTCGAACGATTCGACGACTCGTTCGGCGATGCACTCGGCGCGGTGCTGCTCGTCGGCGTCCGGAGTTCGGTCGCGCCGCCCCTCGACACCTCGGTGCTCCGACAGGGTGACGACCTGCTCTCGGCGGCGCTCCGTCGACTCGACTCGCTGTCCGACTCCGATCTGCTCGCCGGGCTCGACGGCCTCGTCCATCCTCGATTCGACGTCGATCTCGATCGATCGCCCGAGCAGGTCGGAGGGTTCCGCACCATGGTCGAATCGGCGCTCGTCCAGGAGTTGGCACCGTGACCGGCGACGGTGGGGTGACGGCTCGTGTGCTGCGGGTGACCGGCGTCGTCGGTGGCCGGTTCGGCCGCTTCTCCGGTCGGCGGATCGACCTCACGGAAGGTCTGTGCGTGGTCCACGGTCCAAACGAGTCCGGCAAGTCGACACTCGCCGAGTTGATCGCTTGGCTGTTGGCCGGGACCGACGATCTCGACGCCCAGCGGACACTGCGCTACGGCTCCGTCGGGGAGGTCCTCGACGGTCGTCTCCTGGGTGACTTCGACGGTCGGGACCTCACGATCGAGCGCCGGTTCAACGTGCGGACGGATCGACGAGGTGCGGTCGACGCCGGCGGTGTCGTCCATCTGGGTGGATCGGCGACGACCGTGGCCGACCTCGGCCAGTTGCTCGGGGCCGCCTCCGCCGCCGATTTCGAGCGCCGGTATCGCATCACCGAGTCCGACGGTCATCACTCGGTTCGGGATCTCCTCAGCGTGCACGCCCTCGGTGTCGATCCGGAACGGTCGCCGAATCGCATCGTCGAGGCGCTCGCCGCTCGGGCCGGGGCGATCGTGCCCGCCGCCGGCGATCGCCGCAAGACCTCGGAGGCCCAGAGTGCTCGGGCCGCCCTCGACGAGGCACGGGTGTCGTTCCGGGATGCCGAGGGGGCGGCGGCCCGACTCGACGCACTCCGTCGGCAGCGAGCGGAGCTGGACGCCGGCATCGTCGACCTCCGTCGACGTCGCGAGGAACTCGTCGGCGTGCTCGGCGACCTCCGCCTCGTGGAGCGCCTGCTCGAGACCCGGCGGCACCTTCGTACTGTCCGCTCCGATCTCGAGTTCGCCGCCGTCCTCGACCCCGAGCAGCAGGCCCTCCTCACGCATCGGGGCGAGGTGGCGACCGTCGTCGCCACACTCCGCTCGGCGCTCCGTGGTGCCGCCGAGGCGGAAGAGACCGCTCGTCGGACGATGGCCGAGCACGACCTCTCCGCCGACCGCCTTCGTGGTGTGTCCGTTCCCGACGGGACCGAGCAGCGCGTGGTGGCGATCCGTGCCGATCTCGAGGCCGCTCGCCTCCAACAGGCAGCTGCCGATCGAACGCTCCGAGAACTCGACCTCACGCGTCGTGAGTTCGCCGATCGGTTCGCCGACGTGATGGCCGATGCCGGCCTGTCCGAGGCCGATGCCCGCCGACTCGCCGGAGCGAGCGACACCGAACTCTTCGACGGTCCGTACGTCGCCTGGGACCGGGTCGAAGGGCTCGCCGCCGAGGCCGAGGCCGAACTCCCTCGGCTCGGCGCGGTGCTCGACGCAGCGACGGCGGAGGCGGCGGCCCGGCGCGTCGAGTTCGAGGCGACCGGTGGTGGCGATCCGATGCGAGTCGCTGCGGGGGTGACCGATCGCTCTGCCGGAGACCGCCGTCGTCCGATCGTGCCGGTCCTGCTCGCAGTGGCGATCGTCGCGGCCGGCGCGGTGTCGTTCGTCGAGCCGATCGCATCGGTCGTCGCAGCGGTCCTCGTCGCACTGGTGGGGATGGTGTGGTGGAAGCGGACGTCACGCCCCGGCTCGGCGACCGATGGCGACGTCGATGCCGAGGTCCGACGAACGGCAGCCGCTGCCGTCCTGGACGCCGACGAGCAGGTGCGGTCCGCCGAACGGGATCTGGCGACGGCGACCGCCGACGTCGAGCGGCACCGGGCCTCGGCCGCGCGGTACCGCAGCGAGCTGGGCGAGTTCTTCGCCGGACTCGGGCTCCCGATGGTCGACACCTTCCAGCACGCGAGGGTGCTGCGGAGCCGTCATCGCGAGATCGTCCGACTCGTCGAGCGTCTCACGGAGTCCGATCGCGCGATGGAGGGAGCGAAGCTGCTGGCCGATGACGGCGCTACCCGGATCGCAGCTGCGGACGAGCAACTCGCCGCGATCGCCGACGAGATCGGGTTGCCGGGTCGCGGTGCCGTCCTCGACGGTGAGCGGGTCACTGCGCTCCGCAGCGTCTGCCGGGCCCGGGACGAGGCGGTCTCGGCGGTGCAGCACGTGGTCGAGGTCCGTCGCCGCCTGGTCGAGCTGACCGGCTCGGCACGGATCGCCGATCTCGACCCCGATGCGATCGATCGAGAGCTCGCCACGGCGATCGGCGTCGAGGCCGCCGAGCAGGCGACGAGGGCCGAGATCCGGCGCCTCGAAACCGAACTCGACCTGGCGACCGCTGACCGCCCGGGTGCCGTGGCCGTGCTCGCCGAGGAAGGGGTGACTGCCGAGGTGCTCGGTGTGCGGATCGCCGTCGTCGAGGCGGACATCGAAGCGGTGGACGCCGACGAACGACTCGGTCGGGATCAGATCGCCGAACTCGCCGCCGATATTCGGGCACTCGAAGAGCGCTCCGATCTCCCGAGCATCGAGTACCGACTCACCCAGGCCACCGAGGACCTCACCGACGCGGTACGTCGGGGTGCGGCGGTGCACTTCGCCCACCGCCTCGTCACCGAGATCAAGGACGATTTCGAACAGCGAAGTCAGCCGGAGTTGGTACGTCGGGCCGGCGACCTCGTCGCAGCGGCGACCGATGGCGAGTGGAGCGGACTCGTGGTCGACGACGACCGCCAGCACTTCGTCGTCGTGCGCTCCGATGGCGCCCGGTTCGCCGAGACCCAACTGTCCGCCGGGGCGATGGAACTGCTCCGTCTCGCCGTTCGGGTCGCCGTCGCCGAGTCGCACGGTTCGAAGTACGGCGTCGCCCTCCCGCTCATCTGCGACGATCCGACCGGGGACATCGACGGCGTCAGGTCGCCGAGGGTCTGGGCGATGCTCGCTGCCGTGGCTCGTGATCGACAGGTCATCGTGTTCACCCACGACGACGGAACGGTCGAACTGGCATCGTCCGTCGGTGCGACCACGGTTCCGATGCCCGCTTGAACGACCGGGTCGGAGTCGATGACTAGCCTGACGCCGTGACAGGAACTGGTCCCGTCGATCACGTCGGGTCGACGTCACCGGAGCACACGAGCGCCGATCCTCACACGGCCGAGCGGATGCTGCGGACCCTGGTGCCCATGGCGACGGCGTTCGGCGGACTCCTGGTCGTCTCCACCCTCGCCGGATTCGGCACCTATGGCGGGATCACCTGGCCCGTCGTCTACTTCGTGGTGCTCGCCATCTGCCAGGTGTGGTGGCGATGGGCGTCCTCGGCGATTCGACGCTCGTTCTCGCTCGTGCTGCTCGCCGTGCTGGTGGTCCAGTACACCGTCGGATATCTGGTCCTGCCTCCGCAGGAGGCGCTCGTCGCCATCTTGAACACGTTGCTGTTCATGCCGCTGCTCCTCGCCGTGGTGGCCATGTCCGAGTTCTCCTTCGCCCGGCATCTCATCGTGTTCCTCGCAGTGCTCCTGGCCGGTGTGTCGGTCGTCGGGGCCAACCGCCCCGAGCTCGAAGCGGATGGCTTCGACTGGCGATTCGGGCCGCTGTTCGGTCTCACCACTCTGCTGCTGGCGTACTACCTGCAGATCTGGGTGGGGCATCGGCGGGACCTGGCGGTGGAGTCGATGACTCGACAGTCCCTCGAGGTCGATCTCGAGCTCTCCCGGCTCGACGCCGACACGGACGAGCTCACCGGCCTCCGAAATCGTCGGAGCGGGCTCCGACTGCTCGACGACCTCGCCCGTTCCGAGACGGCGTTCTCGGTGCTGGTGATCGACGTCGACCACTTCAAGCGGGTCAACGACACGCTGGGGCACGACGGAGGCGATGTCGTCCTTCGCAGTGTGGCGGCGGTGCTGTCCCGACTCGTTCGTGGCGACGATGCGGTGTGTCGATGGGGTGGCGAGGAGTTCGTCGCCGTCGTGGTGGCCGTCGGGCCCGAACCCGGTCGCCTGATGGCCGAGCGGTTGAGAGCGGCCGTACGGGCCGAGGTGACGGCCGGCGACACCACGGTGACGGTCAGTGTCGGTGTCGCCCACCGCGGGGCCGGAGAATCGGCGATGAACGCGATGAAGCAGGCCGATGGAGCGCTCTACGAGGCAAAGGCTGCCGGCCGGGACCGGGTCGTCGTCGCCGACACGAACTCCTGACCGGTCAGACGAGGGCGTAGCCGGTGGTTCGCTGAGCGAGGGGCCGTCCGACCGAGTCGGCGAACTCGGCGAAGCGCTCGGGGGTCATCTGCTGGCCGTGGCTCGCGCCCGCCGCCCGGGAGATGTTCTCGTCGATCAGCGTGCCACCGAGGTCGTTGCACCCGGCCAGCAGCATCTGGGCGACCCCGTCGAGTCCGACCTTGACCCAGCTCGCCTGGATGTTCGGGATGAGTTCGCCGTACGCCAGCCTCGCGACGGCGTGGACGAGGAGGTTCTCGCGGAAGGTCGGCCCGCGACGCGCCTTCCGCTGGAGGTAGATCGGCGATGCCATGTGGACGAACGGCAGTCCGACGAACTCGGTGAAGCCGCCGGTCTCGCGCTGGAGGTCCCGCGTCCGGACGAGGTGCCGCGCCCAGTGGATCGGTTCCTCCACCGCTCCGAACATGATCGTCACGTTCGATCGGAGACCGACCCGATGGGCCACTCGATGGGCCTCGAGCCACTCGTCCGTGTCGATCTTGTCGGGGCACAGGATGGCTCGGATCTCGTCGTCGAGGATCTCGGCGGCCGTACCGGGAAGCGACGCGAGTCCGGCCTCGCGGAGGCGGGTGAGGTAGGAGGCGAGGTCCTCACCGAGTCGCCGTGCCCCTTCGGTGACCTCCAGCGCCGTGAACCCGTGGACGTGGATGTCGGGCACGGCTTCCTTCACCGCCCGAGCCACGTCGATGTAGTAGTCACCGTCGAAGTCGGGGTGGATGCCTCCCTGCAGCGTGACCTCCGTGGCGCCGAGTTCGCGGGCCTCGCGAACCCGCTCGGCGATGTCGTCGAGCGTCAACAGATACGGCGTCCCTCGCAGGTTCAGCGACAGCGGGCCCTTCGAGAACCCGCAGAATCGGCACTTGAAGGTGCACACGTTGGTGTAGTTGATGTTGCGGTTGGAGACCCAGGTGAGGGTGTCGCCGACGATGGCGGCGCGCATCCGGTCGGCGGCATCGGCGACGGCGGCGACCTCGGTGCCGCGTGCGCCGAACAGGGTGACGATCTCGTCGATACCGATCTCCTGCCCGGCGTCGATGCCCGTGAGGACCTCGGCGACGGCGCCGCGGACGGGTCGGGCCGCCGACGGGACGAGGGTCGGTGGTCGATTGCCCGAACCCGAGTACCACGCCGTCGAGCGGTGACCCACCAGGACGAACTCCGCTCCGTCGGCGACCGTGTCGGCCGCCGTCGTCTGCTCGGGCCAGACCTGGCCAGGGTCGTCGCGGCCGAGCCATTCGGCGTCGGCGCGATCCATCACCGGGAAGTGGAGTCGCGGATCGATCCATCGATCTCGATCGGCGACGTAGGCGGCGTGGACGGTGAGGCGAGGAGCGAGTTCGAACCCCCGCTCGGCGGACACCGCTCGCAGCACGTCCAGGTCGGGCCACGGCCGCTCGGGATTGACGTGGTCGGCGGTCACCGGCGAGACGCCGCCCCAGTCGTCGATACCCGCGTCGAGCAGGATGCCGAAGTCGTCGGACAGGTTCGGCGGCGCTTGGAGCCGGATGCTCGGTGGCAGGACGAGACGGGCCGCAGCGATGGTCCAGAGATAGTCGTCGCTCGGGCACGCCTTCATCCCGCGCATCGCCGTGCGCAGCTTCGGCAGGAAGTTCTGCACGATCACTTCCTGGACGTGTCCGTGGCGCCGATGGCTGTCGGCGATCGCTTCCAGGGCGATCAGTCGGTCGAGGCGGCTCTCGCCGATGCCGACGAGGATCCCGGTGGTGAAGGGGATGGCGAGTTCACCAGCCGCCTCGAGGGTGGCGAGTCGCCGCTCGGGTGTCTTGTCCGGAGCGTTCCGGTGGGCTTCGAGGTCGGGGTTCAGCGACTCGAGCATCATCCCCTGACTCGGGCTGTGGGGCCGCAGGCGGGCGAGTTCGTCGTGGTGGAGTGCACCGGCGTTGGCGTGCGGGAGCAGACCGGTTTCGGCGAGCACGAGGTCGGCCATCTCGGCGACGTAGTGCACCGTGGAGTCGTAGCCGCGCTCGGTCAGCCACGCCCGAGCGACGTCGTAGCGGTCCTCCGGACGCTCGCCGAGTGTGAACAGGGCTTCGTGGCACCCGTACCGGGCACCCTGTCGGGCGATCCGCAGGACGTCGTCGGGCTCGAGGAAGAGCTGGTCGACACGCCCGGGGGGCTGGGCGAAGGTGCAGTACCCGCACGTGTCGTTGCACAGGAAGGTCAGCGGGATGAACACCTTCGGGCTGTAGGTGATGCGCGTCCCGGTGGTGCGGTCCCGGACGGCCGATGCCTCGGCGAGGAGGTCGTCGAGCGGCCGGTGGAGCAGCGGATGATCGGTGGGGACGGTGCTGTTCACGGTGTTCCTGTCTGCTCGGGTGCCCGGTGCGGGCTGGAGATCTGGTCGCGGTCGAAGGTCTCGTCGCAGTGCCAACACACGAAGGCCTGGTCGAACGGTTGTCCGCACGCTTCGTGGACGAGGGTCGTCGGAGGCCCACCGTCGGTCAGCCAGTCGTCGCCCCATCGCATCAGGGCGATGAGCGTCGGGGAGAGGGCCGCACCCATCCGTGTGAGTCGGTATTCGTCGCGGGGCGGCCGTTCGCAGTAGCGCCGTCGTTCGAGGATGCCGGCATCGACGAGGAGACGGAGCCGGTCGGCGAGCACCGGCTTGGCGATGCCGAGGTCACGGCGGAAGTCGTCGAACCGGCGGATCCCGCGGAAAGCGTCGCGGAGGATCAGGATCGTCCACCGGTCCCCGATGATGTCGAGGCTGCGTTGGATCGAGCAGGCGTTCGGCGTTTCGATCGCTTCGGTCCCCACACTTCCCACTCTAGGCGATGGTTCGGATCGTGAACCAAGTCGGTTCGTCCGACGAACCAATGAATGGCTCGGTCGGTCTGAGTCGATGGCGTGCCGATGGCTGTGACAGGGTGGTGGTCCGTCACGACGTCCGGAAGAGGTCCGGCCCGAGGCGACGAAGGAGTTCCCGATGACCGAAGCGAGGGCCAAGACGATCCCGGTGGCACCACCGGACTTCCGAACCCCTGATCAGGAGATGGCGGAGAAGGGTGCCGGGGTGCCCGATGCCTCCGAACTCTCGATCGAGGACATCAACCCACTCAATGCCCACCTGTTCGCGGAGGACCGGTGGCAGAGTCATTTCGCCCGACTCCGGCGCGAGGACCCGGTTCACTTCAACGAACTGGAGTCGTCGGGGAGGTACTGGTCGGTGACGAAGTTCGACGACATCCGTGCCGTCGAGACCGACTGGCAGACGTACTCGAGTGCCAGCGGGATCACCCTGGGTCTCCCGGTCGACCGGTTGCCGCCTCCCGAGGAGCGGTTCATGACGTTCATCGCCATGGACCCGCCGGAGCACCGCGATCAGCGCCGGACGGTCACACCGTCGGTGCAGCCGCAGAACCTCCAGAACGTCGAGCCGATGATTCGACAGCGAACGGTGGAGGTGCTCGAATCCCTTCCCGAGGGCGAGACGTTCGACTGGGTCGACACGGTGTCGATCGAGTTGACGACCCGGATGCTCGCGACCCTGTTCGACTTCCCCTTCGAAGACCGTCGCAAGCTGACCCGTTGGTCGGACATCGTGTTCGCGATCCCGGAGCCCGGTGGGATCATCGAGTCGCACGAGCAACGACGGGAGGAGTTGCTCGAGTGCGTGTCGTACTTCGGGCGACTGTGGGAGGAGCGTCGGGAGCGTCCCGGTCACGACCTCGTGTCGATGCTCGTCCACGGCGAGGCGACCAAGGACATGACCCCGATGCAGCATCTCGGCAACCTGCTCCTCCTCATCGTCGGGGGTAACGACACCACCCGGAACACGATGTCGGGCAGCGTCTACGGGCTCAACACCTTCCCCGCTCAGTACGACCGCCTGGTGGCCCAGCCCGAACTGATCCGCAACATGGTCCTCGAGATCATCCGCTGGCAGACACCGCTCGCCTACATGCGCCGCACGGCGACCTGCGACACCGAACTCGGCGGGAAGCAGATCCGCAAGGACGACCAGGTGCTCATGTGGTACGTCTCGGCGAACCGCGACGAGCAGGTGTTCCCCGACGGTGATGCGATCGACATCGCTCGTCCCAACTCCGATCAGCACCTCGCCTTCGGGTTCGGCATCCACCGGTGCATGGGGAGTCGCCTGGCCGAGATGCAACTGCGGATCCTGTGGGAGGAGATCCTGGAGCGCTTCGAGCGGATCGAGGTCGTCAGCGAACCCACGCGGACGTTCTCGTCGTTCGTCCACGGGTACACGGAGTTGCCGGTCCGCGTCACCCGGCGGTGACGCGGTCCGCGAGTCGAACCGACTCGCGGGCGGCGTTCCGGAGCATGCCGCGGTCGAGACCGTCGTCGATCGAGGCGTGCCCCAGGCAGTACTTGCTCAGGCGCATCGGTCGATGCCGGTGCTGCTGCAGACATCGGGTGACGGCGCTTCGCGGTCGGCCGGATTTGACTTCCAGGATGATCGTCCCCGGCAGGATCGACACCGATGCTCCCGGTCGTCCGTCGGATCCGATCGGTTCGGCGTGGACACCCCGGTCGATCGTGATCCGTTCGCCGTTGGAGACGTCGACGAGCGTCGTCCGGCGGTACTCGATCGAGAGGCTGGGAGCCAGGGTCGTGGCGATCGCCGGGACACCGAACATGGCGAGTTGTTCGTCGACCCACGCCGCCTCGTCGGGTTCGAGTGTCGAGCCCTGCCCGGACCGTTGCCGGCGTCGTTTGTCGGTCTGGCCCCGTCCGGTCTTGGCCTTGACCTCCAGCGCCGCAGTGCCTCCGCCGGGGTACGACCTGGCTCGGACCTTGAACCGCTTCCGGCGTCCCTGCTGATGGTCGCGCAGGGTCACGAGGTCGCGGTCGAAATACAGGGTCGAGTACCTGAACTCGGTCCGGTCGTCGATCGTCAGCACTCGCCAGTCGTCGTGCGGGGCGAGGAGGGTGGGAAGGAGCGCTTCGAGGTGCCGGTCGTCGAGGAGGTACTTCTGATCGAACCTCGTTCTCAACGCCGCGACGGCGTCCAGTTCGGTGAGCCGGATCGGTGCGAGCAGAGGCGCGTCCACCGGTCAACTCCGTGAGCGACGCCGATCGAGCACGACGTCCAGGCGCATCGTGTCCCGGACGAAGTCGATACCGCGCACCTGCACACTCATCGGCGGCGCGCCGAGTCGGCGTTCGATGTGCAGGTTCAGTTCGGCATCGTCGACGATGATCTCGTCGAGCTCGAGCCGCAGTCGGGCCCATCGGTGCACGCGGCGGTCACCTCGGAAGTCGATCGTCAGCATCGCAGCGACGAGTACGACGGCGAAGACGACCTTCACCTCGAACGACATCCCGGACAAGCCACTCATCAGGCCGAGCACGAGCGACACCATCGTGTAGCCGATCTCGATCTGTCCCGCCTCGCCCGACCTCAGACGAACGATCGAGAGCACCGCGAACAGGCCGAAGCCGACGCCGATGTTGAGCGGTGCCGAAGCGCCGAGTGCGGATGAGACCGTGAACAGACTGATGTTGAACGCGACGTAGCCGACGACCTGATCCCATTGCCGGTGACGCAGGAAATACCCGACATGGACGAGGACGAACAGAGCGACGAGGTCGAGGGCGAGGTTCCGGAGGAGCTCGGGGACATCGAGTTCGTTCATGTCGGTCCGTTCGTGAAGGTCCGTTGGCGACCGGGCGGTCATCGGACCTGGTAGGTGCCGCATCGTACAATTCGGCGATGGGGCGCCGCCGGGACCGACGTCGTGTCTTGCGATGTGCTGTCCTCGCCGTCGCCGTGTCGGCCGCGTGCTCGGACCCGATCGCCGTCGAGCCGAGCGATCGAGTCGTCGATGCCGTGCCCGACGACGAGGTGGCGCGAACGACGGATGCCGTGCCGGATCAGTCCGTCGTCCGGCCCGTGTCGGACGCGGTCGGTGGGGTCGTCCGACTGAGTGAGGTCATGTACCACGCGCCACTCGAGGACCCGGCCGACGAGTACGTCGAACTCGTCAACGTCGGAGATCGAACGGTCAACCTCCACGAGTGGTGCGTGTCGGGCGCCGGCTTCTGCTTCTCCGAGGTCGTGCTCATCGAGCCGGGTGCGTTCGTCGTCGTCCGCCAGTCGGAGATCGAGGGAACGCTGTCGAACGGCGGCGAGCGTCTCGAACTCGTCGATTCGTTGGGTCAGGTCGTCGACGCCATCGACTACGACGACGAATCTCCGTGGCCGACCGAAGCCGACGGTGGTGGGGCCTCGTTGCATCGCCTCGATCACGCAGCGTTCGATGTCGATGCGTGGATCGCCGGTGCGCCGACGCCGGGGGGCCCGATTCAGGACGTGGCGCCGCTCGAGGCGGGCGATGTCGTGATCACCGAAGTGCACTATCACCCGGTCGACGACGACCCTGCAGCGGCGTTCGTCGAGGTCGTCAATCGCTCTGCTGCATCGATCGATCTCGATGGCTGGTGCGTGCGGGGTACCTCGTACTGCTGGGGTCCCGGCTCCGCGCTCGCCGCCGGTCAGGCGGCTGCGACGACCGGTGTGTTGGCGGCCGGTGAGTTGTCCCGCTCCGGTGAACGCCTCCGCATCGTCGACCCGAACGGCCGGATCCACGACACCGTCGTGTACGAGGACCACGGGGACTGGCCGGCCGTCGCCGACGGTCACGGTTCGTCGATCCATCGCCGCAACCCCACCCTGTCAGGTGAGTTCCCCGGGAACTGGGAGCCGGGCCCGCCCACGCCGGGTGACGCAGTCGTCGACACGGTCGCCGAACTGCTTCCGATGTTCTCCGACGTCGAGTTCACGATCGCGCCGGCGGACTCGGAATCGATCGGAGTCTCGGCGACGATCGACGTCGCGGTCCCGGTGTCGCTCGCGTACGTCGTCGACTTCGGTCCTGAGGTCGAGATCGCGGCCGTATCGGACGACGACGGTCGGGTCACGGTGTCGATCCCCCCGCAGCCGGCCGGTTCGCTCGTCCGCTTTCGGCTGATTGCCGCGACGGACGACGGCACCCTCGGCGTCTGGCCGCGCAGCGGCGACGGGATGCGATACGCCGGGACGGTGGTCGCAGATCCCGAGGCCGGGGCGACGGCGCTGCCCCGCCTGCAGTGGTTCATGCCCGAAGCGGTGTGGGCGGTGGCTCGAACGGACCGCGATCTCGGTGGCGACGACGGGTATCCGGTGGTGGTGGCGCTCGATGGTCGAGTGTTCGACGGCGCCACCGTTCGGATCAAAGGGAACCAGGCCCGCTACAACACCAAGAAGAAGTGGAAGGTGATGCTCCCGGCCGGACATCACTGGGATGGAGGCGGCTTGTTCCGTCAGCCGATCGATCAGTTCGACCTCCTGCCCGCTGCCACCGACAAGTCGTTCTCCCGTGAGGCACTCGTCGCCGATCTGCAGCTGCTGTCCGGCGGAATCGCACAGCAAGTGGTTCCGCTCCGACTCGAGTTGAACGGCCAGTTCCTCGGTCTGTACCTCTACGGCGAGTCTCCCGACGGCGATTGGCGAGACCTGATGGGGTTCGGGCCCGACGTGTACGTCTGGAAGGCCGAGTTGGTCAGCAAACTCCGAACGGGTGACCTGCGGTACTCCGATGCCGAGTTCGCACGTCACTACGAGCGGGTCACCAACGGCTGGCTCGATGACGGTGACGCCTTGCTCCGCGGGTTGATCTCGACGGTCGATGGGTTGACGGGGGATGCAGCGGTCGCCTGGGCGTACGAGCACGTCGACGTCCCCCAGGTGGTCGAGGCGCTGGCGACGATGCGGATCGTGCAGCACAGCGAGTGGCAGCACAAGAACTACTACGTGATGTTCGATCCAGCCGATGAGCGATGGAGGTTGGTGCCGATCGATTTCGACCTGACCTTCGGACGGTGGTACGCAGCGCCGTGCAACGCCCGATGCGATGCGATCGTCGCCCAGCCGTACCTCGAGTACCCGGGCGAGAACCGGTTGGCAGCGATTTTCCTCGACAACGAACCGTTCCGCTCGATGGTCGACCGCCGGACCCGCGAACTCGCCGAGGTGTACCTGGCCGAGGGGTATCTCGAGCGTCGGCTGGACGAACTGCTCGTCGCCATGGAGTCGGACGCAGCGCTCGATCGACAGCGCTGGGGGGCCTATGGCGAGTGGCAGTCGATGGAGATGGCCCAGGACGCCATCGTTCGGTCGTACCTGCAGAAGAAGCGGCGCCTCTACATCGGTCCCGACTCGCTGCTGCCCGATCCGCAGCCGGCGGACCCTTCGATCGATGTCGTGGACGTGGTGACCGGTTCCGAGGGCGAGGTGGTCGCCGCTCGGATCGTCAACCGTGAGGACGTGGCGATCGACGTGTCGAACCGCACGTTCGACGAGATCGGGGCGGTGCTCCCGGCCGGCGTGGTGCTCCCGGCAGGGGGGAGTGTCACGGTGGTGATCGACGAGCCGGCGGTCGCTCGTCCCGGGACACCGGTCCTGCTCGTGAGCGCGACTCGAATGGAGTGACGGGTGCCTCGCCCCGGTCAGCGATGACCGGGTGCCATGTAGAACCAGTACGGGAAGGGGGCGCCCCGCTCTTGCAGGGCCGCTCGGGCGGCCATGACGGTCCGACCGGCTTCCGTCGACTCGTGGAACCAGGCCTCTGCCGCTCGGCCACCGGGAGGGGGTCCGTCGACGAGTTCGAGTCCGGCTTCCTCGTAGTAGGCGCGGATGTCGTGGCAGACGGCGACGGTGTTCTTCCCGGGGAGCGGCACCTCGGTGTGGTCGGCACCCTCGGCCCACTGGTGGAGGACGGCGAGCGCCGCCGGGATGTCGTCGGCGGTGAGGACCCGGCCGACGTCGGTGACGCCGTTCGCCTTGGCGACCGCACGCTCGTAGGCGGCGCGCAGACCCCGTGCCTCGTCGACGGCGGGCGGTGCGGTCGGGTCGTGCCGCGGTGGGAGGGCGCAGGCCATCGGGGTCTCGTCCGACTCGATCACGACCGGATGGGTCTCGATCACCGGCTCGGTGGCGTCGAGCAGCCGGAGACCGCGTTCGATCACGTCACGTTGGAAGACCGCGTCGTTCGGCTTGCCGAGCGGTCGACCGAGTGGGAACTCGCAGTACAGGGCACGCGGCGGGCGCATCTTGGTGACCACTTCGATCATCGAGGCGAGCACCACGGTGCTCAGACCGGCGGCTTCGAAGACGTGGGCGAGCGTACTCACGGTACGCGTGCAGAGGGGTCAAACCGGAGTGAGGAGGACCACGTCGACGCCGTCGGCGAGGAGCTCGGCGGCGCACGCCGGCCCGGTGTCGAGCCTGATCTCCGAGACGGTGTCGGGCTGGTTGCCGGCGAACGAGAAGTGGCGTGGTGCGACCTCGCCGATCACCCCGTCGGCCGCGAGTTCGTCCAGCCGGTCGATCGGGAACACGACGTTGTGGTCGAGGTGGAAGCCGGTGTGGTCGAAGTTCGGACTCCAGTGCCCCATCCGGAGGTCGCGGTCGTCCCGGCCGATCGAGCGGTAGCGGGTGTCGGCCTGGGTGAACGGTTCGTCACCCGGCCGGTGGATCGCGGCCGAGGTGACGATCGCCACCCGGCACTCCGAGAGCGGCCGCTCGGGCGGGCTGAACGCGGTCGAATCGAACTCGGGGACGGGGAGCGTGGCGGCGTACGCCCGCATCGTCGCATCTCCCGTCGGTGTCGTCGTCATGTCCGGCACCGTATCCTCTCGGTCGGCGGCGTGAGATGCCTCACGCCCTGCGCCTCTAGCTCAACGGCAGAGCAGTGGGCTTTTAACCCATTGGTTCAGGGTTCGAATCCCTGGGGGCGCACTCTGACGACTGGTGCCGGATACACCACGTCACGTTCGTCAGGTGTGGCGGATCGACATGCCGCCGTCGACGGGGACGATCGCTCCGTTGACGAAACTCGACGCCGGCAGACACAGGTTGAGCGTCATCTGCGCGACCTCCTCGGGGAGACCGTAGCGGCGCAGCGGAACCCTTCGCCGGGCGTACTTCTCCTTGGCCTCGTCGGGGATCGGAGCGGTCATCCCGGTCAGGATCGGCCCCGGGCAGATGCAGTTCGCCGTCACTCCGTGCTGCCCCAACTCGACTGCCATCGACTTCGTCAGTCCGGTCACCCCGGCCTTCGTGGCGGCATAGGCGGCCAGGCCCGGGGTGGTCACGATCGCCTCGGTCGACGCGATGTTCACGATCCGCCCACCCCGATCGCGCAGGTACGGCAGGGCGAGGCGGACGAGCCGGGCATGGGCGGTCAGGTTGACGTCGAGCGTGGTCGCCCAGTTCGACTCGAACCCGTCGTCGCCCTCGGACAGGAACGACGACGGCAGCGACACCCCGGCGTTGTTCACCACGATGTCGATCGTCCCGAACCGTTCGACGGTCCGCTCGACCAACGACCGCAGTTGGTCGGCGTCGGCGACGTCGCACACGACACCCGACACCCGGTCGGCACCGTGTACGGACGTGATCTCGTCGACCACCGTCTCCACCCGGTCGGCTCCGAGATCGGCCACGACCACGCTGGCGCCCTCGTCGGCGAACAGGTGGGCCGTCGCTCGACCCATCCCGCTCGCCGCCCCGGTCACGATCGCGACCTTGCCGGCGATCGACCGTGACAACTCCGTCAGACGCCCCATGCGCCGACGTTAGACCGAGTGTCGTCAGCGGGTCGGGGCGAAGGCGATGACCGAGAGCGGCGGGAGGTCGATCACGACCGATTGGTGCCGCCCGTGGGAGTCGAGGGGGTGGGCGTCGACACCGCCGAAGTTCCCCATCCCGCTCCCACCGAACTCGGTGGCATCGCTGTTGAACAGCTCCTCCCAACGGCCGGTGGTCGGCACGCCGAGGCGGTAGTGCCACTGCGGCGACGGGGTGGCGTTCACCACGACCAGCACCGGCCGGGACCCTCCGGTCGGGTCGGTCCGCAGCCAGGCGAACACCGAGCGGCCCGAGTCGTGGGCTTCCACCCACTCCATCCCCGGACCGTGCCCGTCCACCCCGGTGTCGCCGCGGTGCAGGGCCGGTTCGCCCCGGTACAGGCGGTTCAGTTCGGTCAGGGCCGAGCGCACCCCGGCGTGCATCGGCACGTCGTGCAACGACCAGTCGAGGGTGCCGTCGTGGTTCCACTCGGCCCTGGTCGCCAACTCGGCACCCATGAACAGCAACTTCTTGCCGGGCTGGAACCACTGCATCGCGTACAACAACCGGAGGTTGGCGAACTGCTGCCAGTCGTCACCGGGCATCTTGGTCAGCAACGACCCCTTGCCGTGGACCACCTCGTCGTGGCTCAACGGCAGGACGTAGTGCTCGCTGCCCATGTACACCGATCGGAAGGTGATCTCGCCGTGGTGCCACGAGCGGTGGATCGGATCGCGCTGCAGGTACTGCAAGGTGTCGTGCATCCACCCCATGTCCCACTTCCCGCCGAACCCGAGCCCGCCGAGATAGGTCGGACGGCTGACCCCCGGCCAGGCGGTCGACTCCTCGGCATGGGTCACCACATCCGGGTACTCGCCGTAGACCGCCTCGTTGAGACCCCGCATGAAGTCGATGGCCTCGAGGTTCTCGCGCCCGCCGTACCGGTTCGGGATCCACTCCCCGGCCTGGCGCGAGTAGTCGAGGTACAGCATCGATGCGACCGCATCGACCCGCAGGCCATCGGCATGGAACCGGTCGAGCCAACACATCGCGCTCGAGGTCAGGAACGACCGCACCTCGTTGCGTCCGTAGTTGAAGATCGCCGAGTTCCAGTCCGGGTGGTACCCCTGGCGCGGGTCGGCGTGCTCGTACAAGTGGGTCCCGTCGAACCGGGCCAGGCCGTGTTCGTCGGTCGGGAAGTGCGACGGCACCCAGTCGAAGATCACCCCGATCCCGCGCTGGTGCAAGATGTCGACCATCGCCATCAGATCCTGCGGCGTGCCGTAGCGCGCCGTCGGGGCGAAGTACCCGGTGGTTTGGTAGCCCCACGACCCGTAGAACGGGTGCTCCATCAGGGGCAGGAACTCGACGTGCGTGAACCCGTGCGCGGCGCAGTGCTCGGCGAGCGGCACCGAGAGGTCGCGGTACGTCGGGAACCGCTTGCCGTCGGCGACGGTGCGGCCCCACGAGCCGAGGTGGACCTCGTAGATCGACATCGGGGCGTCGAGGGCGTTGCGTTCGTGACGGGTCGCCATCCAGTCGCCGTCGCCCCACTCGTACGACAGGTCGGCGACGTAGGAGTCGATCGACGGTGCACCGTGGTGAGCGGCGCCGACCGGGTCGGACTTGTCGGCCCGTGAGCCGTCCGGGCCCGTGATCCGGAACCGGTAGGTGGTCCCCACCCCGGCCCCGTCGAGCCAACCGCTCCACACCCCCGACGATCCGTTCGGGTGGAGTTCGGTCTCGCCGGCCCAGTCGTCGACGTCGCTCACCAGGTGGACGGCGCGAGCCGATGGGGCCCACACGGCGAACCGACAGCCACCGTCGCCCGGCTGCGCTCCCAACTGCTCGTACAGCCGACGATGGGTCCCCTCGGCGAACAGGTGGAGGTCGAGGTCGGGGATCGCTGCGGTCACGACTCCACCGCCGAGACGTCGTCGACGTGGCGCACGGCGAAGATGTGGGCGGCACCGCGACCCGGTGTGAGGTCGACGTAGTTGTGCCATCCCCTCCATCGGTAGGTCCCCCCGCCGAGCAGGTCGACGACCTCGTACTCGTCGTCATGGCCGAGTCCGATCCCGAACGAGGTCGGATCGACGTGGACGTTGCCGGCGTGTCGTGCGTGGCTGCTCACGTTCACCACCACCAGGATCGGATCGCCGGTCGCCGATGGGTCGGTCTTGGAGAAGCAGAGCAGGCCGTCGCTGTCGGTGTCGTGGAACCGCAGGGTTCGCAGGTGCTGGAGCGCTGGTTCGGCCCGTCGGATCTCGTTCAATCGGGTGATGAGGGGCTCGATCGACTCCCGGTCGTCGAGATCCCACTGGCGTGTCTGGTACTTCTCCGAGTCGAGGTACTCCTCCGAGCCCGGCTTGATCGACCGGTGCTCGAGGAGTTCGAACGCCGGGCCGTAGATGCCCCAGTTCGCCGACAGGGTCGACGCCAGGATCGCTCGGTTGATGAACATCGCCCGCCCTCCGTGCTGCAACTGCTCGGTCAGGATGTCGGGGGTGTTCGGCCACGAGTTGGGCCGGAAGTGGTCGACGGTCCGGGTCGACAGGTCGGTGTAGTACTCGCGGAGGTCGGCTGCCGACTGCCGCCAGGTGAAGTAGGTATAGGACTGGTTGAAGCCGAGCTTGGCCAGCCGTTCCATGACCCTCGGCCGAGTGAAGGCCTCCGCGAGGAAGATCACCTCGGGGTGCTCGGTGCGGATGGTGGCGATGCACCACTCCCAGAACGGAAATGCCTTGGTGTGCGGGTTGTCCACTCGGAAGACCGTGACCCCTTGGTCGATCCAGAACCGGATCACGTCGGCGAGGGTCTTCCAGAGCGGTCGCCAGTCGTCGGTCTCGAAGTCGATCGGGTAGATGTCCTGGTACTTCTTCGGTGGGTTCTCGGCGTACTGGATGCTGCCGTCGGGTCGGTGTCGGAACCACGACGGGTGGTCGGTGACCCAGACGTGATCGGGGGTGCACTGGAACGCGATGTCGAGCGCCAACTCGATGCCGCGTGCACGGCACTCGCGGGTGAGCAGTCGGAGGTCGTCGAGTGTCCCGAGATCCGGGTGGACGGCGAGGTGGTCCTGGATGCCCCACGGGCTGCCGACGTCGTCGGGATCGGCCGTGGTCGAGTTGTTCCGGCCCTTGCGGTTCACCCGCCCGATCGGGTGGATCGGTGGCAGGTAGACGATGTCGAATCCCATCGCTGCGATCCGATCGAGACGTCCGACGGCGTCGCGCAGTGTGCCGTGCCCGACGGCCGGGGCGACGGTCGACCGGGGGAAGAACTCGTACCACGAACTGAATCGTCCCCGGACCGGGTCGACGTCGATCGGGAGCGGGTCGGCCGTCGCTGCCGGTCGACGGTCCTCGTACGTGGCGAACACGGGGTGCCAGTCCCCGTCGCGGAGTGCCGCCAACTCGTCGATCGCCCGGCGGTCGAGGACGGCGGCGTGGTGCTCGAGTCGTTCGAGATGAGCTGCGGCGCGCGGTCGGGTCCGCCGCGCGCGGGCGATGAGGTTCGCCACGAGTTCGGCGCCCTCGAGGAGCTCGACCGAGACGTCCACGTCGGCGTCGATCTTCTTGTGGATGCCGGTCCACCATGTCGTCGTACGTGCGGACCAGCCGGTCGTCTGGTACTCCCACCGCCCGAGTGCGTCGGGAACGAAGGTGGCGGTCCACCGGTCGTTGCCGAGCGGGACGAGCGGGGTCTCGTGCCAGGTGCCTCGTTCGGGTGAGACCTGTCGCCAGCGAACGGCGGCATCGACGGCGTCATGGCCCTCGGCGAACACGTCGACGACGACGGGAACCGGCTCACCGATCGTGACTTTGGCGGCGAACCGGCCGCCGTCGACCACTGGAGCCACCGGTTCGATCACGACCCTGGACGGACGCGCCGATGGCAGCTTCATGATGTGATCTTCATGGTGTGATCTTCATGGTGTGATCCTCGAGCGACTGGTCGTCACGGAGGCATTCCTAGCCGATCCGGCAGCCGCTTCAGCCGAACGCCGACGACGGGATCTCATCACGTCGTTGCGCGACCGCATCGGCGATCAGGGTCGCCACGGCAGCCGGTTCGAGTCCAGCCGGAAGCCGCGGTGCGATGCCGGCGAGCGGGCGCGTCGCGAGTCCGGTCTCGGTGTGAGGCGGTCGGGCGTCGATCACAGCGACGCCCTGGCGTCGGAACTCCCGTCGTACCGCAGCGAGGCCGGCGGCGAGGGCGGCTTTCGACGACGAGTAGGCGGCCATTCCCGCCTGGGGTGTCTCCGCGACGACGCCGGTGATCGCCACGAAACAGCCCTTGCTCGCTGCGAGCGCCGGCAGACATCGGCGGGCGAGCCAGAGTGGACCCATCGCGTTGACGAGGAGGAGTTCCTCGATGACGACGTCGTCGGTGTCGGCGAGGTCGCCGAACGCCACGATCCCCGAGGCGACCACGACGGCGTCGAGGCGGCCGTGCCGCCCGACGACGTGTTCGACGAGCGCGTCGCCGGCGCGGTGGTCGCGGACGTCGATCGAGGGGGTCGTCGATCGTGACAACGCCACGACGGTGGCACCGCGGCGTTCGAACTCACGGTGCAGCGCTCGTCCGAGCCCGCCGGTCCCGCCGACCACTGCGATCACCGGGTCGAGCGTTCCGTCGTCGGTGCTCATCGTGACCGCCGGATCAGACGCCGAACGCCGTCGAACGGACGGCATCGACGGCTTCGGGTGGGCCGTCCAGGGCCACGTCGGCGACCGAGCTCCGGCCGAACATCCACAGGACGAGTTCGCCGACCGGCCCACGTACGGTCACGGTCGGCTCGGAGCTCGTCGCCCGACGGGCGGTGACCGCGGCGCGGCCGCCGTCGGGTTGCAGGACGAGGCCGCCGGGCGCTCGCCGACCGAGGAGCTTCGCTGCCCGTCGGAGCGCGGCGAAGAGGTCGTCGCGGAGATCTTCGTCGAGGTCTCGTGCGGTCCATCCGTCCGATGCGCGTCGGACGTCCTCGAGGTGGACGAAGAACTCGGCAGTGTTCGCCAGGCGATCGATCACGCCGATTCGGGTGGGCGACCACACCGGCGGGCCCGATCGGACGAGATCGATCAGGCGTTCCCAGTCCTGTCCGGCGATCCGATCCTGGACCTTCGCGGTCCGGGTGGCGAACCGGTCCGAGACGATGCCGAGCGCCGCGTCGGGACGTCGTTCCCGCACCACGACATGTGCTGCGAGATCTCGAGTCGACCAGCCGGAACACAGCGTCGGTGCGTCGGGCCCGACCCGGAGGAGTTCCTCCGCCAACAGATGTCGTTCTCTGCGTGCCGGAGTGCCCATCCTTCAACCGTACCGACGGGAGCCGCGCGGTGCTGTGCGGTCCGACGAGATTGCCTATCGACGCGACGGCGTCGATCACCTACGGTGTGGTGATGGGGCAGTTGTACGTCGATGTGGCGATGGATGGAAATGTCGCCCGGGTGACGCTCGACAATGCGGCGAAGCGCAACGCATTGGCACTCGACGTGATGCTCGAGTTGACCGATGTCCTCACCGAGGTCGGACGAAGTGACGCGCTCGGTGTCGTGCTCGCCGCCAACGGACCGGTGTTCTCGGCCGGGCACAACTTCGGCGACATGGTCGATGCCCAGTTGCCCGACGCCCAACACCTTCTCGAGGTGTGCACGACGATGATGAACACGATCCAGCACATCCCGCAGGTCGTGATCGCTCGGGTCCACGCGCTGGCGACGGCCGCCGGATGCCAACTCGTGGCGTCGTGCGATCTGGCCGTTGCCGCGGAGACCGCGGGGTTCGCCCTGCCGGGCGGCAAGGGTGGATTGTTCTGTCACACGCCCCTGGTGGCGGTCGCCCGCCAGATCGGACGGAAGCGGGCGCTGGAGATGGCGCTCACGGGCGATGTCGTCGACGCTCGAACGGCTGCCGATTGGGGCCTGGTGAACCACGTCGTCCCGGACGACGAACTCGACAAGGTCGTCGACGATCTGATGGCTCGAGCGACCCGAGGGAGCGCCTTCTCGAAGGCGCTCGGCAAGCGGGCGTTCTATGCGCAGGTCGACATGGAGCAACCCAAGGCGTACGCCTATGCGATGGAGGTCATGGCCGCCGGCGGCGGGTGCGGTCCTCGGAGGGGGAATACTTGCGGCGTG
>JBMUCX010000023.1:0-34034 GCA_049458915.1 Ilumatobacteraceae bacterium
GCCTCCACGTCCCGAACGTGGCGCGCTAACCAAGCTGCGCTACACCCCGTAGCGGGTCGGAACTCTATCCGGCCGGAGCCTCGACCGGGACACCGTCTTCGACCGGGACACCGTCTTCGACCTGGACGCTTGCCTCGACCGGGACGCTTGCCTCGACCGGGACGCCTTCATGGAAGGTGGCACCGCCGACCGCCGCCCGCACGGCGCGCTGCAGACGCAGGGCGTCGAGGGGCTTGACGAGCCAGGCCTCGGCGCCGGAGCGCTGGGCGAGGTACACGTCGGCCATCCGATCGAGCAGCATGACGACCGGGACGTGTGGCAGCGACCCGGCCGATTCGTCGAGTCGGAGCGACATCACGATCGCCATGCCTCCCATCGTCCCGACCTGCAGGTCGGAGATGACGACGTCCGGTTCTCGTTCGCCGACGACCCGGGCGACGGCGTGGCCGTCACGGACCACGAGGAAGGACACGTCCGGACCACCGAGTGCGGCGGTCACCTCGTCGACGATCCAGTCGGCGTCGGTCGCGATCACGATCTGCACGAGGTGACCATACCGGGTCGTGACGGGCTGACCGGTCAGGCGAACAGATGCCGGGCGACGTGATCGAGCGTGGTGCTGTCGTGCACGTCGGCGGCGAGCAGCGGTACCTCGACCACGGTCGATCCGGTCCGGTCGGCGAGCGGGGCGACGACGGCACGTTGATCGGTGGCCAACCGCCGTTCTGCAGCGAGGTTCGACCAGAGGGCGGCGACGTCTTCGGCGCCCCGGGTGCTCGCCGCCCGTGCACGTCGTTCTGCGTCGGCGACGCTGCCGCTGCCGAACGACGGATGGAGGCGGTTCACGACGAGAGCGTCCACGCCGAAACCCGCATCGTGGAGTTGCTGCGCGAACCATCCGCACTCATCGATCGAGTCGTGGTGCGGCGTCGTCACGAGCACGAACGCCGTCGTGTCCGCTCGCAACAGGCGGTCGACCTCCTCGGCCCGGGCCTTGAAGCCCGCTTCCATCCCGGCGAACGCCTGGAAGAAGGCCACCGCATCGGTCAGCACCTCGGAGCCGACGACCCGTCCGATGGCGCGGAGCAGCGGCTGGGCGGCCACGGAGAGCACGCGAAAGCCGGTTCGACTCGGGAGCATCATCAGCTTGAACACGGGATGCCCGAGGAACCGGGTGAGCACTCCCGGGGACTCGAGGAAGTCGAGGGCGTTCCGGCTGGGAGGCGTGTCGACGACCACGAGATCGAACCGGTCATCACCCCACAGTTCGTAGAGCGCTTCGGTGGCCATGTACTCCTGAGTGCCGCCCAAGCTGCTGGCGATGTTGCGGTAGAACCGGTTCTGGGCGATCCGGTCGGCCTGCGCCGGATCGGAGGCGTGTGTCCTCACGACCCGCTCGAACATCGCCGGCGTGTCGAGCATCATCGCCCACAGCTCTCCGGTGCCGTCGATGTCGATCCGTGTCGGAGTACCCGTCAGACCTCCGGGCAGGCCGAGGGCGTCTCCGAGCCGTCGAGCCGGATCGATGGTGACGACGACCGCCCGGCGGCCGCATCGGGCGGCGTGGAGTGCGATGACCGCGGCCGAGGTCGTCTTGCCGACCCCGCCGGGACCGCAGCACACGACCACGTCCGAGCGTTCGACCAGAGTGTTCAGTCCCACCGGCTGATCTCCGATGCGAGGGTCGAGACGTCGTCGGCGCCGAGGTGGACGGTCGGGATCGCCCGGACGAGGAGACGGGGGAGCGGCAGTGCGGCGGTGAGACGGGCGAGGGCGTCGTCCTGGACCTGACGTCGTGCGCGGCGGAACGTCGCAGCGGCCACGGCGTCGTCGACCTGGGCCGCCGTCCGTCCGAACCGCACCGTGTCGGGGTCGGGCAGCGGCTCCGATTCGTCGACCTGGTCGACCACGATCGGTCCGAGTGTCACACCGACCCGCTCCTCCAGCGTCGAGGCGGTCTCGAGCAACTCACTCACCGGCGTGGTCTCGGGGAGCGTGACGAGCACGACACGACAGCGGGCTGGATCACGGAGCATGGCGGCCACCGATCGGGCCTGCTCGCCGATCGGACCGCCGGGAGCGGCATCGAGCAGCGCTGCGGCGCCGGTCAGGAAGGTGATGGCGTGACCGGCGGCCGGCCCGTCGACGATGATCACGTCCCAGCGGCCGGAGTGCTCGAACTGACGGATCTTGCCGAGGACCACCAGGTCGTCGATCCCGGGTGCGGCGGTGCCGACGACGTCGATCACCCCGGTGGCGGCGAGTCGCTGTGCGATCCGGCCGAATCCGTGGTCGAGCAGGTACTCCTCGAGCGACGCCGCCGCCGAGACGTGCCGTACCTCGACATGCGGTGTCGACGCCGGGAGCAACGCATCGAGCGTCGGTTTCCCGTCGAGTTCGACGACGAGGACCCGACGCCCGGACTCCGCTGCGGCGCGTGCCAGAACTGCCGTTACCGTGGTCTTTCCGACACCGCCCTTGCCGGCCACGATCACCACACCGGACCCGACGAGGTCGGTGAGCGACAGCTGGTTCGACGTCTTGATCTCCGGAGGCACCTCGTGCGCAGACTACTGATCGCCATCCTGGGAGCACTCGCCGTGCTCGGCATCGGCGCTCCCGCTGCGGCCCAGACGGACGAGTCGACCGAGAATTCTGCGGTTCCGCCCGTCGACGTCCTGCAGGTCGCCGGCTTCTTCGACGACATCGTGGTCGATGAGATCCTCGCCGCGATCGATCGAGCCGACACCGACGGGAGCCAGGCCCTCGTCCTCCAGGTCGATTCCCGGGGTGCCGTCGTGTCCGATGAGGTGATGTCCGGTCTCCTCGACCGGATCGCCTCGGCGCCCGTACCGATCGGCGTCTGGGTCGGCCCGACGGGTGCCAGGCTGTACGGGGCGCCGGCGCAGATCCTCGCCGTCGCCGATGTGACGGGAATGGCCCCGGGGGCTCGCGTCGGCAACGTCGGCCCCGACGTCGGTACAGGTGTCGCACTCGGGCCCGGCCTCGATGCGATCCGCACCCGCTCGGTGGGCCTGTCCGAGGCGCGCGACCTCGCCGTGTTCCAACAGCGGATCCCCGACGAGGGGATCGCGACGATGCTCAACATGCTCGATGCCCTCGACGGCTTCGAGGAGAACGGCGTCGTGCTCGACACCACGATCGAGGTCGTCACCGACTCGGGAACCGTGCAGCGCGAGACGATCGCGACGGCCCGGTTCTTCAAGCTCGGCCTCGTCGACCAGTTGTTCCACACCGTGGCGAGCGCCCCGGTCGCCTACCTCTTGCTGCTCGTCGGGCTGGCCTTGCTCGTGTTCGAGTTCTACACGGCCGGCGTGGGCGTTGCCGGAGTGGTCGGTGCGGGCTGTGCGGTGCTCGCTTCGTACGGACTCGCCGAGTTGCCGGCCCGTGGCTGGGCGGTCGGGGCCATCGTCCTCGCGATGGTCGCCTTCGCGGTCGACGTCCAGGTCGGGATCCCGAGGTTCTGGACCGGGGTCGGCATCGTCCTCACCATCGTCGGCAGCATCTTCCTCTACGAGCCGGTCGGTTCTGCGTCGATCTGGCCGTCGTGGATCGCGCTGGTGGTCGGTGTGTTCGGGATCATCCTCACGTTCACCTCGGGGATGCCGTCCATGACCCGGACACGGTTCGCCACACCGACGATCGGACGTGACTGGATGCTCGGTACGGAGGGTGTCGCGGTCGACTCGATCGATCCCGACGGCATCGCCCAGGTCGGTGACGGACAGTGGCGGGCTCGGACGAACCGGGCGACGCCGATCACCGCAGGAGCCGCTCTCCGGGTCGTGGCGATCGACGGGGTCACGCTCGAGGTCGAGCCGCTCGAGGGGGCGGCGAAGGACTACCGGGAGCGCCGGACGGCGACCGCGTCCGATCAGGACGCCTGACCGTCGAGCGACGGCAGTCGAGGGCCTGCGATCCGCAGGTCGTCGCGACGCCGAGTGATCCCTCGTGCGTCGAGTTCCGCGACGAGCGGGAGCGCGAACTTCCTACTGGCGCCGGTTCGGTCCCGGAAGTCGGCGACGGTGAAGCCGGCGGGCTCGGCGGCGAGGAGTGACGCAGCGACTCGTGCAGCGGCGTCGATCGTGTCGCGGTGGAAAACGATCTTGTCCCGCTCGACCAGCATGCCGCGCCGGACCAGTTCACGGACCACGTTCCGATCGGTGTCGGCGGGGAGTTCGGGTGCGAAACCTCCGGCCAGCACGGCTGCGGCGACGGGGTGGTCGGCGAACGGGTCAACCACCTCGGCGGTACGTGCTCGGCCGGCCTCGACGGTCACGCCCTCCATCGCATCGACCACCGCTCGCTCGTGCGCCGGGAGGATGGCGAGGTCCAGTCCGAAGGCACCGGCTGCGTCGATCTCGGAGCGGAGGCGTTCCTGCGTCGCCGCCAGTTCGTCGGGGGTCGTCACCCATCGACCGACCGTGGGTTCGAGGTCGACACCGGTCAGCAGCTCGAGGTCGGCCACGTCGACCCAGCCCCGCTCGGCCACGACCCGGTCGATCGACCGGTCGGGGCGAGCTCGCGACGCTCGCAGCACCGGATCGACGTCGAGCACCTCGCCTCCGCCGACCGTCTCGTCCCGCCCCGATTCGCGGAGCACGAACCGGTCGCCGGGCAGGAGCGGGAGCGCGACGGGGAGGAACAACCTGACCGCCCCGGTCGTCCCCGGTGCCAGTGCTTCGCTCCCGAGCACCCGCAGTCGGACGGGCACTTCCCGGCTCCCGATGTACGCCGCGAACGCGCCCCGTCTCGACACTTCGTGATCGAGGCCGGCCAGTACGTCGAGCGAGGCGTCGAACCGGTCGGTCGACCGCCATCGCCCGGGCGACACCACGGCATCGCCGCGCTGCAGTTGGTCGTGGGCGACACCATTGAGGTTCAGCGCCACCCGGTTGCCCGGCCGGATCGACTCGACGCTGCTGCCGAGCGTCTGGATCGAACGGATCCGAGCCGTGTGGCGACCGGGTTCGACGACGACGTCCTGGTCGTGCGAGAGACACCCTCCCGTCAGCGTGCCGGTCACCACCGTCCCGGAGCCCCTGGCGGCGAAGACCCGGTCGATCCACAGACGTGGGCGACCGCGATCGGCCGCTGCAGGTGTCGCAGCGAGCACCTCGTCGAGCGCGTGGCGGAGGTCGCCGAGCCCGTTCCCGGTCAGTGAGTCGACCGGCACGATCGGCGCTCCGTCGAGAAACGTGCCGGTCACGTGATCGGCGATCTCGAGCCGGGCGAGTTCGGCCCAGTCGTCGTCGACGAGTTCGCGCTTCGTCATGGCGATCAGACCGTGGCGCGCGCCGAGTACCTGGAGGATCCGGAGGTGCTCTTCGGACTGTGGCTTCCAGCCCTCGGTCGCTGCGACGACGAACAGGCAGGCGTCGACGCCGCCGACGCCGGCGAGCATGTTGCGGATGAAGCGGACGTGCCCCGGCACGTCGACGAAGCTGACGCCGGCACCCGAGGGCAACTCGGTGTGCGCGAAGCCGAGGTCGATCGTGAGTCCGCGACGCTTCTCCTCGTCGAAGCGATCGGGGTCGGTGCCGGTCAACGCCAGGACCAGCGACGACTTGCCGTGGTCGACGTGCCCGGCCGTCGCCACGACCCTCATCGTCGGATCTCGTGGAGACCGGTGAGTGCCCGGATGATCGCCTCGTCGTCGGCCGGCTCGACGGAACGCAGGTCGAGACAGGTTCGTCCATCGAGGGTCCGTCCGATGACCGGTGGAGTGGAGCGGCGCAGGTCGGCGAGTCGATCGCCCTGGAGCGCGATCCCGACGGACGGGATGGACACGCCGGGCGCCGAACCCGCGCCCGGAAGCGCCTCGGTGTCGACGACGTCCCCCACGCCGGCCTCCTCGACGATGCGGGTGGCGCGCGTGCGGAGTTCGTCGAGCGGAGTGTCGACCATTCTCCAGAAGGTCACGCGGGACGTGACCGAACGGTCGAGGTAGGCGAGTGCGAGGTCCTGCAGCGCCGAGAGCACCAGGCCGCCGCAGCGCAACGCCCGGGCCAGCGGATGGCGTTCGCACCGCTCGATCAGGTCGGACCGACCGGCGATGATGCCGGCTTGCGGCCCGCCGAGGAGTTTGTCGGCGCTGAACGTGACGAGGTCGGCGCCATCGGCGATGGATTGGACCGCCGCCGGTTCACCGGCGAGCCACGCCGGTGGCGGCCCGTGGAGCCACGGCACGTTCGCATCGAGCAGGCCGCTTCCGATGTCGGCGACCACGGGGACGCCGAGGGTGGCGAGTTCCCGCACCGAGGTGTCCTCGACGAACCCCTCGACGCGGTAATTGCTCGGGTGGACCTTGAGCACGAGTGCCAGATCGACGCCTGGCCGGACCATGGCTCGGCGGTAATCGGCGAGTCGCGTCCGGTTGGTCGTGCCGACGTCGACGAGGCGGGCTCCCGACTGCTCCATGACCTCGGGGACTCGGAACGATCCGCCGATCTCGACGGACTCGCCTCGCGACACGGCCACGTCCCGCCCCTCGGCGAGCGCGGCCAGCACGAGCAGCACGGCAGCTGCATTGTTGTTCACCACGATCGCCGCCTCGGCGCCGCACAGACGGGCGTACAGCTGCCCGACCGATCGCTGTCGTGAGCCGCGCGTGCCGTGCTCGAGGTCGAACTCGACGGTCTGCGCCCGTGCGGCCTGGCAGTGAGCCACGGGCGCTCGGCCGAGATTCGTGTGGAGGAGTACCCCGGTGGCGTTGACGACCGGGGTGAGCAGGGTCCGTCGGAACGCCTCGGCCCGTGTCGCCGCCTCGGCGTGTGCCCCGTCGGCGATCGCCGTTCGTGCGATGTCGACGCACAGGGCGTGCGGGAGGCCCGAGTCGGCCAGAGAGCGCGCCAGGGAGTCGACCGACGGTGGTCGACCGTTCGCCGTGCTCATCGCTCCGAGCCTACGCTCGGGCCTCGTGTCAGCGTCGAGCGAGCGGCCAGCTGCGATCCCGGTCGAGATCGTCCGGCTCGATCCGGACCTGCCGTTGCCGGCTCCCGCCCATCCGGGGGATGCCGGGCTCGACCTGTACGCCCGTGAAGATCTCGTGCTCGAGCCGGGACACCGTGGTCTCATGCCGACGGGGATCGCGATCGCGATCCCGCCGGGGCACTGCGGTCTCGTGCTCCCTCGCTCGGGACTGGCACTCCGGCACGGCATCGGCATCGTGAACGCACCCGGTCTCATCGACGCCGGCTATCGGGGTGAGATCAAGGTGATCCTCGTCAACGCGGACCCGATCGAGCCGTACACGTTCCACCGTGGCGACCGCTGCGCACAGTTGGTCGTCCAGCGGTTCGACTCCGTCGTGTGGGACGTGGTCGACGGGTTCGACGGCGACCACCGGGGTGGAGGCTTCGGGCACAGTGGCCGTTGACCGCCGCGGCGGTCGTGGGTTCAGGACTCGGTGATCGTCACCGATTCGATGACGATCTCGGCCAGTGGTGGCACCCCGTTGTTCGACGGGTTGGCGATCGCGTCGAGCTCGGCGACCGTGGAGTCGAGACCGGCGACGACCGTGCCGAACAGTGTGTACTGCGGCGGCAGTGCTGCTCCGTTCGGGCCGGTGATGATGAAGAACTGGCTGCCGTTGGTGTCGGGCCCGGCGTTGGCCATGGCGACGGAGCCGATCGTGTACTCGCCCGCCGCCGGGAGTTCGTCGGCGAACCGGTAACCCGGACCGCCGGAACCGGTGGCGGTCGGGTCACCGCACTGGACGACGAAGCCGGGGATCGCCCGGTGGCACTGCGTGCCGTCGAAGTACCGGTATCGGGCGAGGGTCACGAAGCTGTTGACGGCGAGTGGTGCGCGTGCCGCATCGAGTTCGACCGTGATGTCGCCGAAGTTGGTGACGATCTCCGCGGTGTAGGTGCGGGACACGTCGATGCAGGTCGGTGGGTACTCGGCGAACTGCTGCTGCTGCTCTTCGGCCCCGTCGGGCGAGGGACACGATGCGTCATCGGCTCGCGGCGCCAAGCTGGGCGGTGGCGGTGGCGCTTGAACCGATCGGACTTCGAGTACGAACGAGATCGCCGCACCGGGTGGGATCACGTCGCCCGCCCCGGCCGCCCCGTAGGCGAGGTCGGACGGGATGTCGAGTTGGCGAACGGTGCCCTGCTGCACGCCGATCAGACCGGTGGTGAATCCCTCGATCAAGCCGGTGGTGCCGATCACGATCTCGAGCGGCGTGCCACGGTCGTAGCTGTTGTCGAACTCGGTGCCGTCGGCGGTGAGCACGCCGACGTAGTCGACCACGACCGTGTCGCCGACTTCGGCTGCTCGACCGGTGCCGACGGTGAGGTCGGTGATCACGAGTTCGGTCGGGATGTCACCGGGCAGGTCGGCGGTCGGACGGTCCGCATCGCCGGTCGTCTCGTCGCCGTACCCTTCGCCGCTGGTCGTCGCGTCGCTGGTCGTCTGGTCGCCGGTCGTCGCGTCGCTGGCCGTCTCGTCGCCGGTCGCGTCGGCCACCTCGGCGTCGTCGGTGCCGCCGCAGGCCGCCATGGCGAGAGCCGTCGCGACGGCGATACCCAGCGCGGTGCGACGACTCATGAGGCCGGCGTGACCTCGAGCACGTCGATCACGAAGGTCAGTGCGTCGCCCGGCTGGATCACGTCGCCGGCTCCGGCATCGCCGTAGGCGAGATCGGCCGGGATGTCGAGTTGCCGGCGTTCACCGGCGCGGGCCCCGACGAGGCCCTCGTCCCAGCCGGCGATGACACGGCCGGCACCCAACTCGACCGGGAACGGGCTGCCGCGGTCGTAGCTGTTGTCGAACTCGGTGCCGTCCGCGGAGCGCACACCGACGTACTGGACGAGCACCGTGTCGCCGGATGCAGCGGCCGGGCCGTCACCTTCGATCAGCGTGGTGACGACGAGTTCGGTCGGCAGCGACTCGGGGATGACGACCTCGGGCTTGTCCGGGGTGTCGAGGGTCGGGGCCTCGGGGATCGTCGGTGCGGTCCCGGTGTCCGACTCGGTGTCGTCGCCGTCGAAGGCTCCTCCGAGCCAGGCGATGAACACGACGCCGGCGAGCGCTGCCACGGCGACGATGCTCCAACGGACGACGTTCCGCTTGATCGTGCCGACCCGGGCGGCACGCTGCTGCTCATGTTGCCGTTGGAGCCGGTTGGCTTTCTGACGTGCACGCTTGTCGGTACCCACGGCTTCCGGAGGTTATCGGTCCCACGATGTCCAACTACGCTGATCGGATGCCGACGGTTCGACTGTTCGCCGCAGCACGCGATGCTGCGCGCACCGGACGGGACGAAGTCCCCGGAGCCACGGTTCGTGAAGTGCTCGGGCACGCCTCGGGTCGTTATGGTCCGGCGTTCACCGCGGTGCTCGGCACCTGCCGGATCTGGGTGAACGGCGAGCCGGCCACGGAGGACGATCCCGTCGCCCCGAACGACGAGGTCGCGGTGCTCCCGCCGGTGTCGGGGGGCTGAGGTGCCGAGATCGATCAGACAGGAGCGCAAGTGAAAGGTGACGATCCCCGTCCCGACGGTCCGTCGGTCGCCGACCTCGGTGACCCGGCGTCGATCCCGCTGGAGCAACTCCGATCGTTGCGAGCAGCGTTGCAGGCGGAGGACGATGCCGTGTCGTATGCGCGCCGCATCGCCCAGGCCCGCCTCGACCTGGTGAGGGCCGAGATCGATCAGCGACGTGCTCCGACCCCGGCCAACGGCATCGAGCGAGGTCTTCGCGAGGTGCTGTCGAGCCACCTGACCGGGGCCCAGGGCGTCGGAGCGTCACCGCGTCCGCCCCGTCCCGTCGACCACGTCGCCGATCACGAGTGGTCGCAGCGACTCGACAAACTCTGCGCCGAGCGCGGGATGAGTCGACTTCCCTCGCTCGGACTCGACGAACTCGACGAGTTGGCAGCGGCTCTTGCCGAGTTCGAGCGGGTCGTGTCCGACGATCGTCGGGCGAGGTTCGCCCGACTCGACGACCTGGGTCGAGAACTCGTGCGTCGCTACCGCGACGGTGAGGCCACCGTCGACGGCCTGCTCGAGTGACGGGAATGTCCACCGGCCGGGGTGCGTTCCATTCCCCGATGCGACGAGTGGCCGTGATTTCGCTGCACACGTCACCGCTGCTGCAGCCCGGCTCGGGCGACAGTGGTGGCATGAACGTGTACGTGCGCGAGGTCGTGTCGGCCCTCGCACAGTCGGGCGTCGACTGCATCACCTACACGCGCTCCGATCGGGAGGGACTTCCGGCCGAGGTCGTGGTCGAGCCGAATCACCGGATCGTTCACGTCGAGGCCGGACCGCACCATCTCCCGAAAGAAGCACTGCCCGACGTGATCGATGAGTTCACCGACCGGGTGCTCGACCATCTCCGCTCGGTCGGCGGTGCCGATGTCGTCCACGCGAACTACTGGTTGTCGGGCGTCGCTGCTCATCGGATCAAGCACGAACTCGACATCCCGTTCGTGTCGACGTTCCACACGTTGGCTCGGGTCAAAGCCGAGGGCGGCGACCCCGAGCCGGGCTGGCGCGATCGGGCCGAGGCCGAACTCGTCAACTGCGCCGATGCCGTGTGCGTGAGCTGTCCCGAGGAGGAGCAGCAGTTCCGGCGACTGTACGGGGCGCCCCCGTCGCAGTCGGTGCGTGGCCAAGTGGAGATCGTGGCTCCCGGCGTCGAGCACGCCCTGTTCGGACCGGGTGACCGGAGTGGTGCGCGCGCCGCGATCGGTCGGCCCGACGATGTCCCGATCGTGTTGTTCGTCGGTCGGATCCAACCGTTGAAGGGACCCGACGTCGCGATCCGGGCGCTGCACGCCCTGCGGCACGCCGACACCCGACTGCTGATCGTCGGTGGTGCGAGCGGATCGGACGGTGCCGGTGAGACCGAGCGGGCTCATCAACTCGTCGACGAGTTGGGGCTCCACGACCGGGTGGAGTTCGTCCCACCACAGCCGCACCACATCCTGTCCTCGTACTACCGGGCCGCCGACGTCGTGATCGTTCCGAGCCGGAGCGAGAGTTTCGGACTCGTCGCCCTCGAGGCGTCGGCGTGCGGTGTGCCGGTGGTGGCCAGTGCGGTCGGTGGCCTGCAGTCGCTGGTCGACGACGGCGTCACCGGCTTCCTGATCCCCGATCGGGATCCTCGACGGTTCGCGGACGCCATCGACCGGATCCTGGCCGATGCGCTCTTGGCGGCGTCGATGTCGGTGGCGGCAGCCGAACGCGCCCGTGAGTACACCTGGGCAGCGGCAGCCCGGCGACTTCGGACGATGTACGCCGATCTCTCGGTCAGGGAACTCGTCACCGGGGAGCGTTCGTGACCGATCTGCACGTCGGTGACCGCCTCGACGATCTGCGGCGACGCATCGACGGGTGGTTGGAGCAGGTCGCCCTCGACAACGAGTTGGTGGCCGCCATCGATCGTGGGACGAGCGACGACACATCGTTCGGCGAGCCTCGGTGGTACGTGCGAATGATCGGCGAGACGAAGGAGTTCACGACCGTCTGGCTCACCCTCGGGCAGCGGATGCTGCGCTACGAGACGTACGTGTTGCCCGCACCGCCCGAGAACCGGGCCGAGATCATGGACCTGCTCCTGCGTCGCAACGACGAGCACCTGGGTGCGCACTTCTCGATCGGTGCCGAGGACGCGGTGTACCTCCGCGGTGAGATCCCCGACTCGGCCGTGACCGCCGACGAGATCGATCGCATCCTGGGCACGCTGTACGCAGCGGTCGAGGCGACCTTTCCCGCGTTGCTCGGCCTGGCGTTCGCGAGCCACCTGTCGTCGTGAGTCCCGGCGACTTCCCCTGGGCCGGTCTTCGTCCCTGACGTGTCGGCGTCCGGGCGGCGGATCGGGGAAGTCGGAGCTCCAACGCCGCCCGGACGGCTAGTTTCGACCGGATGTCGGCTGATCAGTCGTTCGAACTCGTCGTCGTGGGCGGTGGCAACATGGGCGCGGCGCTCGTCGGCGGTCTGGTCGCCGGTGACACCGTCGATCGTTCCGCCCTGGCCGTCGTCGAACCGGCCGCTGAACGGCGGGCCGATCTGGTGGCGATGTTCCCCGGGCTCGCCGTGCTCGACCGGATCCCGGTGTGCCGCGCTGCGGTGGTGGCGGTCAAGCCGGGCACCGTCGACGAGGTGGTTCGAGCCGTCGCTGCAGCCGGTGCCACCCGAGTGCTGTCGGTCGCCGCCGGGGTCACGACGACGGCGCTCGAGGCTGCAGCCGGTGACGGCGTGGCCGTCGTCCGTTCGATGCCGAACACGCCGGCCCTCGTCGGTGCCGGAGTGTCGGCGATCGCGCCCGGTTCGGGTGCTTCCGATGACGACTTGGCGTGGGCCGAGTCGATCCTCGGTGGCGTCGGCCTCGTCGTCCGGGTCGCCGAACACCAACTCGACGCCGTGACCGGCCTCACTGGTTCGGGACCTGCGTACCTGTTCCTGGTCGCAGAGGCGATGATCGACGCAGGGGTCGCCGTCGGACTCGCTCGGGCCGATGTCGAGCGCATGGTCGCGCAACTCTTCGTCGGTTCGTCGGCGCTCCTCGCCGACCGAGGTGATCCGGCATCGCTGCGGGCGATGGTGACCTCGCCGGGGGGTACGACCGCTGCGGGCTTGGGCGTGCTCGAAGAGCGTGCGGTTCGCGCTGCGTTCCAGACCGCGGTTCGGGCAGCGACCACCCGCAGCCGCGAGTTGGGTGCCTGACGGGTCGGCAAGAATTTCTGGTGTGACTCTTTTCTCACCCCGTTCCGATCGGCTAGTTTGACGGTCGGTGGGCGCACCGGATCCGTCCGGTCAGCGCCGAAGGGCCGGTGCCATCGGGGGGTTGGCACCGGCCCTGTTTCTTTCCCGTGCCGCTCTCCGACGAGCGATAGCGTCGGTCGGGTGCCGCGGTACGACACCATCTCGTTCCTCACCGACTACGGAACATCCGACGAGTTCGTGGGAGTCGTCAAGGCGGTCGTCCGCGACATCGCTCCGCACGTCGCGGTGATCGATCTGACGCACGAGATCCCGCCGTTCGACGTGCGTGCCGGATCACTCGCCCTCGCCCGATGCATCGGGTACGTGCCGGCCGGCGTGGTGCTCGCCGTCGTCGATCCGGGTGTCGGGACGGATCGGAAGGCGATCGCGGTCGAGGTCGCTGGTGGCGCTGGCGTGCTCGTCGGTCCTGACAACGGTCTCCTCGCCCCGGCCGTGGCGATGGCGGGTGGCGCCGAACGGGCGGTCGAACTGTCGTCCGCCGAGTTCCACCTGGAAGCCGCAGGGGTCACGTTCGCCGGACGCGACGTGTTCGCCCCGGTCGCCGCGCACCTCTGCAACGGTGTCGACCTCACCGAGTTCGGACCGGAGATCGACCCGGTGTTGCTCCTGCCCGGCATGGTGCCGCTTCCTCGGACCGAGGACGACGGCGTCGTGTGCGAGGTGCTCTGGGTCGACCGCTACGGCAATGCGCAACTGAACGTCGGTCCGGACGAACTCCCGGCGACGTGGATCGACGCCGTCGAGGTGCGGATCGAGGATCCGGTCGGCGGGCCGATCGTCCGTCGCGCGGTTCGCTCGGCGACGTTCGCTGCCTTGCCGCAGGGAACGGTCGGGCTGGTGCTCGACTCGTACGGCATGCTCGCGCTCGCACTCGATCGACGTTCGGCGGCCGAAGAACTGGGCCTCGCAGCCGGTGCCCAGGTCGTGCTCGGGCCACTCGGAGACGGCGAGGACGGCCCGACGATCGCAACGACCCCGGTCGCGTTCGGGCGTCGGTCGTCCGAGCGGTAAGGTCCGGTCGATGCGGCCCGCGACAACGCTCACGCTCGGACTGTTGCTGGGGGCGATCCTCGTCGCCGGAGTGATCTCCCTGGTGCGGTTGTGACCGGGAACCTGGCGCACCTCCTCGACGGCCACGCTGCCGACTCGATCGCACTGGTGTCACGGAATCGAGAGACCACCTACGGTGAGCTGCGCGAGCAGGTCGCCCGGGCACGGGGCGGGCTGGCGGAACTCGGTATCGGTCGTGGCGACCGCGTCGCGATCCTCTGCGGGAACAACCGGTACTTCGTGGTCTCGTACTTCGCGATCGTCGGCCTCGGTGCGGTGGCGGTCCCGCTCAATCCGGCGAGTCCGGCGCCCGAGTTGCAGACCGAGTTGGCCATGGTCGAACCGACGGCGATCATCGTCGGTCCGTCCGGTGCGTCGAGTTGGGACGGCGTCGACCGATCGGCCGTCCCGACGTTGCGGGTGGTGGTCACCGCCGAGTCGGCCGCCGCCGAGACGGGATTCGAGACGCTCCTCGCCGGTGCGCCGCTGCCACCGGTCGCCGTCGGGCCCGACGAGCCGGCGGTGCTGCTCTTCACGAGCGGAACGGCGGGGAGGTCACGTGCCGCGGTGCTCAGTCACGAGAACCTGCTCGCCAACATCGATCAGAGTCTGAGTGCTCGTGACGTCACCCGGCCGAGCGACGTCGTGTACGGCGTGCTCCCGCTGTTCCACGTCTTCGGCTTGAACGTGGTGCTCGGTGTGTCCTTCAGTGTCGGGGCGACGGTGCTGCTGGTCCAACGATTCGACCCGGCGACGGCGGTGCAGTCCATCATCCAACGCGGCGTCACCGTGGTTCCCGGTGCCCCACCGATGTGGGTCGCGTTCGCGAACTTCGACGAGTTGCCCGATACGGCCTTCTCCGGAGTCCGCCTGGCGCTGTCCGGCGCCTCCCGGTTGCCGCCTCAGGTCACCGAGCGGTTCCGGGCACGATTCGGTCTGCAGATCCACGAGGGCTACGGGCTGACGGAAGCCGCTCCGGTCGTGACGAGTTCGGTCGGACTCGACGCACCGGTGGGTTCGGTCGGCAAGGTCGTCGATGGTGTGGAGGTCCGCGTCGTGGGCGACGACGGTGACGACGTTCCGGTCGGCGATGCCGGTGAGGTCCGAGTGCGTGGGGACAACGTCTTCCTCGGCTACTGGAACGATCCGGACGCCACCGCCCGAGTGCTCCGTGACGGATGGCTGCACACCGGCGACGTGGGGGTGGTGGACGACGCCGGGTTCCTCTATCTCGTCGATCGGGCGAAGGACCTCATCATCGTGTCGGGATTCAACGTGTACCCGGCCGAGGTCGAACAGGTACTGATCGCCCATCCGGCCGTTCGTGACGTCGGCGTGCTGGGTGTCCCGCACCCACACGACGGAGAGGCGGTCAAGGCGTACGTGGTTCCCGAACCCGGTCATGTCGCCGACGAGGACGCGCTGGTCGCATACGCGCGCCAGTTCCTCGCCCGCTACAAGTGTCCGACGAAGGTGATCTTCGTCGACGAACTCCCTCGGAATGCGGCGGGCAAACTCGTGCGGCGGGAACTCGAGCACCAGTTGCTGGGCTGAGGTGTCGTTCCGGGAGTCGGGGCACGACTTCGTGAAATCGTGCACATGCGGCGTAGACTTCCATGTCGATGTCCCCCGCATCGAGGCGAAAGATCCCCGAGGCCACCGTGGCGCGCCTGCCGATCTATCTGCAGGTCCTGGTCGACCAGGCCGAGGCCGGGACCTCGACCATCTCGTCCGAGGAACTCGCCGATCTCGCCGGTGTGAACGCCGCGAAGGTTCGCAAGGACCTGTCGTACCTCGGTAGCTACGGCACGAGAGGTGTGGGGTACGACGCCGAGTACCTGGTCTACCAGATCCGGCGTGAACTCGGCCTCGACCACGAATGGTCGGTGGCGATCGTCGGCGCCGGGAACCTCGGTCAAGCCCTGGCCGGCTACGGCGGCTTCAACGAGAAGGGCTTCCCGGTCGCCGGCGTCGTCGACATCGACCCCGACAAGTTCGACACGCTCGTCGGTGGCGCACGGGTGCGCCCCCTCGACGAACTGGCCCAGATCGTTGCGGCGCGCAACGTCTCGATCGGTGTCATCGCCACGCCTCCTTCGGCTGCCCAGGACGCCGCCGACCGACTGGTGAGGGCCGGGGTCACCAGCATCTTGAACTTCGCGCCGGTCGTGCTGTCCGTGCCGTCCGGGATCACCGTTCGCAAGGTCGATCTGGCGGTCGAACTCCAGATCCTCGGCTACCACGAGCAGCGCCGTGTCCACGCAGCGGATGGTGCCCGACTTCACGCCGTTCCGGCCCGGCCCCGTCGAGGCGTCTCGGCCTAGGCTGCGCTCGTCATGTCCGTACTCGTCATCGGCGTCAACCATCGGAGCGGTCCGCTCAGCGTGCTCGAGCGCGTGTCGCTGTCCGGTGACGAGGTTCCGAAGGCGGCTCGTGCGCTGGCCGAACGTGACAACGTCCGCGAGGCGGTCGTCGTGAGCACCTGTAATCGCACCGAGGTCTATGCGGTCGCCGAGCGCTTCCACGGGGCGTACGCGGACATCCGCGACTTCCTCTGCGATCTCGGCGGGCTCGCCCCGGACGATCTCCACCCGCACCTGTACACCCAGCACGACGAGTTCGCCGTCCGCCACCTCTTCGAGGTCGCTGCAGGTCTCGACTCGGCGGTCGTCGGTGAGACCGAGATCCTGGGCCAACTCCGCACGGCCTGGGAACTGGCCCAGCGCGAGGGGGCGGCGCGGTCGACCCTCAATCTGTTGTTCCGGCGGGCCGTGGTCGTCGGCAAGCGAGCCCGGACCGAGACCGCGATCGCTCGTGGCACCGCGTCGGTGAGCCACGCCGCCGTCGAGATGGTCATCGATCGTTTCGGGTCGATCGAAGGGCGTCGGGTGCTCGTCGTCGGTGCGGGTGCGATGGGCGAAGGCATCACCGTCGCACTCCGTGCCGCTGGTGTCGGTGACGTGGTCGTGGTCAATCGGACCGCCGAGCGAGGTGCTGCGCTGGCCGAACGGGTGGGGGCGGCAGCCCACGGGTTCGACCGCCTCGCCGAACTGATCGACGATGCCGACATCGTGCTGTCGTCCACCGGTTCCGGTTCGCCGATCCTCACCACCGACCTCATCGCCGACCGGTCCGAGCGTCCGCTCCTGGTCGTCGACGTCGCCGTCCCTCGTGACGTCGGTGCGGGAGTCGCCGAACTCGGTGGAGTGACCGTGTTCGACCTCGACGACGTCGGTGCCTGGGCCGAACGCGGTCGCGCCCAACGACTCGCCGAGGTGGCGTCGGTCGAAGAGATCATCGCCGACGAACTCGATCGGTACGCGGTCGAAGCGACCTCGCTCCAGGCGGCTCCGTTGGTCCGTGCGCTCCGGTCACATGCCGAGACGGTCCGCACCGCCGAGATGGAGCGACTCGCCAAACGACTCCGTCATCTGGATCCGGCCGATCTCGAGGCGGTGGACGTGCTCACCAAGGGGATCATCGCGAAGCTCCTCCACGAGCCGTCCGTGCGGCTCCGCGCGCAGGCCGGGACGCCGCAAGGTGCCCGGAACGCGGCGGCCCTGACCGATCTGTTCGATCTCGGCTGACGGACGTCCGGCGGATGACGTCGATCCGCATCGCCACCCGCGGCAGTGCCCAGGCCCGGACGCAAGCCCAGGTCGTCGCCGATCGGCTTCGCGCCGACGGTCACGAGGTGGACCTGGTTCTCGTCGAGACCTCGGGCGATCGCAGTACGGCGCCACTCCATTCGATCGGCGGCCAGGGGATCTTCGTGAAGGAGGTCCAACGAGCCGTTCTCGATCGTCGGGCCGACCTCGCCGTCCATTCGGCGAAGGACCTCCCGACTGCGCCGTCGCCCGGTCTGCTGATCGCTGCGTTCACCGAGCGCCGGTCTGCTGCAGATGCACTGGTCGGACGCTCGTTGGCTGATCTTCCGCCGGGGGCGACGGTGGCGACCGGCTCGGTCCGGCGCCGCGCTCAACTCCGCCGGATCCGACCGGACCTCACGTTCGCGGAACTCCGCGGGAACATCCAGACGAGACTCGATCGGATTCCCGCCGGGGGGTCGATCGTGATGGCGGTGGCCGCACTCGAGATTCTCGGGCTGGTCGACCGGATCGCCGAGGAACTCGACCCGTCGACGTTCGTGCCAGCGGTCGGGCAGGGTTGTGTCGCCGTGGAGTGCAGGGATGACGACGAGTCGGTCCGGCAGGCGCTGTCGACCATCGACCACGGACCCACGCGACACCGTGTGCTCGTCGAGCGGGCGTTCTTGGCCGAACTCGGGTCCGGGTGCTCGCTGCCGGTGGGAGCCCACGTGCTCGGGGACCGACTGCTCGCCTTCCTCGGCGCCGAGACGTCGACGGCGTGCGTCGATGGCGAGCACCGGCTGACCGGCCGGATCGATGACGACCTCGAGATCGCTCGTCGTGCGGCCGTCGATGCCCACGCTCGCCTGAGTGGCACATGAGCGCAGAGTTGGCCGGACGCCGCATCGTCACGACCCGTGACGCTCCCGGACCCCTCGACGCGCGACTCGCCGAACTCGGTGCTGCGGTGGTGCACGTGCCGATGATCGAGATCGTCGACCCGCCCGACGATCGGCTGCCGATGACGCTGCGCCGCCTCGGCGAGTTCGACTGGGTCGTCGTCTCGTCCCGGCACGGCGCCCGACGTCTCGCGCCTGCACTGGCGCTCCATCCGGGCGTCCGTGTGGCCGCCGTCGGCTCGGTCACTGCCGAGTCGCTCGGTACCGATATCACCCCGCTGGTGCCTCCACGGCAGACGGCGGCAGATCTGGTCCGGGCGTTTCCGCCGCCCTCGGCCCGAGGTCGCGCCCTCGTGGTCCAGGGCGACCGTTCCGACTCCGTGGTGGTCGACGGGCTGCGGGCGCTCGGCTACGACGTCGAGGCCGTGGTCGCGTACCTCACCCGCGGAGCGGAGCCGACGGAGGCCCATCGACGGTCGATCGAAGGTGCCGATGCCGTCGTGTTCGCCAGCGGTTCCGCCGCGACCGCCTGGTACGGCGCCTTCGGTGACGACCCCTCGCTCGTGGTGGTCGCGATCGGTCCGACCACCGCTCGGGTCGCCGTGGCGGCGGGCCTGCACGTCGATGCCGTGGCAGCGGACCATTCGGTCGACGGACTGGTCGACTGCGTCCGGACCGTGCTCTCCGGGAACTCCTAGGATCTGGCGGGGGTCCGACGATGGGTCGACGAGACATCGATGAACGTCCACCGCGCCGGTGGACGGGTGCCAACGGGTCGTCCCGGGGCCCGCGTACGGTTCTCGCTGCCGTCGCCGTCCTCGGCGCTGCGTCGGTCGTCGATGGATCGCAGTCGAGCGCGGCCTCGTCGATCGTCGATGCCCACGGGCCGTCCGTGTCCGCCGACGGACGTCAGATCGTGTTCGGGGGCCGCGTCGACGGAAGATCCAGCGTGTTCCGGGTCACTCTCGACACCGGCGTGGTGGACGAACTGTCCGTGGTGCCCGCCGGTGTGCGCAGCGGCGACACGATCCATGGCCGGATCTCGTCCGATGGGTGTGCCGTCGTCGCGACGACCCAGATCGCGTTCGATCTCTTTCGCGACGACGACCGTGGCGACCGGTGGGACGTCTATCGGCTCGTGCTCCCCGAGTGCGGTGGGCGCACCAACGCCTGGGAACTGGTCTCCGCCGACATCGCAACGGGTGCGGCGATGGACGGGGTCGACGTCGACGACGCTCCGTCGATGTCGGCGACCGGCACGCTCGTCGCGTTCACCCACCCGGCTCGAGGGCTCCCGGAGGGGCTCTCGACGATCACGCTCGTCGATGTGACCGTTCCGGTCGGGGATCGCAGCCGGTTCATCGACCTCGCCGGACTCCCGGCGGAGCCGCCGAACACGGCCTTCAGCTACCGGGGAGCCCGACAGCCGGCGCTGTCCGACAACGGACGACACCTGGCGTTCGTGGCCGACTTCACGGCAGCGGCCCTGTTGCCGGGGTGGGCCGACGGGCCGGTGCCGGGAGGTCCGGCCGCGTCGCAGGTCTACGTGTGGGACCGGCTCGCCGGCCTCGGGCGTCGAGGTGTTGCGCTGGTGTCGGGTCGCGAGGGAGTGGAGAGTCGGTCCGGCGGCTCGTCACCGTCGATCTCGGAGGACGGTCGGATCGTGGCGTTCGTCTCGGCCGACCCGCTCCTCGTCGCAGCGAGCTTTCCGCCGTGCCGACCGGACTGCCCGTCGCAGGTGTTCCGACTCGATCGCGACACCGATGGCAACGGATTGTTCGACGAACCGTCGCGGGCCGATCCGCTGTCGATCGTGTCGGCGACCTCGGGCGGGTTCGGTCCGCCGGTCGCCGGCAACAGGTCGTCGTGGTCACCCGCCGTCGGGTTCGACGGCGGGCAGATCGTGTTCGTCACGGATGCGACCGACCTCGTCGGAGTCGGCCGGGGTGGGGGAGGATCGCCGACGGATGGGGATCTGCTCGTCGCCGAGCATCACCTCGGGACCCTCCGCAGAGTGCTCGACGATCCATCCGAGTTCGCGACTCCGGGAGCCCACGGTCGTCCGGCCATGTCGCGTACGGGCGGAGTCGTCGCGTTCGACACGGTCGTGCCGGCTGATGCTTTCGGAGATCGGTCGATCGTCCCGATCGACACAGTGGGACGCACGATCGGGACGGTGCGGTTCGAGCCGGCGCTGTCGATGTCGGAGGTCGACTTCGGGACCGTCCTGGTCGGGTTCGAGAGCGCGGAGCTGTACGCGATGGTCCGAAATGCCGGACCGTCGGCGTTCGAACCGTCCGAGGTGACGGTGAGTGGTGCATTCCGGGTCACCGGTGGCACGTGCCGTCGCGGTGTCGTCGTGGCGGCCGGTCAGTCGTGCTCCGTTCGACTGACGTTTCGACCGTCCTCCGTTGGCCGGCGTTCGGGAACACTCAGCGTGCGCGGCGTCGGTCCCGGCGATCCGGTCGTGTCGGCGCCCGTCAGCGGGTCGGGTGGTGTGCCGGCCCTCCTCGTTCGACCGGGTGGTGTCGATCTTCCCTCGGGGGTCGTCGGGAGCACCGCTGGACGAACGGCACTCGACGTCGAGAACACCGGGTTCGCGCCCGTCGACCTCGCCGAGTTGACCGTCGTCGGCGTCGACGCGAGCGACTTCGTCATCGTGGGCGACAGTTGCCGCGGGCGGGCGCTCAATCCGGATGCGACGTGTGCCGTCGAGATCGAGTTCCGACCCACCGGAGTCGGGTACCGGACGGCGCTCCTCGTGGCACGCGCGGGCTCGCTCGATCCGTCGGCGGCCGGTTCGTACACGGCGGCGGTGCTCGGCGGATACGCCGTGCACCGGCCGTCGATCCGACTCCCGGGTGGGGTGTCGGTGCGACCCGGCGAGGCGGTGGAGGTCGTCGGGTCGGGGTTCCCGGCGCTGCAGTCGGTCATCATCGGGTTCGGCGTCGGCAGCCCACCTCTGGCGACCGTGACCGCCGACGAGTCGGGTTCGTTCACCGCACTCGTCGATCTTCCGATCCGTGTCGCCGGCGGACCGCGTTCACTGGTCGCGTCCGGTCCGATCGGTGCGGTGGCCGTGACCCGGGTGGTCGTCGTCCGGCGGCCGATTTCGGCCGTGCCGGGGATACCGGGCTTCGGACTCGGTTGAGGTGCTGGTCGTCACCCGTCGAGGGGGACGAGCCGACCGCCGACGAGGACACTGATGTCGCACCCGGTGGCGGTGGTGTCGCCGGCCACCTCGCACCGTACGGCGAGCACGATGTCGTCGGTGGGATCGAACGGGATCGGGGTGATGCGCGGTTGGAACTCGTTTGCTGCGGTCATTCCCCCCAGATCCCAGGCGTAGAGCAGTTCGTCGTCGTGCCGGAGTTCCGCTCGGCCGAGGTCGCCGTTGGGGTTCTGGAGCACGACGTCGGTGAGCAGGAAGCGCGCGTCCGGGGGGATCGACAGCGATTCGCTGCGCTCGTTGGAGATCCCGACGTCGACCGCGATCCGATAGGACGTCGGCGTTCCTTCGTCGGTCCTGTCGTCCACGACGACCGCCGCCGGCGCGTTCGCAGTCGGGACGAGCGTCGTCTCGGGTGCCGCCGGATCGCGGATGTCGTCGATGCGCTCGTCGACCGCATCCCGGGCGGCATCGCGGAGTTCGGGTCGGACCACCCCGAACCAGGCGGCGAGGGCGAGGACTCCGGCTGCGACGACTGTGGCTGCTCGGGCCATGCCTGCCGACGACACGGTCGGCTGCTGGAGCAGTGTCGCCGCCCCGACGGCCGGGTCGTGGTCGGGCTCGGTCGCTTCGATCTCGAACGACACGGATCGCTCGTATCGGCGCCACCGGCTGCCGCGCGCGACCAGGTCGAGCCGGACGAGGCTCGACGCTCCGGGGGACACACCGACGGCGGGTGGATCGAACGATCCGTCGACCCGATCGGTCGGATCGACGAGGTGCAGGCGGCAGCTGGCCGGGCCGTTGCCGTGGTTCTCGACCATGAACTCGATCGAGGTCCGTCGACGGGCGCGCCGGATGGGTTCGAGGACCGTGATCCGCCGGTCGTCGAATTCGTGTACCACGATCGCTGCTTCGGCGACGATCGTCTGGTCGGCATCGCTCTCGGGGATCACCCGGACGGCGATGACGTTGGGGCCCGCAGGTGTGGTCGGACTCGCCGGTGGGCGGATCGCGATCTCGATGACGTCGCTGGCGCCGTCGAACAGCGTGACCCGTGGCCGTGTGACGGTGGTCCACGAGGCGCTCAGCCCGGCCGGCACGATCGTGAATCGTTCCGTGGACCCGCTGAGGTTTTCGAGGGCCAGGTTCAACGCGGTGGTCTCGCCCGGCTGCACGAAGATCTCCTCTTGCGAGAACCAGGCCTGGAACGACACGGCCGCGACGCTACCTCTCGCCCTACCATGCCGTACATGACCTCGTCCGGTCCGCTCTTCCCGGCGCACCGCCCTCGGCGACTCCGTTCGACGTCGGCGATGCGTGATCTCGTCGCCGAGACCCATCTCGGGGTCGCCGACCTGATCGCTCCGCTCTTCGTCCGGGAGGCGATCGACGAACCGGTGCCCATCCCGTCTCTCCCGGGCGTCGTGCAGGACACCCGTGAGAGCCTCCGCCGCGGTGTCGCCGAACTGGCATCGCTCGGAGTGCGGGCGATCATGTTGTTCGGTGTGCCGGCGTCGAAGGATCCGACGGGTTCAGGGGCCTACGATCCCGACGGCATCGTGCAACTCGCACTCGCCGATCTCCGCGCCGACCTCGGCGACGACGTCGTCCTCATGGCCGACCTGTGCATCGACGAGTACACGGACCACGGACACTGCGGACTCGTCGGCCCGGACGGGTCGGTCGACAACGACGCCACGCTCGAGATCTACGCACGAGCGGCGGTCGCCCAGGCCCGGGCCGGTGCCCACGTCGTCGCCCCGAGCGGGATGATGGACGGGCAGGTCGCGCGGATTCGGGCCGCGCTCGATGCCGAGGGTTTCGACGAGGTGGCGATCCTGGGGTACTCCGCCAAGTACGCGAGTGGCCTCTACGGCCCGTTCCGCGACGCCGTCGACGTGACCATCGCCGGCGGTGGGGACCGCAAGGGCTATCAGCAGGATCCCCGCAATGCCCGCGAGGCGCTCGTCGAGATCCGGGCCGATCTGGCCCAGGGCGCGGACATGGTGATGGTCAAGCCGGCGGTGTCGTACCTCGACGTGATCCATGCGGTCCGGCCACACGTCGACGTCCCGCTCGCGGCGTATCACGTGAGTGGTGAGTACGCCATGGTCAAAGCGGCAGCGGCCAATGGCTGGATCGATCACGATGCGGTCGCACTCGAGCAGTTGACGGCGGTCAAGCGTGCCGGTGCCGATCTCGTCCTCACGTATTTCACGCGCTGGTTCGCCGAGCGCGCTGCGGGTCGGAGCGGGTCGTGATCCCGTTCTGCGATCCCGATCGGTGTGTCGACGCCGGCTGCGTTCCGACGGTGTGCACCGGTGCCGGGCTCGCGTCGAACGACGTCGCGTTCGAACGGTCGACGCGGGTCGTGCCGGGCGGGGTCAACTCGTCGATCCGGGCGTTCCGTTCGGTCGGTGGTCGACCGTACGTGGTCGCCAGGGCCGAGGGTGCCCGACTCTGGGACGTCGAGGGCAACGAGTACATCGACCTCGTGCAGAGCTACGGCGCCGTGATCCTCGGACACGCTCATCCGGCGATCACCGCTGCGATCTCGGCTGCGGCGGTCGACGGGACGTCGTACGGCGCACCGACTCCGAGGGAGATGAAACTGGCCGAGGCGGTCTCGTCGCGAGTCGGGTCCTGTGAGCAGGTCCGGTTCATGAACTCGGGGACCGAGGCGACGAGTACGGCGGTCCGACTCGCCCGCGGGTACACCGGTCGGGATCGGGTCGTGATCTTCCACGGCAACTTCCACGGGGCGACCGACGCATTGCTCGCTGCCGGAGGCAGCGGCGTGGCGACACTCGGTCTGCCGGGCACCGCCGGTGTGCCGGCCGGTGCGGTCGCCGAGACGATGGTGGTGCCCTACAACCAGGTCCCGGTGCTCGACGAGACGGTGGCGTGTGTGGTCGTGGAGCCGGTTGCGGCCAACATGGGTGTCGTGGCCCCACAGCCGGGTTTCCTGGAGGGGTTGCGCGCCGAGTGCGACCGGGTGGGTGCTCTGCTCGTGTTCGACGAGGTGATCACCGGGTTCCGTCTCGGAGCCGGTGGGGCCCAGGAGTTGCTCGGGATCCGACCGGACCTGACGACGTTCGGCAAGGTCATCGGAGGAGGGCTCCCGATCGGGGCGGTCGGTGGACGACGCGAGATCATGGAGACGCTCTCGCCGCTCGGGCCGGTGTTCCATGCCGGGACGTTGGCGGGCAATCCGATCGCGACCGCTGCTGGCCTGGCGGCACTCGACCAGCTCTCGTCCGAGGTGTACGAGCTGCTCGCCGAGCGGGCGGGTCGACTTGCAGCGGTGCTCGGAGCGGCGTGTGACGCGGCCGGGTTTCCGGCACGGTTCCCGGTGGTCGGCACGCTCGTCGGGATGGTTTGTGGTGAACACGGCGAGTCGCCGGTCGACTTCGAGGGTGCGAAGCGCACCGACGAGGCGGCGTACGCCCGGTTCTTCCATGCGATGCTGGCCGAGGGCGTCGCGATGGCACCCGGAGCGTACGAAGCGATGTTCGTCGGAGTGGCCCACACCGATGACGTGATCGACTCGATCGGCGAGCGCGCTCATCGGGCCCTGACACAGGGGTAACGTCCACCGCGCCATGCGGGAGATCTTCAGTGTCCGGTTCTTCGCCGCCGTTGGAGCGGTCGCCGGACTGTTCGTGGTACTGATCGCAGTTCAATCGAGCCGGAATGGCATCGACTCCGGCTCGAGCGAGCCGGTGGCCGCGTTCCGACGGATCGATCTGGTCGAGCCGGTGGAGTCGTCGACGAACCCGGCGTTCACCGTGGTCGACGGCGTGGCGGCCACCGAGACCGAGTTGGTGCTCGACGAGCGTCGCCGGGTCCGGGTCGTCCCCGGCACCCCGGGTGTGATCTCGTGCGATCCGGCGGGCCGCGATCGGTGCGCGATCGTTGCCGATCTCCTCGGCGAGGCGGTGGTCTGGTTCGCACTCGTGCCCGCAGGGCGAGGGCCGGCGGTCGAACTCCCGGCGATCGACACGATCGATGACGGGATCGCCACCCTGGTGAACGGTTGGCAGGTGCCTCATGCGCCGGTGCTCGACCGTCGGTGTCGGGACGCCGGAGGCCGTGACGTGGAGTTCGCGTCGTATCGCGAGTTCCGCGAGCGACTCGACGATCGATTCGTCAGCTTCTACGACACGACCGATCGACGTCTCGTCGCCGTCGAGTGCCTCTGACCTGATGTCGATGCCGGTGTCGGTGCCGATCGGGACGGAAATTCAAGATTTCGTCGGGGCCGACCGATACGGTGAACGGGACCGCCGGCGGCGGCCCGTCGACGACCGTGCAGAGACGAGGAGGACGAGGTGGATGTGACCGTCACGACACGTCCGACGCATCGCGCCTCGTGCAGGATCGGACGGGCAGCGTGACCGGTTCGGACGCTCGTCCCGCCTGGCTCGTACTCGACGCCGCGCGGACGCACCGTTTCACGGGCGAAGTCGTGTTCCGCACCGATCCAGTGGCACGCGTGTCGTTCGATCGCGGCGAGATCTACTTCGCCGAGCGGACGACGGACTCCTCGTTGGCCCGACGGCTGATCGAGTCCGGCGTGTTGACGGCTGCCCAGGTCGATCGCGGTTCCGTCCGCATCGGCGGGGTCCGGCACCTCGGCCGCCTCGTCGATCGGGTACCGGGGCTCGACCTCCACGTACTCCTCGCTGCGGTCGATCTCCTCACCGACGAGTGCGTCTCCTGGTTGGCGGCACGTCCCGTGTCCGAGGTGGCGTGGGTGCCGTATCGGCGTCATCCCTCCGGTGTGCACCAGTGGCGGCGCTATGACGGCGTCTCGACGGTCGAGCAGACCGATCCGCTGCTGTCGCCCCTGGCGGCGCTGCGGAGCACGTCGGTCGGTGCGACGGTGGAGGTCCCGGTCACCCGGGCCGATGCTGCCGACGCAGCTCGGGCCGGCGCCGACGGCGGCGACGTCCTCATCGAGTGGGAGGAGCCGTCGTGGCTCGGTCGTGTCACCGTCGGTGGTGCGTCGGTCGATCGTTCCGATGATCTCGAACGTCGCTCGGACGACGTGTTCGACGACGCCGACGACGTGAGCCCGGTCGCGGAGTGGGCGTCCGATGTGATCACCACGGCCGACCGGCCGGTCGAGCCCGTGTCGTCACGACGGCGGCGGCCCGACGACGATCCGATCGACCGCTTCGAGTTGGTGTGGCCGTCGGGCGAGGTCGACGACCAACTCGGTGCCATCGACGAGGCGCCGACGTTCGTCGAGCCGGGCCCGCCGGCCGGTGAGACCGCCGGGCGGTCGTCGACCGACGTTGCCGAACCGGTGCGACCGGCGACGTCCATCCGTCGGAGTGCCGTGGCGGATGATCCGCCAGCTGGTGACTCCAGCGGGGCGACGGATCCCGAGTCGGCCGGCGACGACGACGGGCACGACGGGTCGTCCGATGTCGGGATCGACGCTCACCCGGCGACCCGACGGCGGATGATCCCCCGGCGTCGTTGACGACGGTTCAGTGCACGGGTGGACGTCGCCGAGCTCGGAAGAAGTCGGTGAGCAAGCGCCCGCACTCGTCGGCGAGGACGCCGGTCGTGCGTGGAACCCGATGATTCAGCACCGGTGAGTCGACGAGGTCGAAGCAACTTCCGGCGGCACCCGCTTTCGGATCTGTCGTTCCGTACACGAGCGCTCCCAACCGAGCATTGACCATCGCCCCGGCACACATCGCGCACGGTTCGAGCGTGACCACGAGGGTGCAGTCGTCGAGTCGCCAGTGGCCGATGTGCGTCGCGGCGTCCCGGAGGGCGAGGATTTCGGCGTGGGCGGTCGGGTCGCCGGTCAGTTCTCGTTCGTTGTGGCGTGCGGCGATGATCGTTCCGTTTCGGACGACGACGGCACCGACCGGGACGTCGTCGTGCGTCAGCGCTGCACGTGCCTCGTGGATGGCGTCGCGCATCCAGCGTTCCAGGTGGTCACCGCCGGGGGAGGGAGCGGCGGTGAGTGCGTCGGTCATGCGCTCGACCTTATGGGGTGGTTCGCCGCTGAACGCGACGGTGTCGAGCGGCCGCGAGCCCGCGTCGATCATCCGGCCGGGTCCTGATGCGCGGTACGGTCTGGTCATGTCCGACTCCGCAGCGACCGACTCGGCGATCCCCGGGGCCCCGGACGGTCGCGCGGCGATGGGCGTGATCAGGACGATCTACCTCTATGTCGTGTGCCTGGTCACGCTGGTGACGAGTCTGTTCGCCTCGGTGAGCCTCGTGGGTGCGGTCGTCGACATCTCGTACCCGGATCCCTACGTCGGGTACTACAACCCTCCGGTGCTCGTCGAAGGTGAGACTCCGTCCACCGTCGACCCGGAGGCCGAAGCAGCGTGGCGGGCCAGAGAGACCGAGGTGTGGGAGAAGTCGAACCGGCGCCAGGCGATACGGAGTCTCTTGCGTTCGGGCATCACGCTGGCGTTCGCCGTTCCGCTGTTCGCGTTGCACTGGCGAACGGCGCAACGCGACCGTCGGCGCGACGCCTGATCGGTTGCGGACCAGGCGCCGGAATTCTTCTCGCCGCTCGTGGCGGAGAGGGTGGGATTCGAACCCACGGAAGGTTGCCCTTCACACGCTTTCCAAGCGTGCCGATTCGGCCGCTCTCGCACCTCTCCCGTGTGCGGGCGTCAGGCTAGCCGTCCGGGGTGCTCGCCACACTCGGACCTAGAGTCGCGCCATGGACCCGTCCGAAGCCCTGGTCGCTGCCGTCCGCCGTGGAGGTGGGAATGCGGTGTTCGGGGTCCCCGGCGGCGGGTCGAACCTCGACCTGGTCGGCGCCGCCACCGACGCCGGGATGCGGTTCGTCCTCGTTCACGCCGAATCGTCGGGAGCGATCGCCGCTGCGGCGTACGGCCTCGTGAGCGACTCGGTCGGCCTCGCGATCGGAACCCGAGGGCCTGGCACGACCTCGCTCGCCAACGGCGCCGCTCAGGCCACGCTCGATCGGTTCCCGCTCGTCCTCGCCACCGACTGCGTGAGTTCGGCCGACTTCGAACGGGTGGCTCATCAGCGACTCGACCAACGGGCGATGATGCGTCCGATCACCAAGTGGTCGGCGACCCTCGGCCTCGACCCGCAGTCGACGGCGGACCGGGCCGTCGACATCGCCCGTTCCGCACCGGCCGGAGCGGTGCACCTGGACATCGATGCGTCCACGGCGTCGACAGCGCCGTCCCCCGGTGACCCCGCACCGATGGCCGACGACCCGGACGATGAGCTGTCCGCGATCGCGGGACGCGCCCGCCACCCGCTGGTGATCGCCGGGATCGGGGCGCTCGTCGATGCGCCGTCCGTCCGCTCGGCGCTCGAACAGATCGGTGCTCCGGTCCTCACGACCTACCAGGCGGCGGGTCTGCTACCGGCCGGCCATCGGCTCTGGGCCGGGCTCTACACGAGCGGGGCGATCGAACGGGAGATCATCGACCGCGCCGACCTCGTCGTGACGGTCGGGCTCGACACGGTCGAGCCGATGCCCGCTCCCTGGTACGGCAGCGTGCCCGTGATCTCGCTCGATGCCGAGTTGCCGCCGTCGAGTTTCGTCCCGGTCACGCGACGCTGCCTCGGTCCGGTCGCTGCGTCCTTGCGGGTGCTCGTCGATGCTCTCGCCGACCACGACTGGCCGGTCGACGTCGGCCGAACCGAGCGTGAGCGGACCCACGACCTCCTCCGTGGCTGCACAGCCGGAACCTTCGGACCGGTGGAACTCGTCGATGCCGTCCTCGCAGCCGCACCGGACGGGATCATCACGACGGTCGACGCCGGCGCCCACTTCCTCGCCGTCATGCCGATCTGGCCGGTACTCGCCCCGCACCGCCTGTTGATCTCGAACGGGCTCGCCACCATGGGTTTCGCGGTCCCTGCTGCGATCGGCGCTGCGATCGCCCGGCCGGGAGAGCCGGTCCTCGCCTTCGTCGGCGACGGTGGCCTGTCGATGACGCTCGCCGAGTTGGAGACCATCGCCCGGTACCGCTTGCCGATCACCGTCGTGGTGTTCGACGACGCGACCCTCAGCCTCATCGAGATCAAACAGCGCAGCGACCAGGGCGGTGCCGGTGCGGTCCGGTATGCGGACGTCGACTACGCGGGCGTCGCCCGCGCCATGGGCCTCTCGGCGGTCGTCGCCGAGTCGGCCGCCGACGTGGCAGGGGCGCTCGAGGGCGGCTGGGACGGCCCCCGGCTCGTCGACGCCCGGATCGACCCCGGCCCGTACCGGGCGATCATGTCGACCGTCAGAGGGTGAGCGGCCTACGCTCGCCACGGCACCGCCGGTGCCGATCCATCGACGACCTGGGGGTACACATGGGAATCAAAGTTGCTTCGTTCCGTGACGTGGCGGATGGCCTGCAGGAGGGCCAGTTCGCTGTCGGGAACCGCTTCGAGATCGACTCGCTCGCCGATCTCGACCCGATCTACAAACAACTCATGGATCAGCCGGTCACGCAGATCCTCGGCATCGTCGGTCCCGGGGGACGGGCCAACATGACCCCGATGTGGTTCGACTACGAGGGTGATCAGATCCTCGTGAACTGCGCTGCTCACCGTACGAAGACGCAGTGGATCCGTGACAACGGTCGACTCACGAGCGTGCTCGTCAATCCGGCGAACCCGTATCACTGGATGAGCATCAAGCACACGGTCGCCGAGGAGATCTCCGAGGACGACCCCGACCGCGGCCCGGGTGTCACTGCGCAACTCGACAAGATCTGGGAGAAGTACACCCAGACGCCCGGACCGTACGGGCTGCGTGACCCGTCGATCGACGAGCGCCGGGTGCTGTTCCGGTGCAACGTCGATCAGATCGCCACGTTCGGCAAGCCCGGCTGACGGAGGATCAGGTGCGCGTCGCGGTCGTCGGTGGGTCCATCGGGGGCCTCACCACGGCATGCCTCCTGGCCGCCGACGGCCACGACGTCACCGTCCACGAACGATCCACCTCGCCGCTCGAGGAGCGCGGTGCGGGGATCGGATTCCTGCCGATGACCGCTCGGTTCCTCCGCGAACGGGCCGGTATCGATCTGTCGACGATCTCGGTCGAGACGTCCACCATCCGCACGCTCGGCCGGGACGGATCGGTCCGTCACGAGGCCGCGCACAGCTACCTGTTCAGCTCCTGGAACACGGTGTACCGGCGGACACTCGAGCAGTTCGATCCGGCGAGCTACCTCCTCGGCCACGACCTCGTCGAACTCGACCCGCACACGCCGGTGCTGCGATTCGCCTCCGGTCTCGTCGTCGAGCCCGACTTGGCGGTGTGCGCCGACGGCGTCGGCTCGACCGCTCGACAGGTGGTCGCGCCGGAGGCCCGGACCTCACCCGCCGGATACGTCGCCTGGCGAGGTGTCGTGCACGAGACCGATCTGTCTCCGTCGACGCGACGTGCCCTCGACGGAGCCATCACGTACTACGTCTACGCCAACAGTCACATCCTCGTGTACCCGATCCCGGGTCGCGACGGGTCGGTCGACCCCGGTGAACGACTGGTCAACATCGTCTGGTACCGGAATTACCTGCCCGGCGACGACCTCGACGACCTCCTCACGGATCGAAACGGTGCGCGTCGTGAGGTCTCGATGCCGCCGGGCGCGCTCAGGCCCGAGCACGTCGCCGAGGCCCGGGCCCATGCTCGCGCTCGACTGCCGGCCGTGATCGCCGACGTCGTCGACGGGATCGGCGAGCTGTTCATCCAGGTGGTCGTCGACGTGGAGGTCGACCGGATGCGGCTCGGTCGGACGGTGCTCGTCGGTGATTCGGCGTTCGCGGCCCGGCCCCACGCCGCAGCCGGTACGGCGAAGGCCGCCGCCGATGGCTGGGCACTGCGAGATGCGTTGGCGGCGCACCCGGACGATCTCGATGCTGCGTTGAAGGCGTGGGAGCCGGGCCAGATCGAACTGGGTCGGTCGCTCCTCGCCCGGACCCGGGCGATCGGACGACGCTCCCAGGTCGACGGTACCTGGGTCCCCGGTGACCCCGATCTGATCTTCGGCCTGTACGGGCCCGGTGACTGAGCGGTGAGCGTGGGATGAGCGAGTTGGAGTCCGAATCGCCTCGGCGTCGGGTCGCGCTCGTCATGGCCGAGGCCGCCGCTCGGCTGATCGATTCGCTCGACGAGGATCAGCGGGCGATCCTCCTCCGGCCGTTCGACGACCATGACGAGCGGCGCCGGTGGTTCTACACACCGACCGACCACGGCGGGCTGCCACTCGGGGCCATGACACCACCGCAGCAGCGTCACGCGTTCGGGTTGTTGGCGACGGGCCTGTCGACGGCGGGTTACGTGACCGCCTCGACGATCATCGGACTGGAGAACGTCCTCGACCACCTCGAGGGCTGGTCGGCATCGTGGGGGCGAGAACGCGGTCGCGACCCGCTGCTCTACTTCGTCCGGATCTTCGGTGATCCGAGGGGCGACGAGTGGGCATGGCGGATCGGCGGGCACCATGTCTCGGTGAACATCGCCGTCGTCGGTGGTGCGGTCGTCGGCACGACACCGTTGTTCCTCGGCGCCGATCCGGCGAGTGCACCCCTGCTCGGCCCGCACCCGTTGCGGCCATTGGAGGGTGTCGAGGACCTCGCCCGTGAACTGGTCCGATCGTTCGACGCAGCGCAGCGCACCGTGGCGGTCGTGAGTCCTCGGGCGCCGACCGACCTCGTGCTGGTCAACCGGGCCGAGTTGGTCGATGGCGATGGTCCGGTGCCGCTCCGTGACATCTGGCGTGGGCGACTTCCCGATGAGTTCGACGAACTCGCCGTGCGGATCCAGGCGGCCGCCGATGCCGCAGCGGGGTTGACGATCGACGACCTCGCCGCCCTGTCGTGGTCCCGGACCCCGAAGGGTCTGGCGGCAACGGCGATGGGCGGTGATCAACGCGCCATGCTCGACACGCTGTTGAGGCGGTACGCCGAGCGACTTCCCGACGGGCTCGCTGATGACGAACTCGCGAAGTTCGCGGGTCCGGGGCTCGACGAGGTCCACGTACTGTGGGCCGGAGGGCTCGAGCCCGGCGAGCCGCACTACTACCGGCTCCACGGACCGACCCTGCTGGCGGAGTACGACAACACGGCGCGCGGTGCGAACCACGTCCACACGGTCTGGCGCGATCCGAGAGGCGATTTCGCCGACGACGCGATCGCCCGGCATCGGGCGATCGGTCACGACTGACCGGTCAGCGCCGTCCGGCGACGAGTTCGGACAGCAGCGTGACCAGGCGGTCGGCGAGGATCGTCGAGGCGGTGGCGAGATTGCGTTCGAACTGTGCAGCGGTCGAGGTCGGTGCGTCGTGGAGATCGGTCAGGACCTTCAGCGCCGCGAACGGCGTCCCCCACGCCGAGCAGACGTGGGCGACGGCGGCTGCCTCCATGTCCTTCGCGATCGCTCCGCTCGCGTCGATCATCGCCCGGTCGGACGGCATCTCGTCGAGTGATCCGCCGGTCGTGACGACGCCGACCGTTGCACCGAGGAGGTCGGCGTGGTGGTCGAGTTCGACGCACGGGAACGATCCGATCCCGAACCGGTCGAACCCGGCGATCGCGATCCGCCGATCGTGCCGGACGACGTGCGGTCCGCCGAGCACGACCGAACCGACCGAGCCGCCCTTGGACGCCCATCCTCCGGCGGTTCCAGCGGACACGACGAGATCGGGTGCCCAGTGCTCGAGGACGTGCAGCGTGGTGATCACCGCCGGCTCGGGACCTATTCCGGGCACGCCGTGCTGCCGATCGGGTGCGTTCACGGCGACGAGGACCTCACCGGTCCGATCGTCGCCGCCGAGCGACGTGGTGAACCAGTCGTGGAATCGGTCGTGGGGATGCGGCGTGGGTTTCGCGCCGAGGCGTTCCACGACCGGACGGGCCTCGTCGTGCATCGCCATGATCACCGCGACCCGACGGAACCCGTTGGCCACCGCGTCCGCCATGGGTGATGATCGTAGGGCGCGGACGGGGACGCCCACCAGGGCGATATGGTGACGGCACTCGGTACGTGCCGGGTGAGGTGGTGGTCGGGTCCTGTGCAACGGGCGCCCGGGAACCAGGTCAGGCCAGGAATGGAGCAGCCTTCAACGGCATCGCTCGTGTGCCGCAGATCGCCTGGCCACCGCCTCACCCGGCACGTGACGCGCCGGGCCGGGCACGACTCCTCAGACCGTGCGGATCGACTGCAGGACCGCTGCCCCGAGCGGACGGTTCTGGTCGAGGAGGTCGTCGAGTACGTCGAAGTGGTTGCGGCCCTCGGCGACGACGGTCGTCGCCGTGCCGTTGTCGGGTACGGCGCTCCACTCGGCCACCCAGTCGGCACTCTGTCGGGCGAACTCCGATGACTCGAGCGACCCGTGGGTCACGATGCACGACGTCGTCGGTGCCGACGGTGCCCGCCCCGCCGGGCTCCACTCGGCGGCCTGTTCGGGCGTCATGCGCACGTCGTCGTTGATGGGCACGTGCACCAGTGGCGTGATGTCGTACACCCCCGAGACGAGGACGAGTCCGGCGAGCTGCGTCTCGGTGATCGCCGTCCAGGCAGAAAGGTGCGCACCTGCCGAGTGACC
>JBMUCX010000024.1:0-33134 GCA_049458915.1 Ilumatobacteraceae bacterium
TCGCCGCCGTCATCGCCGACCTCGAGGGTGTCGACCGACCGGTGGCCACGACGAGGGTGCCGGACCCGAGTGTTCCGGATCAGAGTGTTCCGGATCAGAGCGTTCCGGACGATCCACTGCCCGACGAGGGCTTCAGCCCCGATGAGACGCCAGCCGGCCGGGTCAACGCATATGTCGGCTTCGTCTGCCGCGGCGTCGTCAACAACCCCGGGCCGCCCGACACCCAGCCGCTGCTCGATTGAGTCGCCGCGGGTCCGAGGGCGTCAGTCCGGCCCGTCGGTCGGTAGCCCGAGGCCCGCCAGTCGCTCCAGGAGCTGGTCCCGGATCGAGACGCCCGGCTCTCGCGCCTTGGCGCCGGCGACTCGCCATCCGGCCCGACTCGAGTAGAGCAGCGGCGGTTCGCCGAGGCGACCCTCGACCACTGACTCGACCCGGGCGAACAGCAGCTCGTGGTCCGCCATCTCGAGCTGCTGCACGATGCGGCACCTCAACCATGCGATCGAGTTCGGCACGACGGGCGGTCCGCCGGCGTCGTCGGGCCAATCGGCCAGGAACTCGGTCGCCATGTAGCGGAACTTGCGACCCGGGTAGCTGAAGTACTGGCCTTCGGCGATCTGGTCGCCGGCCAGGATCGACACCGAGAACTCGCCACTGCGGATCATCAACGGATAGGTGTCGTGCCGGGGCGAGACGCTGGCCATGACGATGGGCTCGTCGAAGCTGACCTGGGTCACCCAATGGCTGGTGTACGCCCGTGCCACCCCACCGTGTCGGGCTCCGACGACCTCGACCCCCTTCATCATCTGGCCGAGGGAGCGCTTGACGTCTCGATCGATCATGGTGGCGAGTACACCAGCATCAGTTGAACACTGCCAAAGCTGGCGCCACATGTCTCGGGTCGTCGCCGAGTTCGGGCAGCAGCAACCGTGCTCGCATCACGATGCCGAGCGCCACACGGTTGCCGCGTCGCTCGCACGACACCTTGAGGTTGTTCAGCATCCGGGCGGCGACGTGTCGGGCGGCGATCGGTCGGAGCAGGTCGTCGGACCAGCGAGGCGGTGCGGCCGTCGGACCGTGGATGGCCTCGGCCATGGCCCGGCAGTCCGACCGGTCGAGCCCGGTGCGGCCGTTGAACGGATCGGCGAACCACTCGTCGTCGCTCGGATCGCCCACCAGGAAGTGCCCTGGCATCCCGACACCGACGAGTTCGACACCGACCCGACGAGCGACTTCGATGCCGATCACCGACAGTGTGATCGGCATACCCCGCCCGGATTCGAGCACCTGATCGATGCACGAGTTGCGCCAGCCGTGGTAGTCGGCGCGATCGCCGATCAATCGGCCGGAGCCGAACAGGTGGGTCATCACCGCGTCGCGCGTCGGACTCGGGCACGTCGCAGCGAGTTCGTCCAGATCCGCCATCACCGCAAGGCGGTCGACGGTCGGCTGGATCATCTGCGAGATCGCGATCGCGAGTTCGTCGAGGCCCGGCGCCGGGCGACCCAGCGCTGCTGCGAGCGGCGCGATGCGGTCGACGACTTCGGATCGACGCCTCGGCTCCACGTGCCGACCGTACCGTCGACTACGGTCCGCGCGATGTTTCCCGGTGCCCATCGTGATGCCTCGCCCGACAAGCCAGCGGTCGTCATGGCCGAGTCCGGTTGGACGCAGACCTACGCCGAACTCGACGCAGCTGCGAACCGACTCAGTCGACTGTTCCGATCGGCCGGGCTCCAGCCGGGCGACCACGTGGCGCTCTGCATGGAGAATCATCCGAGGTACCTCGAGATCCTGTGGGGCTGCGAGTACGCCGGTCTGATCTACACCGCTGCATCGTCGAGGCTCACGACGGAAGAGTTGGAGTACATCGTCGACGATTGTGGGGCCCGGGTCTTCATCACCTCCCGCTACAAGTCGGAGCAGGCCGCCGAACTGTTGCCGCGGAACCCGGCCGTCGAACTCCGCCTCATGCTCGACGGGACGATCGACGGCTACGAGAGCTACGAGTCGGCGACGGCCGCCCACTCGGACGAACCGATCGACGATCGGGTCGCCGGTACCGACATGCTCTACTCCTCCGGCACGACCGGACGTCCGAAGGGTGTGCTCCCGGCGTTCACGCCGACGCCGCTCGCCGAACGCGTCACCGGCGTGACCGGAATGCTGCAGTTGCTGTTCGGCATGGATTCGTCCAAGGTGTACCTGTCCCCCGCCCCGCTCTATCACGCCGCTCCGCTCCGCTTCTGCATGTCGACCTTGGCGCTCGGTGCGACGGTCGTGGTCATGGAGAAGTTCGATGCCGAGGGATACCTCCACAACCTCGAGCGGCACCGGGCGACACACAGCCAGGTCGTGCCGACGATGTTCGTGCGGATGCTGAAGCTGCCCGAGTCGACCCGGGCGTCGTTCGACGTGTCGTCGATCGAGTGCGTGATCCACGCTGCGGCGCCGTGTCCGGTGCCGGTGAAGAAGCAGATGATCGAGTGGTGGGGGCCGGTCATCCACGAGTACTACGCCGGGACCGAGGGCAACGGCTTCGTGTACTGCAACAGCGACATGTGGCTGGCCCACGAGGGCACCGTCGGCACGCCGATCAACTGCGTCGTGCACATCGTCGGTGAGGACGGCGACGAGGTGCCCGCCGGCGAGTCGGGCACCATCTATTTCGAGGGCGGGTCCACCTTCGAGTACCACAACGACCCCGAGAAGACGGCCGGTTCACGTCACCCGAAGGGTTGGTCGACGCTCGGCGACGTCGGCTATCTGGACGCCGACAACTTTCTGTACCTCACCGATCGCAAGGCCTACATGATCATCTCCGGCGGTGTGAACATCTATCCGCAGGAGGCCGAGAACGTCTTGACGATGCACCCCGAAGTGGTCGACGTCGCCGTGTTCGGCGTGCCGAACGAGGACTTCGGCGAGGAGGTCAAAGCGGTCGTGCAGCCCCGATCGATGCCCGCCGATGCAGCGGCCGCAGCGGCCCTGTCAGCCGAGTTGATCCGGTACTGCCGTGAGCACCTCGCCGATGTGAAGTGCCCTCGCAGCGTCGACTTCCGCGAGGAACTCCCCCGGCACCCGACGGGCAAGCTGTACAAGCGACTCTTGAAGGACGAGTACTGGGCCGCATCGGGTCGGGCGATCTGAACGAGGGTCCCGGCCGCACCGTACGCTGGCCGGGTGCACCCGTACCTCGATTGGCCCGGACCGATACCGTTCGCCCACCGTGGCGGGGCCGGTGACCATCCCGAGAACACCCTGCCGGCGTTCCAGCACGCCGTCGACCTCGGCTACACGTACCTGGAGACCGACGTCCACGTCACGAGCGACGGGGTCCTCGCAGCGTTCCACGACCCGGATCTGTCCCGGACGTGCGGTCGACCTGGAACGATCGAGTCACTCACGTGGCGAGAGGTCTCCGAGGCGCGTGTCGACGGTCGTGAGCCGATCCCGGCGTTCGAGGAGTTGGTCGGGTCGTTCCCGACCGCGCGTTTCAACGTCGACTGCAAGTCCGACGCCGCCGTCGAACCACTGATCCGGTCGCTGCGGCGACTCGACTGTCTGGACCGGGTGTGCCTCGGAGCGTTCAGCGATCGCCGACTCCGCCGACTCCGTGCGTCGCTCGGCGATGGTTTGTGCAGCAGTTTCGGACCGGCCCAGGTCGCTTCACTCGTCTTCGCCCGACGGGTGCCGTGGGGTGGCCAGGTCGCTCAGGTCCCGGTCCGTGCCGGTCGAGTGACCGTGGTCAGTGAGCGAACGGTGGCGACCGCTCGACGCCTCGGCCTGCAGGTCCACGTCTGGACGATCGACGATGCGGCCGAGATGCACCGTCTCCTCGACCTCGGCGTCGACGGCATCATGACCGATCGTCCGGCCGTGCTGCGCGACGTGCTCGTGGCTCGGGGGTCCTGGCACCACTGAGTGATGCGGTCAGTGCAGCGGCGCCGATGAGCGTCACGGTCGGACCGACACCGCGCTGGATCGTCCCGACGTCCGGGGCGAGTCGAATCGCCAGCGAGACGCCACCCGCGTACGCCACCGTGAGCGCTGTGACGGTCGTACGGGTGATCCGGATCCGGCGAGAGCCATCGGCGATCGAGTGGGCGACGACGGTCGTCACCAGCAGCAGGGGAACGAGCGGCCACAGCCTGATCGCCCAGCCGATGGCGCCGTCCGGTGCGAACCCGAGACGCTCGACGACGCCGAACAGGTCGTAGCTCGACCGACTCCTCGACCCCGACGAGACCCATGGCAGGAACGTGCCGACGAGGGCGGATCCCGAGCCGAGGGTCGCGAACGTTCTACGTCCGGGTACGACGAAACCGGCCATGACCGGAATCTACGCCCCGTGCTCGAGCCGACGGGGCCGCCTACGATCCGTGGCATGTCACGGCTCCCTCACAGCAGCGTGCGCGGCACGCGTCACATGGTCGCTTCGGCCGACCAACTCGCGACCCGGGTCGGCGACGCCGTGTTCGCACGGGGTGGGAACGCCGTCGATGCTGCGATCGCGACCAATGCGGCGATCGCCGTGACCGGACCGCACCTGTGCGGCATGGGTGGTGACCTGTTCGCCCTCGTCCACACGACCGACGGCGTGGTGGCACTCAACAGCAGCGGTCGCGCCGGGGCCGGCGCGAATCCGGGCGAGCTGAGGGCCGAAGGGCACTCGGCGATGCCGTTCCGTCACGACGTGCGAACCGTGACGGTGCCGGGTTGCGTCGACGGCTGGGTGACCCTGCACGAGCGGTTCGGCAGCCTCCCGCTCGGCGATCTCCTCGCCCCGGCGATCGATCTCGCCGAACAGGGCTTCGCTGCGAGTCCACTGCTCGTCGGCGCCGTGGCGCGACTCGACGCGGCCGGCCGAGAGCGACTCGTGGAGTTGGCGACGCAGGCCACTCGTAGCGGTGCCGTCGTCCGCCGGCCCGGCGTCGGCCGGGCGCTCCGAGCGGTGGCCGAGGGTGGCCGCTCGGCGTTCTACGAGGGTGAGTTCGGCGAAGGTCTGCTCCACCTCGGGAACGGACTGTTCACGACGGACGACCTGAATCGGAGTTCGGCCGAGTGGGTCGATCCGCTCACGGCATCGATGTTCGGCGTCGACCTGTACACGATCCCGCCGAACTCCCAGGGCTACCTCACGCTCGGTGGAGGGCTGCTCGCCGACTCGCTCGACCTGCCGGATCCCGACGACGAGCGGTGGGCGCACCTCCTGATCGAGTGCGCCAAGCTCGCCGGCCACGACCGACCAGACGCCCTCCACGAGCACGCGGACGGGCCGCAGTTGCTGCGCGACATCGCTGCCCGCGCTCATCGCATCGACCACGAGCGCGCCAGCGATCACCGGGCGAACTCCGGGCCGGGTGACACCACCTACCTCTGCACCGCCGAGGTCGGAGGACTGGCCGTCTCACTGATCCAGTCGAACGCGTCCGGGTTCGGCTCGCTGCTCGTGGAGCCGAACACGGCGATCAACCTCCACAACCGTGGGCTCGGCTTCAATCTGGTCGACGGGCACCCCGCCGAGTTCGGCCCGGGCCGGCGACCACCGCACACCCTCTCCCCCGCTCTGGCCACCAGGGGCACGGACCTGGTGTCGGTGTTCGGCACGATGGGCGGTGACGCCCAGCCACAGATCCTCCTGCAGATCGCCGCTCGCCTGTTCCGCCACGGTCGTTCTCCAGCGGAAGCGATCGGTGCCGGGCGCTGGGCGCTCGCCGGCCCGGACACCGGCTTCGACACGTGGACGGCGTCCAGTGGGCCGATCGTCGAGTTGGAGGGCCAGACGCCCGTGGCGTGGACCGATGCGCTCGCCGCACGAGGTCACCGGGTGTCGAGGCTCGGCGCGTACGTCAGCGACTTCGGTCACGCACACGCGATCGTCCTCGACGAGCACGGTGTGCTGAGCGGCGCTGCCGACCCGCGCACCAAGGTCGGCGCCGCGATCGGCCGCTGACGCTGCGCCGGAGCACCGGCCTCGGTCGGTGCGGCCCCGTCACACCCACGCAACCGTTCCTCAGGACACGAGTGGCAGAACCTCTTCGGCGAAGCGGGCCATCTGCTCATCGGCCTTCTTGTACGGATCCCCGAGGAGATGCGGGAAGATCGTGAGGTATTCGAGGCCGAGGAGGTCCTTGTAGAACTGCACGCCCTCGGCGACCTGCTCGGGCGTGCCGATGAGCATCGTCTTGTTCTCGAGCGACTCGTCGAGGGTCGGGATCAGGCCCGGCTTGGCCGGCTTGCCGTCGGGGCCCATGTAGCCCCGGCTCCAGCCGTACGGGCCGAGGAACTTCCAGAACTCGTCGTGTCCGTTCAGCGCCGTGGCGCGTGCTTGTTCGTAGGTGTCTTCGATGCGGACGGCGATCACGAGCATCCGCTTCTCGTGGGAGTCGAGCGCGACCCCGTGCGCCGCTTCGTACTTCTCGCCGTAGATGTTCCAGAAGCGCTCGATGAACGAATAGTGCTGGTTCCAGAACACGGCGCCGTGGCCGACGACCGGCACGTAGTCGAGCGTCGGCGGACTCGTGACCGCCTGCCAGATCTCGAACGGGTGGATCGGTCGCGGGATCAGCGTGAGCGACTGGACGGTCGAACCCCGGTCCGGGATCCCGGGCACCGGGATCTGGAAGTGCTTGCCCTGGAACGAGAACGACTCCTGCGTCAGTGCTCGACGCACGATCTCCATCGACTCCTCGAAGACCTCGCGGTTGAGGGTGTCGTCGTCGGCCTTGTCCGGATTGTCGTGCGATCCGATCGACACGCCCTTGTCGTTGAGGTGCAGGACCTCACGGGGCACCGTGCCCCGACCCACTCCGAGCATGCCCCGGCCGCCCGACAGGTTGTGCAGGGTCGCGAAGTCCTCGGCGAGTCGCAACGGGTTCCACTGGGGCACGACGTTGAACATCGCGCCGAGGCGGATGTTCTGCGTCTTGGCGGCGATCCAGGTCGAGATGGCGAGCCCGTTCGGGATCACCTCGTAGCCCTCGTACTGGAAGTGGTGCTCGGTGGTCCAGAACGAGTCGTAGCCGAGTCGGTCGGCTTCGATCGCCGAGTTGACGTACTCGAGCGTCGCCGACCAGCACTCGTCGTTCGAGAACCGTCTGTCCATCGGCGCCGGTGCCCCGGCACCGGCATCGGCCATCTCGACACCACCAAAGAAGAACGCTCCGACTTTCAGATCACGACTCATGACTCCATGATCGCACATCGGTGATCGGAGGTGACTCAGTGCAGGACCGTTCGGGTCGTGTGCGACTCGGCGACGACCCGACCTCGGTGGAACACGACCCGGTCCGCTGGTGCGTCGGCGATCGCCCCGCGCACCGATGGCGCATCGATGGCCACGAAGTCCGCGGGATCACCCGACTCGAACCGCACTGGCGCGAGGCGCATCGCCACCCGGACGGCGTTGCTCACCATGTCGTACGCGTCGTCCGGCAGGACGTGCCCGGCCATCACGAGCAGGGCCGCCGTTTCCAGCGGGTCGGAGCGGCCGACGAGGTTGAACGGGTCCTGGACGTTGTCGGCCCCGGCGGCGACGAGCACGCCGGCTGCGCGAAGGGCCGGGATCGCCGTCAGCCCACGCGGCGTCGACACCGGATGGTCTCGCCCCTGCAGGAAGAGGTTCGTCTGCGGCAGCGGGACGATCGAGATGCCGGCGGCGGCGACTTCGGCGGCGACGGCCTCCTGGACGTCGACCGGCTGTACTCCGAGACTCACACAGTGACTGGCGGCGACCCGTCCTTCCATGCCTCTCTCGACGACCTGGCGGGCCAACGATCGCAGGGTCAACATGTCCGGGTTCAGGGTCTCGTCGGTGTGGAGGTCGATCGGCACGCCGGTGTCGGCGGCGACCGTCAGCGCATGGGCGATCGCCGCATCGCCGTCCGGTTCGAGGTGTGGACACCCACCGACGAGGTGGATCCCGGCGGCGATCGCGTCCCGGAGCGCTGCCTGGTTGGGATCCGAGCCGGGTCCGGTCATCGGAGAGTGTGTGAGGGCGACGAACTCGATGTCCATCGCGTGCTCGAAGTCCCGGGCCGCCTCCTGCGCCGCCAGGAGGTGCGAGATCCCGGCCCCGGATCCACAGTTGATGTGGCTCCGCACCGCGGTGACGCCGCTCAGGAGCAGCTTCTCGAGGGCCGATCGGACCCGGGCCACCATGTCGTCGTGGGTGAAGACCCCGCGCTCGGCTGCTGCGATCCATGCGTCGATCGCACCGCGGAGGTCGCCGGACGGGTTCGGCACGTTCTCGGCCGTGAGCGCCTTGTCGAGGTGGGCGTGGGGCTCGCCCATGGCCGGGAGGAGGAGCCAGCCACCCAGATCGCGCGCCGCACCGTCGCGCGTCTCGCCGGCCGGCAGCACCCTGGCCACCCGGCCGTCGGCCAACTCGACGTCGACCCTCCGCCCGTCCGGGAGGCGTGCATTGGTGAGCCAGCGGAGTTCGGGCGCGCTCGACGTCGACATGTCACGAGCGTAGACACGTCGGCCGGGTGACCTGCGTAGTGTTCGGGCCATGAGCCGTCGATACGAGGACCTGTCCGGACCGGAGATCGCCGAACGGGTGACCCCCGAGTCGGTGCTGTTGTTGCCGATCGGGGCGGTCGAACAGCACGGGCCGCACCTGCCGCTCTCGGTCGATCACGTGGTCGCCCACGAGACGGCGACCGCCGTGGTCGACCGGTGTGGGGACGATCTCGACGTCTGGCAACTCCCGACGTTGTCGATCAGCAAGTCCAACGAGCACGCCTGGTCGCCCGGCACGCTCTGGTATTCCGCCGACACGATGATGTCGATCCTCCGTGACATCGGCCGGTGCCTGGCGCCGACGGGGGCCCAGCGACTCGTGCTCTTGAACGGGCACGGGGGCAACACGACGCTGCTCAACACGGCCCTGCGCGAACTGCGGCTCGAATTCGGGTTCAAGACGTTCCTGGTGCATCCGTCCGTGCCACCGGCGTACGGCGGGAAGTCCACCGAGAGCGAGCTGGGCATGGGGATCCACGGCGGGCTCAACGAAACGTCCGTGTTCATGCACCTCCGTCCCGACCTGGTCGATCTGTCGAAGGCGGAACGCAAAGTCCCCGAAGCGCTCGCCGACAACCGGTTCGTCAAGTTCGGTGGTTCGGTGATGTTCGGGTGGCTGTCGAACGACTTCGACCCGGACGGCTACATCGGCGACCCGACCGGTGCGACCGCCGAACTCGGCGAGGAGTTGTTCGAGGCCAACGTGGCGCACCTGTGCGATCAGTTGGCGGAGATCAAGACGTTCGATTTCGGTCGCTGAGCCCCTGCCCGACGATGCGCCGCGGTGTCTGGATCTTCCCGAACCGGCCAGCGGGCGAACTGGTCGACGCCATCGTCGCCGCCGAGCGCGCTGGACTCGACGAGGTCTGGCTCGCCGACGAGGGTGTGGCACGCGAGCCGATCCCGGTGCTCGCCGCTGCCGCCGTGCGGACGTCGACGATCGTGCTCGCGACCGGGATCACCTCCCCGCTGCTCCGCCATCCCGGAGCGATCGCATCGACGGCAGCGACGCTCGACGAACTGAGCGGGGGTCGGGCCGTCCTCGGCCTCGGCGTCGGCGGGCACCTGTCACTCGATCCGTTCGGTCTCGAGGCGACCCGGCCCGTCGCCGTGCTCCGCGACGCCATCCGGGTCGCTCGTGCTGTCGTCGAGCGCAGTCCGGCGGAGGGGTACCAGCCGCCGGATCATGCGATGCCCGCCCGCCGGGTGCCGATCTGGGTGGGAGCGCGCGGGCCGCAGCTCGTCCGTCTCGCCGCGCGCGACGCCGACGGCCTGTTCCTGTCCGGGTGCTCGTCCGAGGAACTGCACCGCATCGTCGGCGACGTCGCGCCGGTTCGTCGCAGCGAACCGCTCGGACTCGCGGTGTACCAGAGCGCCGCAGCCGACCCGACGTCCCCGAGCGAACTCCGGTGGTCGGATGTCGCATCGGCGCTGGGTGACGGAGCGATCGGCGCGACGTCGATCGGCATCAACCTGATCGATCCGGCCAGGTCACCCGCCGTCGACCTGGTCGCAGAGGTGGAGCGTGCCGCCGCCGTACTCCGAGCGGTTCCCGATCAGGCCTCTCGGACGACGTCGTAGGCCCGGCACACGGGGACCCGTTCGTACTCCCCCATCGCCTCCGCCACAGCGGCGAGTTCGTCGGCGGGGATCGCCTTCCAGTCCTCGAGCGATCGCCACCAGATCACGGCGTGGATCTTCTCCGGTCCGTCCGGGGCCGCGGCTCCGTCGACGGCGGTCCCGCGCCACATCTCCTTGCGGACGAACCCGGTCTGGCGCTCCAGGTAGCGGGTCCAGTGCTGCTCCTCGATGCGGAGCCAGTCGTCGAGTTCGTCGGGCGGGACGGTGAACGTGAGGAATTCGACGATCATGACCGCGACGCTACTCGCCGTCGTCGAACGGCCCGGAGAGCGGCGAACGCATGCGCGCTACCGTGACGTCGTGCTCGTCGCTCAGATCACCGATTGCCACATCGTCGAACCGGGTTCGTTGATGGCCGATCGGATCGACAGTGCAGCGACGCTCTCGGCGGTGCTCGGGCATCTCGACACCATGACACCTCGACCGGACCTGGTGGTCGCCACCGGTGACCTCGTCAACGATGGTCGTGCCGCGCAGTACGACCGCCTCGAGGAGTTGCTGTCGACCCTGTCGATCCCGCTGGTCCCCGTGCCCGGCAACCACGACGATCGCGCCGAACTCCGACGGCGGTTCGGCTCGGTGTTGCCCGCAGGTGGACCTCAGGACCCGATCGACCACGTCGTCGACCTCGGTCCGCTCCGCCTCGTCCTGCTCGACACCCAGGTGCCGGGTCGCGTCGGTGGTCGGCTCGACGCCCGACAGCTGGCCTGGCTGGACGAGGTCCTCGACGACGACCCGGCGCGACCGGTGATCGTCTTCCAGCACCACCCTCCGTTCGCCACCGGCATCTCGTTCATGGACGCCGAACCCTTCGAGGGAGCACGGGAGTTGGGCGAGGTCTTGGCCCGACATCACCAGGTCGAGTTGCTGTCGTGCGGCCATCTGCACCGTGCGATCGCTCGTCGATTCGGTGGAACGATCGCGTGTACCTGGCCGTCGACGTGCGCCCAGATCGATCTGTCCCTCGGATCGTCCGAGGTCGCCTACGTCGATGAACCTCCATCCCTGGTCCTCCATGCCTGGGATCCGGGAGTCGGTGTCCGATCGCATCTCCGACCGGTCGGTTCGTTCGACCGCTGGACACCCGAATGGGCCCGACGGCGATCGTGAATGCTGTGTGAACGGCGCCCGTCGGGGTCCTGGTTGTGCACCGCGGGCGCAGTGGACCGACTAGGTTCCAAGGCGTCGTAGTTGGTCTGCCGGCGCGACCGAGCCGGAGCTGGAGGAACGGATGACCGCAGTCACATCGCCGCCAAGAACGGAGTCGCTGTCGTTCGACCGGACCGGCATGATCTTTCCCGACGGCACCGAGGCCGTCCGCGACGTGTCCTTCACCGTCCGCAAGGGCGAGTTCGTGACGATCGTCGGTCCCTCCGGCTGCGGCAAGTCGACGCTGCTGAAGATCGCATCGGGGCTGCTCGAACCGACCTCCGGACGCGTCGAGGTCGATCGCGATCGGCTCGGATACGTGTTCCAGGACGCGACCCTGCTCCCGTGGCGCACGGTGCGCGGGAACGTCGAACTCCTCGCCGAACTCCACTCGGTGCCCAAGGCCGAGCGAGCGGAACTGACTGCCGCTGCGATCGAACTCGTCGGCCTGAACGGCTTCGAGAACCACTACCCGAAGTCGCTGTCGGGTGGCATGAAGATGCGGGCGTCGCTCGCTCGGACCCTGACCCTGAAGCCTCCGGTGTTCCTCTTCGACGAACCGTTCGGGGCCGTCGACGAGATCACTCGTGAGCATCTCAATGAAGAGACCCAGCGGCTGTTCCAACTCGAAGGATTCGCCGGGCTGTTCATCACCCACTCCATCAGCGAAGCCGTCTTCATGTCGACCCGGGTGCTGGTGATGTCGGCCCGTCCGGGTCGGATCGTCGCCGAGTTCGACATCCCGTTCGGCTACCCGCGGAGTCCCGACCTCCGATTCGACCCCGAGTTCGCCCGACTCAGCGGCGAGGTTTCCCACGCACTGCGAGGTTCCCACTCATGAGCACTCAGGACATCACGACCGAACGGTCGGACCGGACCGCCTCCGATCTCCACAGTGGTGACGGGATCCTCGCCACCGGGAACTCCGAACCGGTGGTCGCCGCTGCCCGCAAGCGGCGGCGAGGACAGGATCTGCCCGCCACCGTTTTCCCCCCACTCGTCCTGGGTCTCGTGGTGCTCGGCGTCTGGTACCTGATCTCGTACGTGTTGCTGACCGAGCAACGTCGATTCCTGTTGCGTCCGCCTCACGAGGTCCTCCAGGTCGGCTTCCTCGACACGGCGACCTTCGGCGACATCCTCCAGGCCATGTGGTCGTCGACCCGGGTCGCCATGATCGGCCTGGTCTGCTCGATCGCACTCGGGTTCGCGATCGCCATCGTCATGAGTCAGGCCAAGATCGTCGAACGCGCCGTGTTCCCGTTCATGGTCATCCTCCAGGCGATTCCGATCCTGGCGATCGTGCCGCTGATCTCGTTCTGGTGGGGAACCGGTCAACGATCCCGGGTGGTGGTGTGCGTGATCATCTCGCTGTTCCCGATCATCGTGAACACCCTGTTCGGGCTCCAGTCCGCTGAACGCGGCATGCACGACCTGTTCAGTCTGCACCACGCGAGTCGCATGACCCGTCTCCGCAAACTCATGTTCCCGGCAGCACTCCCGGCCATCTTCGCCGGGCTCCGCATCTCGGCGGGACTCTCGGTCATCGGAGCGATCGTCGGTGACTTCTTCTTCGGCAAAGGCGACGTGGGTATCGGACAACTCCTGCGGCGTTATGCCAATCAACTCGACGGCGAAGAACTCTTGGCCGCCGTCATCATGTCGTCAGCACTCGGTGTCGCCGTGTTCTTGATCTTCGGCTGGATCCAGAACGCAGCCATCGGCAAGTGGCACGGAGACCGTGTCTGACGAGCAGCACCACACCAGCCGAGTCCGTTCCACCGGAACGGCACCATCACCACCAGCACAACATCCATCAGGGGGAGACCACACCATGACCCACAAGCGCACTGTTCGCTTCGCCGCAGTCGCCGTGGCGCTCGGCCTCGTCGCCGCAGCCTGCGGCGGGGCCGCCGCCACCGCGGACGAGCCTGCAGCCGAAGAACCGGCGGCCGAGGAACCAGCGGCCGAAGAACCGGCAGCCGACGAGCCTGCGGCCGAGGAACCGGCAGCCGAGGAACCGGCAGCCGAAGAGCCTGCCGAGATGACGCTCGCCGACGTCTGCCCGAGCCCGATCGTGATCCAGACCGACTGGTTCCCCGAGTCGGAGCACGGCGCGCTGTACAACCTCATCGGTGACGACTACGTCGTCGACGCCGAGAACCAGACGGTGACCGGCACGCTCGTCGGTGCCGGCAACACGCCGACCGACATCCAGATCCAGGTCCGCGCCGGTGGCCCCGCCATCGGTTTCGCCGCTCCTCGGGTGCAGATGTACACCGACGACTCGATCCACCTCGGCTACACCAGCACCGACGGTCAGGTCCTCGCCTGGGAGGACGCACCGCTGATCTCGGTGATCGCTCCGCTCGAGATCAACCCGCAGATCATCATGTGGGACGCCGATGCGTGGCCCGACGTCGAGACGATCGCCGACCTCGGTACCGCCGGGACCACGATCAACATCTTCGGTGGCGGTGGATTCTCCGACGTCTTCGTCGCCAAGGGGATCTGGACGGCCGAGCAGGTCGACCCGTCGTACGACGGTTCACCCGCCCGGTTCATCGCCGAGGGCAACATCGCCCAGCAGGGCTTCGCCTCGGCCGAGCCGTACAACTACGAGTTCGTCTTCGAGGAGTACGGCAAGGCACCGAAGTACCAGTTGCTGCACGACGCCGGCTACCCGATCTACAGCCAGACGCTGGGCGTGAAGCCGACCGAACTCGAGAACCTCCGTGGGTGCCTCGAGATGTTCGTGCCGATGGTGCAGACCTCGACGGTCGAGTTCTCGGGCAACCCGGACCGCGCCAACGCCATGATCATCGACACCGTCGCCCAGGTCGGCTCGTTCTGGGTCTACGACGAAGGCGTCGCCAACTACGCCGTCGAGACGATGTCGGCGCTCGGCCTGCACAGCAACGGCCCGGACAGCACCGTCGGCAACATGGACGAGGCCCGGGTCCAGGGCGTGATCGACGACATCGCCGCCGCCGGGTTGCCGGTGCCGGAGGGTCTGACCGCTGCCGACACGTTCACCAACGAGTTCATCGACGAGTCGATCGGCTTCTGAGCCGACGCGATCGTCGATCGCTGTGAGACGGGGGGCCCGGGAAACCGCCCCCCCCCCCCCCGTTCCGCGTTCTTCGACGGACGCCACGATCGTCCAAACTGGGACGATGACGATCGACGACGGCCGGGCCTACGGCCGCACCACCGGGACGTCCGACCCCGAGCTCTACCAGACCGGTGCCGGCACCCCGGCGGGTGAACTGCTGCGGAGATACTGGCACCCCGTGGCGCGATCGAGTGAGGCGACCGCAGTACCGCGAAACGTCCGCCTCCTCGGCGAGGACCTCGTCCTGTACCGAAGTCTCGACGGCGTGCCGGGTCTGATGTATCCGCGGTGCTGCCACCGGGGCACGACGCTCTACTACGGGCGCGTCGAGGACGACGGGATCCGGTGCCCGTACCACGGATGGCTCTTTGCTGCCGACGGTGTGTGCCTCGATCAGCCGTGTGAACCCGACCGCGGACGGAACCGTGCGAGCTATCGACAGCCGTGGTACCCGGTCATCGACTACCACGGGCTCGTGTTCGCCTACCTCGGCCCCGCCGAGAAGCAACCGGTGTTCCCGCGGTACGACATCTTCGAGGACCTCGACACCGACACCGAGGAGATCGTGATCATCGATCACTTCGCCTTCGGCGGGCCGAGCGACGCCCCGTGCAACTGGTTCCAGACGCACGAGAACGCAATGGATCCCTATCACGTGTTCATCCTGCACAACGCGATCAGCGGCCCGCAGTTCGACCCGAAGCTCGAGATCTGGCCCCGCATCGACTGGCAGCGGACCGACCTCGGTGTCACGGCGATCCAGGACCGCGATCTGCCCGACGGCTCGACCCTCCACCGCGTGACCGAGGTCCGGATGCCGACGATCAGGGTGATCCCCACCCCGACGCTCACCGTGCTCGGCAAGACGAACAACCTGTCCTGGGCCGTCCCGATCGACGACACGACCACCCGGGTGTACGCCATGGTCCGCAAGCCCAAGGACCGTCCACCACAGGGGTTGCCGCTGTACGACGGCGACCGGAGTTGGTTCGACCTCTCGGACGAGGAGCACCAACGGTTCCCGGGGGACTACGAAACCCAGGTCGGACAGGGTCCGATCACGCTCCACTCCGAGGAGCGCTTGTCGTCGACCGACCGAGGCGTTTCGATGGTCAGGCGCCAGTTCGTCGAACAGGTGCGTCGCGTCGCCGACGGGCACGATCCGGTCGGGGTGTCGTTCGACGAGGCCGAGGCCGTGCAGTCGGTGATCGCCGGGAACTACATCGTCGGACCGGACACCGATCTCTCGACGGTCCCGATGGCCGAGAGCATCAGGTCCGGGCGAGGGTGACGACCCGACACCGGTCGAACTCCTCGGCTTCCTCGAGAGTCACCGACTCGAGCGTCACCCCGACGACGCTCCGGAACCGGTCGTCGAGCATCGCCCACAGTCGTCGGGTGATCTCCTCGACCGTCGGCTCCCGCTCCCAGACGAGCGGTCGGAAGCCCTTCCACTCCCCCTCGTCCTCGTGGGTGAGGTAGCGACCCCGCCACGGTTCGACGAGATCGACCAACTCGCGCTCGAGGTCGTCGGCCGGGTAGACCTTGTCCGCATCGGCCGACCCGGACACCGTGGCGCCGACCTTCCAGGCATGGGTGTGGATCAGCCCGTCGACCCGGTGACCCCAGCGGGCATGGATCGATGCGGACATGAACATCTTCACGGTGCGGTGACCCCCAAGTCGTCGAGAACGGCACCGGCGGCGTTGCGGCCACTCGCTCCGAACACGCCGGCTCCCGGAAACGTACCAGCGCCGGACAGGTACAGACCGTCGATGGGCGTGCGATACCGCGTCGTCTCGCGGCGTCGCCCGAGGAACGCGACGAGCGGGGGCGCGGCGTAGGACGGAGTGTGCCCGCGGTGCATCGAGAACTCGGTTTCGTACCGGTCGGGGGTCATCGCTCGCCACCGATCGATCACGAGAGATCCGGATTCCATCGATGCGGCGACGAGCTCGATCCAACGTTCCGGTTCGGACGACCCGGGCCAACCGCCCGACAGCGCATACGGCGTGAACAGGACCTCGACGCTCATCACGTGCTCGTCGGGACGCTCTTGCATCTCCGGGTCGAGCACCGTCGGGACGTTGACCATCAGGGCCGGGAACGGATGCACCTCACCGGAGGTCCGTAGTCGGTGGGCCTCGGCCACCTGCTGGGGACTCGGATTGACGAGGTTCGTCGGGGAGAGGAGGTCGGCGCCCGGCACGACGTCGGCGAGGTCGTCGGCATCCGCCCATCTCGGTGTGCCTCGCAGGACGATGTCGAGCTTCGACTCGTACCCGTCGTGGACCGGCCGGGCCCGCCACGAGTCGACGAGCCGTCGGGCCTTCGGTGGTACGCCGTCGAGCCAGTCGACGAACACCCGTTGCGGGTCGCACGCCGCCACCACGCGACCGGCTCGGATCTCGGTACCGTCGTCGAGTCGGACGCCGACGACCCTGCCCTCGTTCACCGACAGACGAGCGACCCGACTGTCGCAGCGAGTGCGGCCACCGGCGGCTTCGAACGACGAACGGAGACTGTCGGTCAGCGCCCCGCTCCCCCCGACGGGCCGACCGGTCCGGATGAGGTGGCGAGTCGCGTAGAGCGCTGCGGCCGTGCCCGTCCCGGGCATCGTGTGCTCGACTCCCCACACCGTGGGACCGGTCGTCACCGCCGGCATCACCAGGTGCCAGTCGTCGAAATACTGGGCCATGACCTCGGCTTGGCTGGCACGCGCCCAACGGAGGAGGCGGGCGGCACCTGCACCGTGGCGCCGGAGCACCGTGCGAGTCATCGCCGGGAGCGTCGGGCGGGTCCGAGCGATGTCGAGGGCCAGTTCGGCGACCGGTGTCGCGTCGGCCAGATACCGGCGGTACCCGTCGACGGCGTGCGGGTGGGTGACGGCGAGCGCGTCGAGGTGGGCGTCGACGTCGTGCAGGAACACCCAGGGCTGCGACCCGTCGTGGAAGCGGTTGACACCGCTCACGGCCGGCTCGAGATATCGGAGCCCGTGCGCGGCCAGGTCCAACTCGTCGACGATCGGCATGCCGCGCACCATCGTGTGGTCGCAGTTGCAGATGTTGAACCGCGCGTCGAGGTCGGACACGGTGGAGGCACACCCACCGACGTCGGGCCGGGCTTCGAGCAGCAGGGTGTCGATCCCCGATCGTGCGAGATACGCCGCACACACCAGGCCGTTGTGACCGGCACCCACGACGACCACATCGGCGAACATGGAGGAGAAATTACTCCACGTCAGGCGGAGGCGAGCGGCTCTGCGGCCTCGAGGAGGACGTGGAGCAACACGTCGGCACCGGCCTGCACATCGGCCGGCGCGGTGTCCTCTGCGATGTTGTGCGACAGCCCGGCGATGCTCGGTGTGAACACCATCGCCGTCGGGCAGACCCGGGCGAGCATCTGGGCGTCGTGACCGGCGCCGCTCGGAAGGCGCATCGTCGAATGTCCGAGCCCGCGAGCGACCCGCTCGACCGTGTCGACCATTTCGGGATCGAACTCGACCGGCTCGAAGCGGGCGAGGCGACGTTCGGTGACGGTGACGCCCTCTGCCGCAGCGATCTCTGCGACTGCTGTGGCGAAGCGCTGCTCGGCGTCACGAAGTGTGTGTTCATCGGTGTTGCGGAGGTCGACGGTCATCGTGACCGATGCGGGCACGACGTTGACGAGCCCCGGGTGCACCTCGAACCGGCCGACCGTGCCCACCTGGCTCCCACCGACGTCGACCGTCAACTCTCGAACCGAAGCGGCGATCCGAGCTGCGACGACGAGCGGATCCTTGCGCAGACCCATCGGTGTGGTTCCGGCGTGTGCGGACCGGCCGGTGATCGTCAGCTCGGTCCAACTGATCCCCTGCACCCCGTCGACCACACCGATGGTCGTCCCGGCCGCTTCGAGCACCGGGCCCTGCTCGATGTGCAGTTCGACGAAGACATGGGGAAAACGTGCTGCGGGCACGGGAGCAGGCCCGGCGTATCCGATCCGGTCGAGTTCGTCGCCGAGGCGGGCGCCGTCGTCGACCGCCCGGACGTCGAGCGCGTCCTCGATCGACATCCCGCCGACGTACACGAGACTCCCGAGCATGTCGGGGGCGAACCGGGCGCCCTCCTCGTCGGTGAAGAACGCCACGGTGATGCTCCGCCTCGTCCGCACGCCGAGGCGGAGCAACGTCTCGATCGCTTCGAGTCCGGCCAGCACCCCGAGATTTCCGTCGAACCGACCGCCGGTCCTGACGGTGTCGATGTGGGAGCCGGTCATCACCGGCGCGAGCTCCGGATCCGTCCCCGGCAAGGTGGCGAACACGTTGCCGATGCGGTCCACGACGACGTCGAGTCCGAGATCGCGCATCCACGACACCACCAGATCGCGTCCGGCGCGGTCCTCGTCGGTGAGCGCGAGTCGAGCGCATCCGCGCTCACCGTTCGGCCCGTGGACGGCGCCGATCTCGCCGAGTACCTCGATCCGGTCCATCAGTCGGTCGATGTCGATGTGCAGACCGCTGCGGTCGACGACAGTCATGGGGCCGACGCTACCTGGACCCGGTGCACCCCTAGGATGAGGGGGCGATGAACGCCGGGACGATCCGACTCGGGCGCTGGTTCGGCATCGAGGTCCAGATGCACTGGAGCGTGTTCGTGATCGCTCTCGTGCTCGGCTCGGGCCTGTCCGGGATCGTCGGTGTCGCTGCGGCCGCGCTCGGCGTGGTCGCGTTCCTCGCGTCGATCCTGGTCCACGAGTTCTCGCACGCACTCACCGCCCGGCGCTTCGGGGTCGGCACCCGCTCGGTCCAGTTGTGGGCGCTCGGCGGGGTCGCTCGCCTCGACCGTGAAGCGCCGACGGCGCGAGCCGAGGGATGGATCGCCGCGGCCGGGCCGATCGCCAGCGTTGCGGTCGGCGTCGTCGCGGTCGCGGCATGGTGGCTCGGCGACGGGCCGAGCGGATCGAACGTGTTCGTCGGTGTCATCGGCTGGGTCGGCGTCGTCAACGCCGCACTCGCCGTGTTCAACCTCCTTCCGGGCGCGCCGTTGGACGGAGGACGGATCGTGAAAGCGATCCGTTGGCGGCGTCACGGTGACCGGTACCGGGCCGCTCGTGAGGCGGGCCAGGCCGGTGTCGTCATCGGATGGCTGCTCGCCGCGCTCGGATTCGGTCTCATCCTGCAGTCCGAGAACGGCATCTGGTTGCTGATCACCGGCCTGTTCGTGGCCGTGAACGCCAGGTTCGAGATGTCGGCAGCCGACCTGGGAGCGCGCCTCAGCGGCGTCAGGATCCGCGACATCACCTGGTTCGGGGTGGCCGAGGCCGACGACCACCTCGATGCCGACTCGATGCTCTGGCAGCGTGGACGTCTCGGCGGTGCTGGCGGTGTCGCCGTGGCCGATGAGGACGGCGTACTGCGCGGTGTGGTCCTGGAGGACGAGCTGTGGGCGGTGCCGGCGGAGGAACGACCCTGGGTCCTACTGACCCAACTCATGGTGCCGTTCGACCGCACGGTGCGCGTGGGCCCCGACGACGTGCTCTCGTCGGTGCTGTCGCGGATCGATCCGAGACGACCGGTCGTCACCGTGTGGGACGACGACCACCTCGTCGGACTCGTCCCGCCGCGCGAACTCAGGGCCCGATTGGGCTTGACCTGAACCGTCAGGCGTCGGCGACCGACCAGTCGCGCTGTGCGACCGGCGGCTTGTCGCTCCAGGGGAAGTTGATCCAGAGGTCGGTGCGTCGCCAGACGTAGTCGCACTGGACGACCGAGTGGGGCTTTTCGTAGATGACGGCGGTACGCACCTCGCCGACCTTGCCCGAGCAGAAGTCCACGACGCTCTTGAGCGTGTGGCCGGTGTCGGCGACGTCGTCCGCGACGAGGATCCGGGCGGCGTGGAGGTCGATGAAGTCGGGAGCCGGGGGCAGGATCCGCGGTACCTCGAGTCGCTCATCGACACCGGTGTAGAACTCGACGTTCATCGTGTAGGTGTTCTTGACCGACAGCGCGTACCCCAGCGCCCCTCCGATGAGCAGGCCGCCGCGGGCGATCGAGAGGACCATGTCCGGCTCGTAACCGTCGTCGGCGACCATCTGCGCGAGCTCGCGCGATGCCTTTCCGAACAGATCCCAGGTCAGAATTTCGCGCTCGTCGGCCATGGCGCCGAACTTATCCGATCGCGCCGTCTCCGTCTCGGACGCCACGCGATCCGACGATGTCGATCGGTCGGACGGGGACCCGGTCGATGCCGTACGGACGCCCCGCCTGTCGCAGCGCATCCCGGATCGCTGCTGCGATCGCCGGAGTGACCGAGATGCAGGGAGGCTCGCCGACGCCTTTGGCTCCGAGCGGTGCCATCGGCTCCGGTTCTTCGACGAGTGACGCGACGACCGGGGGCATGTCGAGGAACGTCGGGAGGAGGTAGTCGGTGAAGCTCGCGTTCCGGATGCGGCCGTCGAGCTGGACGATCTCCTCCATCACGGCGAGACCGAGACCCTGGGCGATACCACCCTCGATCTGTCCGACGACCGACAGCGGATTGAGGGCCACGCCGACGTCCTGGGCCGTGGCGACCTGGATCACCTTGACCAGGCCGAGGTCCGGGTCGACGTCGACGATCGCCCGGTGCGCCACGAACGCGAACGCCGTGTGACAGTCACCTCGACCGTCGGCGTCGAGTTCCACCGTCGGACGATGACGGAAGACGGCCGTCTGCTCGATCTCGACGCCGTCGATGGCATCGGTCACCGACATCCTGAACGGTCCTTCGGTGTCGATGATGTCGGTACCGTCGATCGCGAGGGTCGACGGATCCAGGCCGTTGGTCATCGCCAGATTCACGAACAGGGTGTCCCGAACGGCCTCGCACGCCGCTTTCACCGCCCCACCACTCATCCACGTCTGGCGAGACGCCGACGTCGAACCGGCGGACCCGACGCCGGTGTCGATCCGGTCGAGTGCGACCTCGTCCACACCGAGCACGGTCCTGGCGATCTGGGCGGCCAGGGTCACGAAACCCTGTCCGACCTCAGCCGTCGCGAACTTCAGGTGCGCCACGCCGTCGGCGATCCGGCACCGAGCCGTCGAGTAGTCGTCGAACCCCTCCGAGTACATGAGGTTCTTCATCGCGACGCCATAGCCGATTCCTCGAACCACGTGGGCGGAGTCGGCCGTTCTCCCGGCCCCTCCGGGCAGGCGCATGACGTCGCCGTCGACGCCGCCCACCGGTTCGTCGGGGAACGGGAGGGCCACGGTTTCCCGGATGCATCGTTCGACCGGGGCCACCGAGTCCATCACCTGGCCGGTCACGAGCAGGTCCCCGGTCCGCATCGCATTTCGAAGCCGGATCTCGACGGGATCCAGGCCACAGGCCTCGGCGAGCCGGTCCATCTGGGTCTCGTGCGCGAAGCACGCCTGCACGACACCGAATCCGCGCATCGCTCCGCACGGCAGGTGGTTCGTGCGGACCGCCCAGCCGTCGACGACCGCGTTCGGGCATCGATACGGACCCTGCGTATGGGTGATCGCATTGAGCAGGACAGCGGACGAGGTCGATGCATAGGCGCCGCCATCCATCACGAAACGAGCGTCGATCCGGACGATCTCGCCGTCGGCGGTCGCATGGTGACGCATCCAGATCGTCGCCGGGTGGCGGTGGACGTGTCCGAGGAAACTCTCCGAGCGCGAGTAGTGGATCCGGACGGGCCGTCCCAACCGGAGTGCGAGCAGGCAGGTGTGCACCTGCAGCGAGATGTCCTCTCGGGCGCCGAACGCCCCGCCGACGCCACCCAGGACCAGCCGGACGCTCTCGACGGGAAGCCCGAGGCAGGCTGCGATCTGCTGTTGGTCCTCGTGGAGCCACTGCGTCGCGACGTGCAACTCGACGCCGCCCCCACCGGGGTCGGGGATCGCCAGCGCCGCCTCCAGGCCGAGGAACGCCTGGTCCTGCATCCCGATCTCGTAGGTGCCTTCGACGACGACGTCTCCGGTGGCTTCCGGGTCACCGTGGACGATGCGTTGATGCCGGATCACGTTGCCCGCCGGATGGATGTCCGGCGCCGATCCGGCGATCACGGCCTCGGGGTCGAGAACGGGATCGAGGACCTCGTACTCGACGACGATCGCCTCGAGTGCTCGACGGCACGTCTCCGGATGGTCGGCAGCCACCGCTGCGACCGGTTCGCCGACGTATCTGACGACGTCTCGAGCGAACACCGGCTGGTCCTGGTCGATGAGGCCGTAGGTCGCGACTCCCGGCACGTCGTCCGCGGTGATGACCGCCTCCACACCGGCGATGCGCCAGGCCGGCCCGACATCGATGCGGATGATCCTGGCGAAGGGATGCGGAGAGCGCAGGGTGGCTCCCCAGAGCACGCCGTCTCCCCCGAGATCGGAGGAGAACTCGAACGAGCCCTGCACCTTGGCCACCCCGTCGGGCCGGGTCGGTGAGTTCCCGAGCACGTCCCGGCGTCGCACGCCGATGTCGATCGCGCTCACGTCGGTGCTCCCGTCGAGTCGAGACCGCTGCGGCGCACCGTCACCTGCCGAACGGCCTCGAGGATCCGCCCGTATCCGGTGCATCGGCAGATGTTCCCGGAGAGTTCCTCGCGGACGGTGAGCTCGTCCGGATCGGGGATCCGGTCGAGGAGATCGTGGACGGCGAGCACCAATCCCGGGGTGCAGAACCCGCACTGGACCGCCCCGGCGTCGATGAACGCCTGTTGGACGTCGGAGGTTGCGCCCGTGGGGGCGATGCCCTCCACCGTCGTGATCTCCTGGTCGACGACCGAAGCGGCCAGCACCAGGCACGAGCACACGAGCCCGCCGTCCACCAGCACCGAGCACGAGCCGCACTCCCCTTGCTCGCACGCACCCTTGGCCGCTTTCAGGCCGAGACGTTCGCGCAGGACGTACAGGAGACTCTCGCCGATCCAGGCGTCGTGGACCTCGTGCGACGTTCCGTTCACGTGCAGGGTGTAGTGCTCACTCATCGTCCCCTCCCCGGGAAGGCGCGGTGCAGTGCCCGAGTGACCATGACGCCGACCGCATGCCGTCGATAGTCGGCCGTCGACCGATGGTCGTCGATCGGCCGACTCGACAGCCGTGCGAGCCGACCGACTTCCACCGCGGCGGCCGCATCGATCTCCTCGGCTTCCCAGTCGACCGCGCCAGCGGCGAACCGTTCGGCGTCCGCACACCGAACGACCGTCGGTGCGACGGAGCCGAGAGCGATCCGTACGGTGCGTGTCGACCGGTCGACGGCGAGGCAGACGCTTGCCGTCGCGATCACCATCGCGTTGCGTACTCCCACCTTGCTGTAGCCCTGCCATCCGTCCAGACGGGGGATCTCCACCGATCGGATGACCTCTCCGTGGGCGAGCGCCGTCCGCTTGACGCCGACCATGAACTCGTCGACGGGGAGCGCCCGATCTCCGGTGGACGACGACAGGTGGACGATCGCCTCGAGCGCGGCCAGTACCGGCAGGCCGTCTCCGGCCGGCGAACACGTCGCCAGGTTGCCGCCGAGCGTGCCGGCATGTCGGATCTGGGGGCTGCCGACCGTTCGGGCGGCCTGTGCCAGGGCCGGGAGCAAGGAGGCGAGCGGCTCGGCCTCGAACTCCCTCCACCGGACCCCGGACCCGATGACGATTCGATCGTGCTGGATCGTGTATCCGGTGAGTTCCGGTACCGAGCCGAGGGCGACGACGGTGGCCTCCGCGCCTCCCGGGAATCGTCGATGGCCTTCGTTCACCTCCACCATCAGATCGGTGCCACCGGCGAGCAGCGTTGCATCGGGCGATCGATCGAGGGCATCGAGGACGTCGTCGAGTGTTGTGGCAACCAGGACCGGCACAGCCTCGAACTGTACAAAATGTCAAGCCGCGATGGCGGCAGGAGCCTCCCCGGGCAGCGGATCGGGAGTCGGGTCGAGGCCGGCCGCACGATGTCGGATGAGATGTCGGATGACTAGTGTGACCCGCCGTGCAGGTCTCGCAGCGGTGGATGTCCGATCGAGTACCGCTGGAACCGCACCGGGTCGACGTCGGAGCGATGATTCGACGGGTCCTGCCGGTGTATCTGGTGTCGCGTGCCTGCGTGCTCGCCGGAGCAGCGGTCGTCGCCGCCGAGCTCAGGGCCGACCAGAATCTCGCGGCGGAGAGGATGCTGGACGTCGGCGATCCACACGCCACGGCGCCCGTCACCACGGCCACGCGGCCGATGCTCGACGTCCTCACGTCGTGGGATGGATTGTGGTATCTCGAACTGGTTCGCAGCGGGTATCCGCGTTCGGTGCCGCCGAACGTGAGCTACCACGTCGACGAGGCGCGGGCGGCGTTCTTCCCGCTCTTCCCGCTCCTCGGTCGATTCGTCGACCGAATCCTTCCCGGCGGAGACACGACGGCGGTCTTGATCCTGAACGCGCTCCTCGGCTTCGTCGTGGTGGTTCTCGTCGGACTCATCGGACAGCGCCTGTACGGACAGCGAATCGGCACCACGGCGGCGACGTTGACGGCGCTGTTCCCGGGCAGCTTCGTGCTGTCGTTCGCGTACAGCGAGGCCTTGATGATGGTGCTCGCCGCTGGGTGCCTGTGGTGCCTCGTCGAACGGGACTGGGGAGCAGCCGGCGTGTTGGCTGCGCTGGCGACGGCGACGAGACCCAACGGTGTCGCCCTCGTCGCCGCCTGTGCGGTCGCCGCACTCTTCGCCATCGCCGACCGCCGCGAGTGGCGCGCCCTGCTCGCTCCCGCACTCGCTCCCGTCGGTTTCGTCGTGTTCCAACTCTGGCTGGGTCGGCACACCGATGAGCCCGGCGTCTGGTTCCGAGTGCAGCGCGAAGCCTGGGACGAGGGAGCGAGTTTCGGCTGGACGGCGCTCAGCAACACGGTGCACGCCGTCGTCGATCCGCTGACCTCCCCGACCGACACGGTCACGGCGCTGTCGCTCGCGGCGCTGGTGGTGCTGCTGTTCGTGTCGTGGCGAGCGCGACTTCCGCTGCTGCTCTCCGCGTATTCGTGGGGGATCGTGGTGCTGATGCTGGTGCCGGCCACCGTGACGGCCCGACCGCGATTCATCTTCACCGCATTTCCCTTGTTCATCGGTGCGGCGAAGTGGTTCGAGGAGCGCCGATCCACCGACGGTTCGACCTGGACGGTGCTGTGCCTGTCGTGCGGGGCGGGCCTCGCCGCGGTGACCGCCCTGTACGGCGTGTTCGGTGCCATCCCGTGACGGTTCGTCGCTTCGCGCCGACCGCACCGTTCGTCCTCCTCGCCTACCTGCCCGCGTTGCTCTCGTCCCCGGGCCGCATGCCTGCGGACAGCAAGCTGTATCTGTACTTCGATCCCGGTGGATTCTTCGCCGATGCGGCCGGATCGTTCGACCCCGGCCAGTTCGCCGGGTGGGTACCGCACCAGCACATCGCCCATCTCTGGCCGTCGCTGCCGTGGTTCTGGTCGTTCGACTTGATCGGTGCGCCGGACTGGATCGCTCACCGACTCTGGATCGGCACGCTGTTCCTCGCTGCCGGACTCGGGGTCCGACGAAGCGCCAGGTCGCTCGGGCTGGTCGGACACGGTTGCCTCGTCGCAGGCCTGATCTACCAGACGACGCCGTTCGTCCTGCCGTACGTCTCGCGCACCTCGGTGATGCTGCTCCCGTGGGCAGGTCTCGGATGGATCCTCGCCTTCACCATCGCGGCGACACGACGAGGGACCTGGGCCGCCGTCGCGCCGATCGCGCTGGTCGTCGTCACGGTCGGCGCCGTCAACGCGACAGCCCTCCTCCTCCTCGTTCCTGCGCCCCTCGCCTGGCTGGCGCACGAGGTGGCCCGTCACGACCTGTCCGTTCGAGCTGCTACGACCGTGGCCGTGCGCACCGGCCTGCTGTGCCTCGGGGTGTCGGCATGGTGGATGTCGGCGCTGGTGATCCAGGGTCGATGGGGGGCGGAGGTGCTCCCCTACTCCGAGACCCTCGCCGACGTGTCGGCGGCGTCGACGTCCGCCGAGGTGTGGCGGGGACTGGGATACTGGCTCTTCTACGTGCGAGACGCGTTCGCGCCGACCACGACGGCGGCGACTCCGTTCCTGTCGTCGTCGGCGGTCATCGCGCTGAGTTTCCTCGTCCCGGTGCTGTGCCTGGCCGGGCTCGTGTGGGTTCGCTGGGTGCACCGCCGCTTCGCCGCCGCTCTGGTGGCCGTGGGGGGTGTCCTGTCGGTCGGGGTCCATCCGATCGACGACCGCTCACCACTCGCACTCCTCCTGAGTGGCGGCGGTGACGACGGACTCGTGTTGGCGCTCCGGAGCAGCACCCGGGCGCTGCCGGTCATGGTGCTCGGACTCTCGCTCGCCGCGGGTTCGTTCGTCGTCTCGTTCCGTGCACCTCGACCGAGGCGTGTCGTCGCCTGGTCGTACGTGGGTGCCGCCACGCTCGGGCTACCGGCGTTGTGGACGGCATCGCTCGTCGATCCCGCCCTCGAGCGCGACCAGGATCCGCCCCGGGCATGGCTCGACGCCGCCTCGAGCTTGGACGACCGGACCCGGCGGGTCCTGATGTTGCCCGGAGCCGAGTTCGGCGCCTACCGGTGGGGGTACACGGTCGACCAGCCACTTCCCGGACTGACGGACGTACCGGTCGTGACCCGAGATCTCCTACCGCTCGGCTCACCCGCCGCCATGGACCTCCTCTACGCCCTCGACGACCGCTTCCAGGACGGCGTGGCCGAACCGGCCTCGGTCGCCCCGATCGCCCGACTCCTCGGTGTCGGCACCATCTGGTTGACCAATGACGCCGCCTTCGAGCGGTTCAGGACGGCGCGACCCGAGGTGGTCCGCGACGTGGTGCTGTCGGCCAGTGCGTCCGACGCCCCGATCGCGTTCGGCGAGCCGGTGGTCAACCGTCCCGACGTGGAGGTGGTGGACGAGGCGTTCCTCGTCGACGATCGGATCGGTGCGGCACTGCCGCCGGTCGAACTCGTCGCGTTGGACGAGCCCGGCGGCGTGATCCGCGTCCGTGGTCGGAGCCTTCTCGTCGCAGGGAGCGGGGACGGGCTCGTCGATGCGGCGGCAGCCGGCCTCGTCCCTCCCGACGTGCTCGTTCGGTACACCGCGGACGGTGTCGACGCGGATCCGTCGGCGGTCGGGATCATCGTCACGGACTCCCACCGTGATCGTGCTCGGCACTGGCGCACGTCGCAGGACACCACCGGCTACACCGAGTCCGGTGCCGCTGGCGCCGAGTTGCTCCGGGAGCCGATCGGCGACGCTCGACTCCCGGTGTTCGACAACGACGACCCGTCGAGCCGCACGACGGCGATCCAGGCCGGGCCGGTGACCGCCACTGCGACCTCGTACGGCGAACCGTTCGCCTACACGCCGGAGCATCGTCCGTCGATGGCGATCGACGGGGACCCCGACACCGGGTGGCTCGTCGGTCAGCACGGCGACCCGGTCGGAGCGTCGATTCGCCTGACGATCGCCGGTGACGCCCCGGACGGCTCGATCCGGTTGGTGCAGTGGCCTTCTGGCGAGCGGCGCATCGTCGCCGTCGAGATGACGTCCACCGACGTCGGGTCGGAGGTCTCCGAGCGACGGCGGATCGACCTCGACGAGCGCTCGCTCCAGCCGGAGGGACAGACCGTTCCACTCGTCGAGGGCGGTGTCCTGGCCGCGGTCGACGTCGACCAGGTGGAGCTCGCGATCGTCACCGTCGGCGGCGCCGGACCCGATCCCGTCGGTTTCACCGAGATCGACCTGGGACTCGGCCCGACCCTCGAGGTCGTCCGGGTCCCGGTTCCGGATGTGTCGGCGACGCTCCCGACGGCGCGAGTGTTCAGCCGCCTCCGAACCGACCCGCTCGACAGATGGCGCTCCGACCCGGAGGTGTCCCTGGTCCGTTCATGGACCGAGCCGACCTCCCGGGAGGTGTCGGCCTCGTACACCGTCCGGCTCGATGCGCGGAGCAGTGACGCCGACCTCGCCGAACTGTTCGGCTGGCCGGCGACGGCCGATCGCCGGCTGGCGGGTTCCCTCCGATCGGTGGGTGCCGCCGCCTTCGATCGAGACGGGACGACCGCTTGGAGGAGTCCGTTCGGCGAGCCGGGCGGCACGATCAGGGTCGAAGGGGTCGACGAGACGCTCGAGTCGATCACCATCGTCCAGCCTCGTTCCGGGTACAGCACCATCGAGGAGATCGAGCTGCGATCCTCCGGTGGGACTCGAAGGTTGTCGATCGAACCGGACGCATCCGGGGTGGCGACGTCGATCGTCGATCCGCCGCTGGTGGTGGTGGACGACCTCGAGATCTCGGTGACCTCGGTCGTCGAGGCGACCACCGTCGACCGTCGATTCGGTGACGTCGTGGTGCTGCCCGTCGCGATCACCGAGATCGAGTTCCGGGGAGCGCCGTCCGTCGTCGCGCTGTCCGATTCGTCGGTCGTCGTGGAGTGTGCGCCGATCGGTGACCTCGACGGGACCCAGCTGTTGGCGACCCTCACGGTCGCCGGGCCCGAGTGGCTCGATGGCGCTCCGCTGGAGGCGGCACCCTGCCACGAGCGACTGATGCTCGCCGCCGGGGATCATCTCCTCGCCGGAAGCGACGGTCCGTTCGTGCTCGATCGGGTGGTGCTCGACGACGGACTCGCCGAGGCACTCGGTCGACCAACCCCGGAGATCACTGGCGAGGTCGTGACGATCGACCGGAACCGGTTCGGCGGCCGATTCCGTGTGGAGTGCCGCGCGGCGTGCTGGTTCGTGTTCGGTGAGGGTTTCAACCGTGGTTGGTCTGCCGAGGTCGCGGGCGAGGACGCCGGTCCGCCGATGCTCGTCGACGGTGGTTTCAACGGGTGGTTGCTCGCTCCCGGAACCTCGGAGATCGTCGTCTCCTGGCCGCCGCAGAGGTATCAGACGGCAGCGCTCGTGGTGAGTGCAGCGACGACGCTGGGAGCGCTGGCGTTGATCATCCGACGCCGGCGCGGCGATGACCAGGACGACTCGACGGCACCGGACGACGAGCCGCCACGGCTCGCACTCGAAGTCTCACCCAGCGCCCGCTCGGCGGCGTTCGTCGTCATGGCGTGGGCGGTCCCCGCCGGGGTGATCGCCGGACCCGGTTGGGGCGTCGCCGCTGGTGCGGTCGGGATCATCGCCCACCGCTGTCGATCGCTACCGCTTCCTGCGCTCGCAGCCATGTGCACGGTGGCGACCGTCGGACTCGGTGTGGTCGCGCTCGAGATCCGACGGTCACCGGCTCATGATCTCGGCTGGCCCGGAGCGTTCGAGCCGCTGCACGGCTTCGGAATGGTCGCCTTCGCGCTGCTCGTGACGTCGGTCGTCCTCGATGCCGATGCGGGCGCTCAGCCGAGTGGCAGGCGGCGGAACACCGAACGCGGGAGATGACGCAACACACTGAAGATCGGGCGGAGGATGCCCGGTGCCCACACCGTGTGTCGGCCGGCTCGGACACCAGCGACCGTCGCATCGGCCACGGCCTCCGGAGTCGTGGCGAACGGCACGTCCGGCAGGTGTGCCGTCATCCGAGAGCGCACGAAACCCGGCCGAACGACCGTCACCCCGACGCCGGTACCGACGAGCGAGTCGGCGAGGCCCTGACCGAACGCATCCAATCCGGCCTTCGATGATCCGTACACGAAGTTCGTCGCCCGAGCCCGTTCGCCAGCGACGCTGGACAGCAGGACGAGTCGGCCGTGTCCCTGCCGCTTCATCACTGCGGCGACCGCCAGCGAGATCGAGACGGCACCGGTGTAGTTGACGTGCACGAGTTCAGCGGCCAGGCGGGGATCGGCGATCAACTCGTCCTGGTTCCCGAGCAGTCCGAAGGCGACGATCGCGATGTCGATGTCGCCGTGCTCCTCGACGACTGCTCGGACGAACGACTCGTGGCTCGAGACGTCGGCGGCGTCGAACCGCCGGACGTCCACGTGCGCTCCACCGAATCGGTCGTCGGGAGCGGCGTCCGGTTCCCGACAACCGAGGACGATCGTCTTCGTCGCCGGTGCCACGAGCCGACGGGCAATGGCCCGGCCGATCTCGCTCGTCCCGCCGAGGAGGAGCACGGTCTGGGGCTCGTGGTGGGCGTTTCGCACGGTGTCGATCCTCGTCGTTCTGGACACTTCGTCCGTTGTCGGGTGTTCGGCGGTTCAGGGATGTTCGGGGGTTCCGGTCAGGGGGTGAGACCGAGTCGTCGGCTCATGTCGCTCTGCCACACGCCGTTCGGGTCGACACGGCGGCGGACCGCGAGCCAGGCATCGAGCTGGGGATAGCCGCGGCGGACCACCGATGGATCGGCGTGGAAGTCCTTGGCCAAATAGTGCCGACCTCCGGCTTCGAGCACGAGCTCGTCGAACTCCCGGAGCAGCGTCGGCAGGATGTCGTGGGCCGCCCCGACATCGACGGCGAGCTGCCAGCCGCTCATCGGAAAGCTGAGGGGAGCCGGGTTCCCCGGCCCGAACCGCTTGAGCACGACCAGGAAGATCGGCAGGCGACTCGCCGAGAACCGCTCCACGATCCGGCACAGGACGTCGACTTCCGAATCCGGTACGACGAACTGGTACTGGACGAATCCTCGTCGTCCGTAGACCCGGTTCCACCCGTCGACGGCGTCGAGCGGATGGAAGTACGCAGCGATCTCCTGGAGTTCCTCCGAACGCCCGATCGGCGCCGAACGGAACCAGAACTCGTTGAAGGCCGCCACGCTCGCCCGGTTGATCACACCCCGGGTCGGAACGACGGGCGGGAGCCCGACCGGCCGACGCGGGCCGTAGGCGAGCGGGTCGCCGCGGCCACCAGTGAACTGTTCCCGGCTCGCATGGTCGCCGTTCGTGAGGACACCTCGACCGAGATGTCGGCCGCGGGCCATCAGGTCGATCCATGCCACCGAATATCGAGCCGTCGACTCGGTCTCCACCATCCGGGTCATCACCGAGTCGAGATCAGGGAGCCGGTAGGTGTCGACGACGACACGACTCGTCTCGATCGGGAACACCCGGAACGTGACGTCGAGGATGATGCCGGTCAGGCCCATGCCACCGACGGTCGCCCAGAACAGCGTCGGGTCGCGATCCGGCCCGACCTCGACGATCGATCCGTCGGCGAGCATCATCCGGAGCCGAGTGACGTGCGTGCCGAACGACCCGTCGACGTGGTGGTTCTTGCCGTGGATGTCGCTGGCCACGGCGCCTCCGACGGTGACGAATCGCGTGCCGGGTGTGACCGGGACGAACCAGCCTGCCGGCACGAGGATGCGCAGCAACTCGTCGAGGCTGACACCTGCCCCGGCGGTCACGGAACGAGAAGCTGCGTCGATGCTGACCGCCGTGGCACCGGCGAGTCGTACGACCTGTCCTCCCCCGTTGGTCGCCGGGTCGCCGTATGCGCGACCGAGTCCGCGGGCGATGCTCCCGCGGTCGCCGGCCGTGGTGAGGACGTCGGGCAACTCCGCAGCCGTCATGCTCCGGACGACCGAGGCCGATCGGCCCGCGAGCCCGAACCCTGAGAGTTCTTCGGTGCTCGACGACACGGCATCAGGTTAGAGCGACACCGGACGGATACCGTTGGCGGTGCATGCCGTCGCCGACCCGACCGACGCCGCCACAGCACCGGCCGACGCCGGCGCGTTGGGGTCACGTCCCGGCGCTCGACGGGCTCAGAGGACTCGCAGTGCTCGGAGTGCTGGCCCATCATCTCGGCCACCTGCGTGGTGGCTACCTCGGTGTCGATGCGTTCTTCGTCCTGTCGGGATTCCTCATCACGAGCATCCTCGTCGACGAATGGACGGCAGACGGCCGGATCGATCTGGCTCGTTTCTGGATGCGCCGAACGAAGCGTCTCCTCCCGGCGCTCCTCGTGGTCCTCGCCACCGTGGTCGTGGTCGAGCGTTGGTTCGTCGACGGCACGAGCCGGGTCACGCTTCGGAACGAATCGCTCGCCACGCTCGGCTACGTCTTCAACTGGTACTCGATCGCGGCGGACGTCGACTACTGGGCCACGTTCGCCACACCCAGCCCGCTCCGGCACATGTGGTCGCTCGCCATCGAGGAGCAGTTCTACCTCGTCTGGCCCGTGATCGTCGTGGGCCTCGGCTGGTGGTGTCGCCGCCGAGCCACCGGCCTCGACCGGCGTCTCGGGATCGTGGCGATCGTCGGCACGATGGTGTCGATCGTCGTCGCTCAACTCGTGTGGTCGAAGACCGACGTCCTGCGCGTGTACTACGGCACCGACACCCGGATCGCGGCGATCTCGATGGGTGCTGCCGCTGCCGTGTTCGTCCGGCGATTCGGACTCGACCGGGCGGCGATGCCGCACCGTCGCAGAGCGTCGGCGTGGGGGCTGGTGCTCGTGCTCCCGATCGGTTGGGCGTGGGTCACCCTCGACGGCACCGACGACCTGCTCTATCGCGGTGGGCTCGTGGCCACGGGACTCTTCACCGTCGGCGTGGTCGTCCTCACGTACCTCGCCCCGGGAACCGCTCTCGATCGAACACTCGCCCTGCGTCCACTCCGGTGGGTCGGACGACTCAGTTACGGGCTCTATCTCTGGCACTGGCCGGTGATCGTCTGGCTCACCCCCGAGCGGACGGGCCTCGATGGATTCATCCTGCTCGTCATCAGGCTGCTCGTCTCGTTCGCTGCGACGATCGTCTCGTACCGACTCGTGGAGCAGCCGATCCGCTCGATGCGCACCTCCGGCCGAACGACCGCGGCGGTCGCGATCCCGGCCG
>JBMUCX010000025.1:0-31262 GCA_049458915.1 Ilumatobacteraceae bacterium
CTCCTCGAGGTCTAGCCGATGACCAACCAGCCTGGTGATCCGGCTCAGGAGGATCGCCGAGACGGCGATGAGCACGACGACCAGCGGGGTCGACCAGACCCCGGCCGACACGGCAGGAACGACGATGTCCGACATCGGCTCCATTCTGCCGACGTTTCGGCGATTGTTACGGTCAGGTGACGAAAATTCGTCCGGTCGGCCCGATCCGACTCGACCCGGTCAGTCGCCCCCGAGCGGCACCGCCAGTTCGACCATCGTCCCACGGACGGGCGAGGAGCCGAGCCCGGCCGCTGCGGCGTCGGTGGCGCTCAACGGACGCATCGAGATCCGTCCATCGAGCTCGGTGGTCACGAGTGTCCGGACGATCGACAAGCCGAGCCCGGTGGCGTGTTCGAGTGCGAATCCGGGGTCGACGCCTCGACCGTCGTCGACCACCGACAGCGTCAACTCGTGGCCGCTGTTCGCGATCCGGACCACGACCGAACCACCGCCCGATCCCTCGGGGAACCCGTGGTCGACGGCGTTCTGGAGCAACTCGGTCAGTACCACCGACAGTGGGGAGGCGATCGATGCCGGAATCCGACCACCGTCTCCGATGACGGAGAACCTGACCGGTCGGTCGGGCGACTGGAGGCCCTCCTCGGCCAGCCGGAGCAGCGGTCGTACGATCTCGATGAAGGTCACGTCGTCGCCCGGCTCGCGCGACAGCGCCTCGTGGACCAGGGCGATCGTTCGAATCCGACGCACCGACTCGGCCACGGCGGCGATCGCCTCGGGGTGCGAGAGCCGGCGCGCCTGGAGACGCAACAGGGACGAGATCGTCTGCAGGTTGTTCTTCACCCGGTGATGGATCTCGCGGATCGTCGCATCCTTGCTCAGCAACAGCCGGTCCCGCTTGCGCAACTCGGTCACGTCACGAACCAACAGCACCGCACCGGTCACGCCACCGTCGGCCAGGAACGGCACACACCGACACAACAAGGTCACGCCCGGTCCCTGCTCGAACTCCTCGATCACCGGTTCACGACGCTCCATCGCCTGACGCACCGGCCCGTCGTGGAAGCCGAGTTCCGGGAGCCGCAGCCCGATCGCCGAGGCCTGGATGCCGACTCGGTGCAACGCCGAGTTGGCGTTCGGCGACACGTAGCGCACCTGCGACGATCCGTCGAGCCACATCACACCGTCTCCGACGCGCGGCGCTGCACTCGAGTCACCCACCCGTTGCGGGAACGGGAACATGCCTGTCGCGATCATCGCCACGAAGCTCTCGAAGATCGACCCGTATGCACGCTCGAGCTCGCCCGGTCGGCGGCCGGAGTGCTCGATCCATTCCTTCGTCAGGACGGCGATGGAGCGACCTCCGTGGACCACCGGGATCGCCAGCATCCGCGTCTCCTCGTCGACGTCTTCGACGCGGACCTCGCCTTCGGTCGGGAGCCCGGACTCGAACGCCTGGGCGAGCAACCGACCCTCGGTTTCGTTGGCCCTGGCCCCCACCCAGTCGACCTGGTACATCGTCTGACCGGTCGCCGGACGCACCTGCTCGGCGACGAGCCAACCTCCGTCGGTGGTCGGCACGTACAGCAGGAGGTCCGAGAAGCAGAAATCGGCGAGCATCCCCCATTCCGACACCAGTCGGTGGAGATGGCCGACCTGCTCCTTGTCGAGATCGGAGTGCTCGCGGACGAGTTCGGTGAGCTTCGACATCGCAGATGAGTCTGCCCGATCACGACCGACCTCACCGAACATCCGGCCCCGGCCCTCCCGCCGTATCGACCCGGCGTCGTGCCGTGACGGTGCCGTGTCATGACAAGATGTCGGCATGACCACTCCGAGTTCGACGACCACGCACCCGAGCCAGGACCTGCCGCGAGCGACCTTCACCTCGTTCGAGGGGTCCACCCGTGACGACTGGGCCCTCATCTCGTCGCAACTCCCGATCACCCAGGCGATGGCCGGGGAGAACATCATCGAGCAACTCCGGATGCTCGAACGCGACCACGGTGGCTTCCCCGTCTCGCGACTCGAACACTCGCTGCAGACCGCGGCACGAGCGGAAGCGGACGGTCGTGACGAGGAATACGTCCTGTGTGCGCTGTTGCACGACATCGGCGACACGCTCGCCCCGTACAACCATCCGTCGATCGCCGCCGGCATCGTCAAGCCGTTCGTGTCGGCTGCCAACCACTGGATGGTCGAGCACCACGGGATCTTCCAGGGCTATTACTTCTGGCACCACCTCGGCATGGACCGCGATACCCGTGACCGATTCGCTGGTCACGAGTTCTACGAGTACACCGAAGAGTTCTGTGCCAAGTACGACCAAGCGGCGTTCGACCCCGACTACACGAGCCCGAGCCTGGCCCACTACGAGCCGTTGATCCGGCAGTTCTTCGTACCGAAGCTCTGAACGGAGACCACGCCGCGCCTCACAGCCGGAGTTGCACGGCCTTCAGGTACTCACCCTGGGGGAACCCGATCGGGTGATCGATCGCGTGCCCCGTGCGACGAACGAGGTGCGCGGGCCTCCCCGCCGAGTCCGCCGCGTCGAGCACGGCCCGCACGAAATCGTCGGTCGGCACCCGACTCGAACACGATGCCTGGACCAGCGTGCCTCCCGGCGCGATGACCGCGGTGGCGAGGCGGGTCAGTCGGGCGTAGGCGGCGAGCGCCCTCGGCACCGCACCCTGGTTCGAGGCGAACGACGGCGGGTCGACGATCACCAGGTCGTACCGCTCGCCGCGGGCGCCGAGTTCGGTCAGCGCAGCGAATGCGTCGGCCACCGTCGTGCGCACGGAGCATCGACGGACCTCGGCCGAGCGCTCGTTCCGGGCGAAGTTCCGTCGGGCCGCCTCGAGTGCCGGTGCCGACTGGTCGACCAGGTGCACCGACCGGGCCCCGCCCGCCGCTGCGGCGACGGAGAAACCGCCGGTGCTGGCGAACACGTCGAGCACGTCGAGGCCGGATGCCATCGACCGGACCAGCGAGCGGTTGTCACGCTGATCGAGGAAATGTCCGGTCTTCTGGCCGCGGACGACGTCCGCCTCCAGCAGCAGCCCACGCTCTCGGAACACGACCGGACCGGTCGGGGCGACGCCGACCACCGTGGATCCATCGACGAGCCCGAAGGTCTCCCCGGCTGCGACGGATCGACCGAGGCGCAGGACCACCCGCTCGACACCCGGGCGCTCCTCGAGCACTTCGATCACCGAGGCGAGGTGACGGAACCACGCCGGCGTGTAGATCTTCGCCACGAGCGTCGATCCGTAGGCGTCGACGACCATTCCGGGGAATCCATCGTTCTCGCCGTTGATCAGGCGATACCCGTCGGTCGTCGGGTCGGCGGGCAGCGTGGCTCGACGCTCGACAGCGGCTGCCGACCTCCGCCGCCAGAAGTCGACATCGATCGACGCCGGCTCGCCGACGTGGAGCACCTTGATCCGGATCGGAGAGGTCGGGTCCCACATGCCGATCGCCGCGAACCGACGCCGGTCGTCGAACACGACGGCGAGATCACCGGCATCGCCGTCGTGGCCGGCCGAGAGGATCGAGCCGTCGTAGATCCACGGACTGCCGTGCCGCACCTGCCGAAGGGCGTCCTTCGTGATCCGAACGGCGATTCGACGAGGGTTCGGTCCCGGCAGCGCGGCGAGCGGTCCGGTCACGACCAGCCCTGCGCCAGTTCGAGAAGATCGGCGAGGTCGTTCACGTCGCGGTCGAGCATCGGTGCGGTCAGGAGCATCGGACTGATCGAGTCGAGTTCGGCAGCTCGTTCCGCCTCTCGCGTCGCGACGAGCGACGACTCCTCGAACCCTCGGGCGAGCGTCGCGAGCACCGATCGGACCACGTCGGCGTCGACCTGCAGCGATCGGCCGACCTCGTCCGCGAGCTCGTGCTCGCACGCCTTCGCGAGCTTGCGTGCGCTCGCCGTGGAGGACTTCGACGTGAACCCGGCCGGCAGGACCCGGTTGGCGATCATCGCCCCGAGGGGATACCGCCGCGCTTCGAGTTCGCGAACGAGGTACTTCGCCTCGTGACTCGGCGCCGCCTCGAGCGTCGTGACCACCACGAAACTCGTCCTCGGATCGGCGAGCAGTCGCTCGACCTCGCGTGCATGGTCGACGAATGCCCGCTCCATCGATCGGAACAGGACGAAGAACTCGGCGATGTCCTGCAGGAACCGAGAACCGAGGATCCGATCGGCGATCTGGAAGAACGGACGCGACGCCAGCGTCACGAGGCGCGACCGGTACGGCACCGTCAGCCAAGCGAGCAGTTTGGACCCGAAGAACTCGCGCATCCGACGCGGGGCGTCGAGGAAGGTGAGGGCGTTGCGCGACGGCGGAGTGTCGACGACGATGAGATCCCAGTCACCCGACGAATGCAACTCGTGGAGTCGCTCCATCGCCAGGTAGTCGTGGCTGTGCACGAACCGACCGGTGAGGTTCTGGTAGAGCGGATTCGCCAGCACGGCATCCCGGGTCCGCCGGTCCGGGGCATGGCGCCGGACGAGTTCGTCCCAACCGAGGCGCGTGTCGAGCATCGCCGCCCACAACTCGCCGCGCAGTTCGACTCCGATCGCCGCGAGGGACTCGGACGGAACCCGGCTCGGTTCGTTCCGGAGTCCACCCGTCCCCAGCGCATCGGCGAGTCGACGGGCGGGGTCGATCGTCAGGACGAGTACCCGACCGCCCGACTCGACGACGGCCGACAGCGCCAGCGCCGCTGCCGTCGTCGTCTTCCCGACGCCTCCGGACCCGACGACGAGGACCATCTCCTTGCTCGCGAGCAACGCCCCGATCGGGGGTGCGGTTCGAGTTGCCATCAGGCGGCCTTCGATGCGAGACGCTCGTCGAGGGCGTCGGCGAGCAGCGACACGACACGGCGCCCGGTCGCCCTGGTGAACAGTTCGGGCACCTCGACGAACCCGACGTCGGGCAACGCCTCGCGGAGGCGTGCGAGGTGGTTCGCTCCGGTCCGTCTCCGGGCCTCGGCGATCCGGGCAGCGGCGACCACGGTGCGTACCCCCGTACCGGCCGCTGCGACGAGTTCCGCATCGACCTCGCCGAGGCGGTCGAGCACGGCCCGACCGTCGTCGTCGAGCCGATCCGGGAGGACCCGATTCGCGAACACCACGGCCGGTGCGATCCCGACCTCCGCCTCGAGTCGCTCGGTCAGTGCGACCGCCTCGGTGACCGGCATCTCCTCGGGCGTGGCGACCAGCGCCACGCCGGTGATCTCCGGGTCGACGAGCAGATCGAGCATCCAGTCCGCCTGCTCGCGGACCAAGCCGACCTGGGCGAGATCGCGGATGATCCTGGGTGCCGCGAGTTGGGCGACGATGTGACCCGTCGCCTCGGCGTCGACGATCACGAGGTCGTACCGACGCTCACGCACCTCGAAGCAGAGCTTCCCGATCGCGAGCACTTCTTTGACACCTGGAGCGGCGTCGGCGACGAAGTCGAACGTCCTGGCGAGCGGACCGATCTTTCCGAGCAACGGCACTTTCACGTACACGCGGAGGTATTCACGCATCGCGTCCTCGGTGTTCATCGCCATGGCGTCGAGGCCCCGGTCGACGGCACGCGGTTCGAAGGTGAGGGCCGAGACGTCGAAGGCGTCGGCGATCGCACCCTTGGCATCCATCTCGCAGATGAGCGTCCGCTTGCCGCGCCGCGCCGCGAGTTCTCCGAGTGCCGCAGCGAGCGAGGTCTTGCCGACCCCGCCCTTCCCGGTGACGAACACCAGACGCCGGTCGAGGATCGACTCGCCGGCCCGGAGCGGCATCAGCCCCCGAAGCCGATGCGGCGTTCGCCGTCGGCCGATCCGACCTCGACGTACGCGATCTTGGCGGCCGGCACACCGACGTCGCGGCCTCGCCGGTCGGTGATCCAGAGCACGTCGACGGCGCCCGACAACGCCGCCTCGATCCGGACCTTCAGATCGTCGCGGTCACCGTCATCGACCTCGAGACTGAGCTCGCGAGGGGCCTGCGTCACACCGATGCGTACATCCACGCACCAGACGGTACCGGCCGAGCCGACTCCCCGCCCACCGTTGCGGGATAGCGTCGGCGGTCGTGGGGGCAGGAGATGCTCGGCGGCGGGCGATCACCCGTCACCGAAATGTCTGGGGACCGGCAGACATCCTGGCCCGGGCGCCCGGACGGGTGAACCTGATCGGCGAGCACACCGACTACAACGACGGGTTCACGCTGCCGATGGCCGTGCCCTTCGACACCGTGGTCGCCCTCAGTTCGGTCGGTGACCACCACGTCGGACCGGTGACGGTGGACGCAGCCGGGTTCGGCAGGGTGACGATCGACCCGTTGCGACTCCACGACACCGACATCGGGTCGTATCCCGACTGGGCCCGGCACCTCCTGGGGTGCGTCGCGCTGCTCGGTGCTTCGGGGATCCCGGCCGGTGGGTGGCGGGCGACGATCGACACCGACATCCCGACCGGTGCGAGCCTGTCGTCGTCGGCGGCGCTCGAGGTCGCCGTGATTCGCGCCGTGCTGGCTCGTGCGGGAACGACCTGGACACCGATCGAGGTGGCCCGACTCGGACGCCGTGTCGAGCACGAGTTCGTCGGCGTGCCGTGCGGCATCATGGACCAGTTGATCTCGGCCGGGGCAACCGTCGGATCCGCCAGTCTGATGGACTGCCGCCTCCTGCGACTCGACCCCGTGCGCCTACCGCAGGACGTGGTCGTCGCCGTCATGGACACCGGAACTCGCCGGGTGCTCGCCGAGGTCGCCTACGGCGAGCGTCGAGCGGCGTGTGAACGCGCCGCAGCCGCGCTCGGTGTGGTCGCCCTCCGCGATGTCCGACCGGTCGATCTCGACCGGATCGCCGATCCGGTCGACCGCCGCCGGGCCCATCACGTGGTGACCGAGAACGACCGCACGCTCGCCGCCGCTGCAGCACTGCGCTCCGGCGACGTCGCGACCGCCGGCCGACTCATGGACGAGAGCCACGACAGCCTGCGCGACGACTTCGAGGTCTCCGGCCCGGGTCTCGACGCGATCGTCGAGATCGCCCGTGCGGCACCGGGCTGCCTCGGCTCCCGCATGACGGGCGGTGGATTCGCCGGCTGTGCCGTCGCCCTCGTCCGGGCGGAGATGGCCGACTCCTTCACCGCCGCGATCATCGACCGGTACGACCACGACGGTCACCGGGCCACGGTCTGGATCTGCACCCCGGCCGACGGTGCATCGGTCGACCAGCCGGACGGTTCGACACCATGACGTTCCGGCACGTCGTCCTGTACCGATGGCGCGACCACGTCGACGCCGAACTGCTGCGCCGCATCGCCGAGGCACACGATCGACTCGCCACCCGTCTCGACGACCTCGTCGGGTTCGTCCACGGTGGCGATGTCGGGTTGTCGGCCGACGGCTTCGACTACCACGTCGTCGCCGAGTTCCGGACGATCGACGGCTGGCGGGCCTACCGCGACCACCCGGAGCGGCTGGTGCTCGAAGCCGAACTGCTCGAGGACGCCGTGGCGGAACGGGCCGGCGGGCAGTTCACCTCCGGGCCACGACGGACCGCCGTCGAGGAAGGCGCCTCGGACGACGAGATCCTGGCCGCTGCCCGCCGACTCGCCGCCGAGCGGATGGCGGCTCTCCTCGCCGAACCCGACGACGTCACCTGACGAGGCGACCTCCCGATCTTCCCGCCTTCGAGGACCGGGGGCGCCCCGGCGACGGTGCGCTCACCCGGTACGAGAAGCTGAACCGACCCGACCCGACCCGGTACTGCGGCAGCGTGTCGGGACCGCAACTGGCGGTGCCCACCCCGCGGTGGGCGATGTCGAGATGCACCACGACACGATCGCCGGGAACGAGGTCGACGGCGTTGCCCGCCGCATGGAGGGCCTCGTCCTCGTAGCGGGTCGCCGAGCAGTGCAACGGCGTGGAGAACCCGTCGAACCGGACGGTGGCACCGGAGCGGCGATCGACGAGTTCGAACCACCGACAGTCGGTCCGGAGACCGAACTCCTGGGGAACGAGATACGGGAGGTCGTCGAGTTCCGACTCCCACACGCCGAGCATCGCCGATCGATTCCGGTCCGGATAGTTCTCGTGCGGACCTCGCCCCCACCAGCGGACGAGATCGAACGTCACCGGCAGGCGGTGGACGACCCCGAGACGCGGCAGGTCGTCGAGATCGTCGGGGACGTCGAACTCGCATCGGACCAGGTCGCCGTCGGGCCTCCGCGTCATCGACCGCCGGACTCCGACCCTCGACAAATCGGCCTCCTGCCACCGTTGCAGGGTGCGCCCTCCGACCCCGATCCGACGGGAGAGATCGGGCATGAGCTTGAAGCCGTCGTTGTCGATCGGTGCCCGGACGAGGCAGGGCTCGGGGCCGTCGACGACGCCGTCCCCGACCGGGCCGGCCTCCGCGGACACGGCCGGACGAGCGACCTCGCGGAGCACGACCTGGTCCCAGGCGACGACGTGGCCGGCCCCGGCGAACCATTGATCGCGCCGCGTCTCCCACCGTACGTTCAGTCGGACGTCGCCGCGTTCGGGGACCGCCGTCGGCAACGGCACCCGGATCGTCGACCCGGCATCCACTCGGCCGACCCGCAGCACACCGCGCCGGGTCGCTCGACCGTCGACGAGCAACTCCCACCGAGCCCGGAGGTCGGACAGGTCGGTGAACGAGCGGCGACTCGTCACGGTGATCGACGCGCCACGGCCTCGCGCCACGGCGACCGGCCGATGCACCCACGCCACCTCCCGCATCACCGGATGCGGTACGAGATCCGCCGACATCAGTCCGTCGGCGACGAAGTTGCCGTCGTTCGGTTCGTCACCGAATCGCCCGCCGTACGCGAGTTCGGTCGCACCGTCGTCCCGGGTACGGCGCAACCCGTGGTCCTTCCACTCCCAGAGGAACCCGCCCTGCAGGCCGGGCGTGGACCAGATCGCATCCCAGTGATCGGCGAGCGATCCGTTCGAGTTCCCCATGGCGTGGCTGTACTCGCACATGATCAGGGGACGGTCCCCCGTCCCGTTGCCGTACGCGACGATGTCGGCGAGCTCGGGATACATCGGACACACGACATCGGTCAGGTCGCGGCCGCCGTCCTCCCACCCCTCGACCCGGATGGCGTCCTCGTAGTGCAACGGACGCGTCGGATCCGCCGCCCGGATCCAGGCGGCGGCGGCGCGATGATTCACACCGGCGCCGCTCTCGTTGCCGAGGCTCCACATGATCACGCTCGGATGGTTCCGATCACGGGCCACCATCCGGGCACAGCGATCGACCCAGGTCGCCCGGTACCGCTCGTCGTCGCAGAGCGACCGGTTGTAGGCGTGGCACTCCACATCGGCCTCGTCGACGACGAGGAAACCGAGCTCGTCGCAGAGGTCGTAGAACGCATCGGCGTTGGGATAGTGCGCGGTCCGAATGGCGTTCACGTTGTGCCGGCGCATCTCGACGAGATCGGCACGGATGTCGTCGACGGTGACCGCCTTGCCCCGGTCGGGATGGTGGTCGTGCCGGTTCACCCCGAAGATCGGAACGGCCACGCCGTTGACGAGGAGCGCCCGATCGGCGATCTGCACCGATCGCACGCCGACCCGTTGGACCTCTCGCTGGACGCAGGCACCCGTCGGGTCGACGAGTTCGACGGTGACGGTGTACCGCTGCGGCACCTCCGGACTCCATGGCCGGGCCCGGCGGAGGTCGAACGAGGTGCGCACGGCGAACCCGTCGAACACGTACGGGCGAGCATGGAACCGAGGGACCGCCCCGACGTCGGCGCCCAGCCGACGACCGCCCGGGTCCTCGAGCGTGGTGCGCACGGTCCAGTCGACCGGCACCGAGCCCTCCGCGTCGACCATCGTGGCGACGTCGATCCGACCCTTCCCCGTCGACGGGTCGTAGACCACGGTGATCGGCACGTCGGCGATGGAGACGTTCGGTCGCGACTCGAGCCGGACCGACCGGTGCAGGCCCGCCATCCACCAGTGGTCCTGGTCCTCGACGTAGCTCTGGGCGCTGTACCTGACGACGACGACCGCGAGTTCGTTGCGTCCGCGTCGGACATGACGCGACACGTCGTACTCGCTCGGGAGACGGGCGTCGGTCCCGTACCCGACGAATGAGCCGTTCACGTAGACGGCATGGACGCTCTCGGCGCCCCCGACGTGGAGGATCGTCCTGCGGGACGTCCACTCCGACGGGAGCAGGAACGAACGGCGGTACACACCGGTCGGGTTGCGGTCCGGAAGTCGCGGTGGCGGCCCCGGGAACGGCATCTGGACGTTCGTGTAGTGCGGCAGGTCGACGAAGCCACCCAGGTCCTGCATCGTCCAGTTCCCCGGCACGTGCACCTGGACCGGTCCCCGGCCCGTCACCGCATCGTCCGGGACGTCGTCCGGGTGCTCGAACATCGCGAGCGACCAGCGCCCGTCGAGGTCGAGGCTCGGGCAACCCGACAGCGGGACGTGCGCAGGCATCCGTCCGATCTGCAGGCAGGCAGGGTCCGACCAGGGACGGAGCTCACCGATCACGGGCAGCATGATCCGGCTCCGCGCTCGGTCCCGAGATGCCGGAGAGCGGCAGCGAGTTCCTCGGGCACCACCGGGTTGAAGTACTCCTCGGTTGCGATCTCGGCGGCGGCGATGAATCTCGCGACGCCTCCCGCCCGCCACGGCGACACGATCTCGACGTTGAACCAGCAGGGATCCGCGAGCTCGGCGAGAGGGCCACCGGTCGGTCGCTGGTTGAGCCACATCATGTAGGGCACCGGGCGACCGAACAGCCGGTCGAGTCGTCCGAGGACGTCGACGAGGACGGCGGCGAACGTGCCACGGTCCCGAACGGACATCGACGGCAGGTCGGGCAGCGGTCGGTCCGGCGCGATCTGGATCTCGATCGGGTGGGTCGGAGCGAACGGGACCCAGGCCCGCCAGTCGTCGACGGACGTCACCGACCGGGCACCCGGATCGTGGTCGGGGCGCCACCCGGCTCGCAGCCGGCGGCCAGGTCGCGCCGGCACGTGGTCGAATGCGTAGATCTGACCGTGCGGGTGGGCGATCGTGGCTCCGACCTCCGCCCCGCGGTTCTCGAAGACGAGGACGTGGTCGACATCGGGTCGGGCGCCGAGCACCGCGGTCCGATCGGCCCACAGGTCGATCACCCGCCGGACTCCGTCGACACCGAGCGACGGGAACGACGCCGAGTGGTCCGGCGTGTACAGCACGACCTCGCACCGCGCACCTTCCATCGCCGGCCACCGGTTCGGGAACCAGCGCACCTCGTACGGGTCGGGAGCCTCGACCCCCCCGACGCAGAACGGACATCCGTCGACGGGCAGGTTCGGTCGTGACTGGCGGGCTCCGACCACGTGCACGACGGTGCCGAGCACCGGATCGATCCGCACTTCGCCCACGCTCGAGCCCCTCCCGCTTCGACGACCAGCGACGGACCGTACCGCATGTCGGAGGGCGGGTGCTCGGGTCCGGACCCGGAGCCCGGTTCGTCTCCACCGCGCGCGGGCCGCCACGCTGTGGGCCGGCATGAGCACGCTCGTCCATCTCGCTGGTCGCGACGTCGACGTGGTGGTGGACCCGCACGGTCCCACCATCGTCCACTGGGGATCCCGGGTCGACGCCACCGACCTGGGCGCCCTGCTGGCCGCCCGGGCCCGTCCGGTGGTGCACGGTGCACCCGATGTCGTCGCCCCGATCACCGTCGTTCCCGAGCACGGCGCAGGATTCCCCGGTCGGCCCGGGCTGTGCGGCCACCGCCGTGGTGGTGCCCACTGGGCGCCACGCTTCCGGACGGTCGACCACCACCTCGTCGACGGGACGCTCACGGTCGTCTCCGCCGATGACGTCGCCCGCCTCACCCTCGTCACCCGCTACTCGCTCGACGACACGTTGGTGCTGACCGCAGAGATCATCAACGACGCTCCCGACGAGCGCTACCTGCTCGACGCACTGACGGTCACACTGCCACTCCCCGAAACGGCGAGCGACCTGCTGACGTTCGACGGACGCTGGACCCGCGAGTTCCACCCGGTCCGCGAAACCTGGACACGTGGCGCACGGACGGCGGAGAACCGTCGAGGACGTACGAGCCACGAGCACCCACCACTGCTCTTCGTCGGGACACCCGGCTTCGGGGAGTGGGCCGGCGAGGTGTGGGGCGCCCACGTGGCGTGGAGCGGCAACCATTCCTGGTACGCCGAACGCCTCCCGGACGGGCGTCGCTACCTGCAGCTGGGGGAGTTGCTCCACCCGGGCGAGGTGTCACTCGAGCCCGGAGGTCGGTACCGGACACCGGAGATCGTCGCCGTCCACTCCGGACAGGGGCTGACCGCTGCCACACAGCGGTACCACCGGCACCTGCGCGCCCGACCGTCGCACCCCGTCCGGCCCCGACCCGTTCTGGTCAACACGTGGGAGGCGGTGTACTTCGACCACGACGCCACCAGGCTCGCCGCACTCGCCGAGCGCGCGGCGAGCATCGGCGCCGAGCGATTCGTCCTCGACGACGGCTGGTTCGGTTCCCGTCGAAACGACTCGTCCGGGCTCGGTGACTGGGAGGTCTCACCGGATGCCCACCCCGACGGGCTCACTCCGCTGATCGACCTCGTCACCGGACTCGGCATGGAGTTCGGCATCTGGGTCGAGCCGGAGATGGTCAACATCGACAGCGATCTGTACCGCTCCCACCCGGAGTGGACCCTGAGCAGCGAGGGGTACGAGCCGGTGCTGGCGCGTCACCAACTCGTCGTCGACCTGTCCCGCGACGACGCACGGGCCCACGTACTGGCCCGGCTCGACGCACTCCTGAGCGACCACGAGATCGCCTTCGTGAAGTGGGACATGAACCGCGACCACGTGGCGGCGAGCGGGGCGGACGGTGCAGCAGCCACGCGCGCCCAGACCCTCGCCGTGCTGAGCATGCTCGACGAACTCCGGGCCCGCCATCCGACGGTCGAGTTCGAGTCGTGCGCTTCGGGCGGCGGTCGGATCGACTTCGAGATCCTGCGGCGAGCCGAGCGGGTCTGGACGAGCGACTGCAACGACCCACTGGAACGCCAGACGATCCAGCACGGCGCATCGATGCTGATCCCACCCGAGCTGATGGGCGCTCACATCGGCCCCGTGCGGAGCCACACGACGGGACGGCGACACGACCTCTCGTTCCGTGCGGCGACCGCCCTGTTCGGTCACCTCGGGATCGAAGCGGACCTTCTCGCCCTCGACGAACACCAACTGGACGAACTGGCCGAGGTGATCGCGCTCCATCGAAGGTTCCGACCGCTCCTCCACGGAGGCGACGTCGTCCGGTTCGACACCGAGCCCGACCTGATCGCGCACGGGGTCCACGCGACCGATCGATCGGAGTCGCTCGTGTCGATCGCCCGTCTCTCGACGGGGCCGTCGCTCACGCCGCCACCACTCACCATCCCCGGTCTCCTCCCCGACTCGCGATACCGGGTCGAACTCGTGGAGTTGCCGGGCCGACGCCGGCCGGGCCCGGAACGGAGGCCTCCGCAGTGGGTGTCCGACGGGATCGAGTTGTCCGGGCGCGGACTGGGCTCCATCGGACTCCAACTGCCGGCGATGCACCCCGAAACGGCACTCCTCATCCACCTCCGGACGACGGGCACCTGACCCGGCGGGGCCGGGATCGAACGGATCCCGGCAACGGCCGGACCCGGGCCGTCACACGTCGAGCATGACGGTCACCGGACCGTCGTTCACGATCTCCACGCGCATGTCGGTCCGGAACTTCCCGGTCGCGACCTCGGCACCGAGCCCCCGGAGACGGGCGACGACCTCGTCGACGAGCGGCTCCGCGTGCTCGGGTCGTGCGGCTGCGATCCAACTCGGCCGACGCCCTTTCGACGTCTCGCCGTAGAGGGTGAACTGGCTCACGACCAACACCTCGGCCGACGCCCCGGTGGCGGCCCGCGCCGCGAGCGACTCGTTCATGACGCCCGCGGTGTCGTCGAGGACCCTCAGGTTCCACACCTTGTCGGCGAGTTGACCAGCGGTGCGGGCGTCGTCGGTGTGGGTGACCCCGACGAACACGCACAGCCCGGGTCCGATCCGCCCGACGGTCACCCAGGCGTCGTCGGTCCTCGAGGTGACTTCTGCCCGGAGCACCCGCTGCACCAGCCCACGCACGGTCACAGCGTGGCAGATGCGCGACGGGCCCGGCGGATCGACGACAATGACGATCGTGCAGCCGATCGATCCGGCGTCCCGCCTCCACCTGTCGTCCGACACGATCGTGGTCGACGTCGAGCCGGAGGCCGGCGGACGCGTGGCCCAGATCACGATCGCCGGCACTCCCGTCCTGGTGGACCGGACCGACCTCACCGACGGGCGAGCGGACGGCGAGCCGGGCCCGATGGCCTGGGGCTCGTACCCGATGGTGCCGTGGGCCGGCCGGATCCGCCGAGGGCGGTTCGACTTCCGCGGGCGGACGTACCGGCTCCCGATCAACTTCGGTGACCACGCGATCCACGGCGTCGGGTTCACCTCGCGATGGCACGTCGCGGAGGTCGACGGGCAGCAGGTGGTCCTCACACTCGATCTCCCACGGGACGAGCGGTGGCCGTTCGGCGGGACGGTCCGCCAACGCATCGGCGTCGGATCGACGCACGTGCAGATGGAGATGGAGGTGACCGCCGCCGACCTGGCGTTCCCGGTCTCGTTCGGATGGCACCCGTGGTTCCGCAAGCCCGAATCGATCGACTTCCGGCCGGAGGCGATGTATCGACGGGACGATGCGGGGATCGCGGTGCCCGAACTCGTGGCGGTGCCTCGGGGACCGTGGGACGACTGCTTCGTCAACCGCTCGGCCGTGCTCGTTCGACTCGCCACGGCCACCCTGCGCCTCACCTCGGATTGCACCGACTGGGTGGTCTACGACGAACCAGCACACGCCACCTGCATCGAACCACAGACCGGGCCGCCCGATGCGTTCACGGTCGCGCCCCGGATCCTCGAACCGGGCGCGTCGCACCGGGCGTGGTACCGGATCGAGATCGACGAGGCTCCCGAGGGGCTCCCGCAGTGATCGACGAACGACGACCGAAAAACTGCGAGTTCTCCGGCTCGGTCGACTCTGGACCACCAGAGGACATGAGCCGTGCGCACCCGACCGACGAACCCGACCAGGACACTCGACGAGCCGACCGATGATCGACACATCCGACGACGCCGACCTCGTCGCTCGCCACCTGGCGGGCGACCGGAGTGGATTCGCCGCGATCTACGACCGTTACGCCGACCGGCTGTACGACACCGCAGCAGCCATGACCGGCAACCGGCACGACGCCGCCGACCTCGTGCACGACGTGTTCGTGACGGCCGCCGAGCGACTGGGGCAACTCCGCGACCCGTCGAAGCTCAAGCCCTGGCTCTTCGCCATCCTCCGCAACGAGGTGTACCGACGGGGTCGCGCGAGGCGTCGAGCCGTTCCCACCGACTTCTCCGACCCGGTCACTGACGTGACCGCACCGATCGACCCCGAGGGATCTCGCGCCGAGTTCGAGGAACTCGCCGTCCTCGTCCGCGCTGCTGCCGCCGGCCTCGACGCGCGCGATCAGTTGGTACTCGAGCTGAGCCTCCGCCAGGGCCTCGAGGGTGATGACCTCGCCGCCGCCCTCGGTGTGTCCGCACAGCAGAGCTACGGGCTCGTCCACCGGATGCGGCAACGGACCGAGCGCAGCCTCGGGGCGTACTGCGTCGCCAGGGCGGGGCGCCGCGACTGCGCCGTCCTGGACGAACTGCTCGCCGGGTGGGACGGCGAGTTCTCGGTCCTCATCAGGAAGCGGGTCGCTCGCCACGTCGATTCCTGCTCGACGTGCGAACGGTCGAGGTCGATCCTCGCTCCGTTCCCGCTGTTCGGAGCGGCACCGATCCTGGTGGCTCCGCTCGAACTCCGCGATCGGGTGCTCGGCGCGATCGGTGGTGGTCCACCGACGGCCGGCGGGGCGTTCGACGCGCCGGGCGGCTTCCCGTCGCCGATCCGCCATGGCCGGCGCCTCGGCGCCTGGACGATCTCGGCGTCGATCGTCCTCGTGCTGGGCACCGCCGGGGGACTCGTCGCACTGTCGAGCCGGCCGGACTCGCTGGAGATCGCCGGTGCACCGGCGCTCGTCGAGTCGACCACGACACCGGCCACGGGCGATCCGGAACGCACCGTCGCGCCCACCGATCCGGGGACCGACCCTCCGGATCCGACGAGCGCGGGCTCGCCGCCGGGCACCGGTTCGACCAGCGCCAGCCCGACCAGCACCAGCCCGACCAGCACCAGCCCGCCCGGCACCAGCCCGCCCGGCACCAGCCCGCTCAGCGCCGTCCCGACCGGCACCGTCCGCACCAGCACCGTCCCGACCGCCACCGTCCCGACCGGCACCGTCCCGACCGGCACCGCACCACCGGCCAGCATCGCACCACCGACCAGCACCGCCCCGCCGACCAGTTCGACGACGCTCGCTCCGCCCGGCGAGCTGTCAGCGTCCTCCGGATCGATCGACTTCGGTGCGACGGCCAATCGGGCCGAGTTCACCCTGTCGAACCCCGGCGGTCGATCGGTGAACTGGACGGCCGACCAACTCGCCGCCGTCTCGCCATTCATCGTGTCACCCACCACGGGCTCATCCCTTGCCAGCTCACCTCTCGCCATCTCACCGTTCACCGTGTCACCGGCATCGGGCACCCTCGAACCGGGCGCGACCACGACGGTGACGGTCACGATCGACCGGAACTGGCCGATCGAAGGACCGCTGCCCGCCGCTCGGATCAGGTTCTCGGGGCCCGACACGGCGGCCGAGGTCCTCGTTCGGGGCACGATCGCCCGCCCACCCGCCGTGCAACTCCTCGACCGGCCACCCGCGACCACCTGCGTCTGGAACGACCAGGCGTTCTCGTGGAGGCTGGCGATCGCCGACGAGTCGCTCCCCATCACGGCGCAGATCGAGATCATCCCCCCGGGTGGCGGCCGGGTGACCGTGCCACTCGCCCCGAACGGTGACTGGTTCGGCTGGACGAGCGGTGACCACGACGGCGATCCGAACGGCGTCGTCGACATCGGCGTGCACACCTGGACCGTCGTGGCCAAGGATCGTTTCGGCAACGCCACCAGGGTCGGAGGTTCGACCACGGTGGTCGACGGCACCCAGAACTGCTGAGTTCAGGCACCCGTTTCCGACCGGCGCCGACGCCGGAGGACCAGAGCCGAACGGACCGTTACCCGCCGGTAGCCTGATTCGATGCCCACGGCGCCGTCGAACGTCCCATCGACCGACGGGGCCGGACTCGATCCGAACGGCCCGCTCTCCATCGCCTATCTCACGTACCGCGGCAAGCCGCACGTGGGCGGTCAGGGGATCTACACCCGACACCTCACGAAGGCTCTCGTCGACCTCGGACACTCGGTCGAGGTGTTCGGCGGTCAGCCCTATCCGGTGCTCGATGATCGCGTCGGACTCACGAAACTGCCGAGCCTCGACCTCTTCAACGACCACTACCCCGGGCGGTTCCCGGCGTACTGGGAGATCAAGACCCGCTACGACCTCCTCGAGATCGCCCAGTTCTCGACCGGCGTGTTCCCCGAACCGCTGGCGTTCAGCGCCCGGGTGAACGCCCACCTCAGCCGCCGCCTCGGCGAGTTCGATCTCGTCCACGACAACCAGTGCCTCGGGTACGGCATCACGAAACTCGAGCGGAAGATCCCGCTGATCGTCACCCTGCACCACCCGATCACCCGGGACCGGATGCTCGAAATGGATGCCGCCCCCAACCGCTTCAAGCGGTGGTCGATCGGTCGTTGGTACTCGTTCGTTCGGATGCAGGGCAAGGTCGCATCGCAGATGCCGCGCGTCGTCGTCGTGTCGGAGAACTCGATCAAGGACATCCACACCGACATGGGCGTCGATCTCGACCGAATGCGACTCGTCCCGGTCGGTGTCGATCCCGACCTGTTCCGACCGGTCGACGGTGTCACTCGCCGACCCGGGCGTCTGATCACCACAGCATCGGCCGACGTGGCCCTCAAGGGCCTCGCCCACCTCATCGAAGCGATGGCCAAGCTGCGCGCCGACGGCCTCGACATCACGCTGACCATCATCGGCAAACCCAAGCCGGGCAAGTCGATGGACCTCATCGAACAGTTCGGCCTGATGCCCTACATCGACTTCGTGTCGGGCGTGCCCGACGAGCGGATCGTCGAGCTCTACAGCGAGGCCGAACTCGCCGTGGTGCCGAGTCTGTACGAAGGGTTCAGCCTCCCGGCGATCGAGGCGATGTGTTCGGGCACGCCACTGGTGGCCACCGACGGTGGGGCACTGCCCGAGGTGACGGGTACCGACGGAGAAACGGTCTTCCGATGCCGCAAGGGCGACAGCGACTCGCTCGCCGCCACGATCCGGTCGGCCCTCGCTGGTCCCGAGCTCCGGAACCGGGTCGGCGCCGCCGGCCGTCAGCGAGTGCTCGAGCGCTGGACCTGGAAGCGCTGCGCGGAAATGACCGTCGAGCAATACCGCGAGGTCCTCGCCATGCCGCAGAACGTCCGCAAGCTCGCCGCCAATGGACGGCTTCGATGACCGCACCGATGAATCCGCCGCTGGTCCCGCCGTGTTGACGATCCGCTTCGACGACCTCGGCCTCCGTCCCGGTGATCGCGTCCTCGACGTCGGCGCCGGCTTCGGACGTCACGTGTTCGAGTGCGCCCGACGCAGTGCACACGTCGTCGCGCTCGACTTCGCCGCTGACGAGGTCGTGCAGACCCGCAACACGCTCGCCGCGATGGTCGAGGCCGGTGAGATCACCGCCGACCGGCTGATCGGTGTGCTCCGAGGGGACGCTCGACGGCTCCCGTTCCCCGACGCCACGTTCGACGTGGTGATCACCTCGGAAGTGCTCGAGCACATCCAGGACGACGTGACGGCGATCTCCGAGATGGTCCGGGTGCTCAAGCCGGGAGGGCGCTTCGCCGCCACCGTCCCGGCATGGTTCCCCGAGGTCGTCAACTGGAAGCTCAGCGACGAGTACCACGCACCCAAGTCGCCCGGTGGTCACGTCCGGATCTACTCGCGGACCGAGCTGACGGCAAAGCTCCGCACCGCGGGCCTCTCGGTCGACGGTCACCATCGGGCGCACGCCCTGCACTCGCCGTACTGGTGGCTCAAATGTGCGGTCGGCCCCGCCGACGACGACCACCCGGCGGTCCGGCGCTATCGAGCCTTGCTCGAATGGGACATCGTCGAGCAGCCGACCATCACCCGGGTCGCCGAGCGCGTGCTCTCCCCGGTACTCGGCAAGAGTGCGGTGTTCTACGCCACCAAACCGGTCCACACCGGACGCCGGCCCGATCCGGCCCGGAGCGTCACATGACCGTCCCGCACGTGCCAGGCGTCATCACCCGGGACGAGATCATCCGGTCGGGAGAGCACCTGGCATCGCTGCAGACACCGAGCGGCATGGTTCCCTGGTGGCCGGGTGGCCACTGCGACCCCTGGAACCATGTCGAGTCGGCGATGGCGCTCGACGTCGCCGGGTTCCATCGTGAGGCCGACATGGCCTACACCTGGCTGGCGGAGATCCAACGACCCGACGGCAGCTGGCACAACTACTACCTGCCGAACGGCGATCGCGACGACACGGTCGAGGACGCCAAGATCGACACGAACGTCGTCGCCTATGTCGCCACCGGCGTCTGGCACCACTGGCGGACCACCGGCGACCACACCGTCCTCGACCGACTCTGGCCGACCGTCGAGCGGGCCCTCGATCACGTGCTCGCCCACCGCCGCCACGACGGGCTCGTGCTCTGGGCCGTCGAGCCCGACGGTACCCGGACCTGGGACTACGCCCTGCTCACCGGATCGGCGTCGATCCAACACGCCCTTCGATGCGGTGCGGCGATCGGTGTCGAACTCGACGTGAGTCGGCCCGATTGGATCGAAGCCGCCGACACGATCAGCAACCTGGTCGCCAACTCGCCACACTCGTTCGAGCCGAAGTCGCGATGGGCGATGGACTGGTACTACCCGGTCCTCACCGGCGCGGTGACCGGCGAAGCGGCAAAACGTCGCCTGGCCGACGGCTGGTCGACGTTCGCGATGGACGATCTCGGCGTCCGATGCGTCTCGGACGAGCCGTGGATCACCGCATCGGAGACCGCCGAGGCGGCACTCGCCTTCGCCGCGATCGGCGACTTCTCCACCGCCGCCGATCTCCTCCGTTGGACCCGCCACCACCGACTCGACGACGGTGCCTACCTGACCGGACTGGTCCACCCCGGCCCGATCGTGTTCCCGGTCGACGAGACGAGTTCGTACACCGCCGCTGCGGTGCTCCTCGCAGCCGACGCGATCGGCGGGACGGGTCCGGCGAGCGACGTGTTCGTGCGTCACGACGTGCGCTGACCCGGCCGATGGGCCGATGGCTCCCCGAGTGGGCCCGATCGCTACGCTCGCCGGACGTGCAACCGTTCCTGACCCGCCCACCCGTTCGGACCGTCGTCAGCGTGTGGGCGTGGTTCGTGCTGGTGGTCGTCATCGTCATCTGGACCCCGCTCGTCGCCCTGGTGCGTCTGGTCACGGCTCCGTTCGACCCCGCCGCCTATCACGCCGGTCTGCTGTTCCGGCGTCTCACCGTGGTGCACGAGCGCCTCAACCCGCTCTGGAAGTTCGAGGTCTCCGGCTCGGTTCCGGCCGACCCCAGGCATCCCTACGTCGTCGTGTCCAACCACGAGAGCTTCGTCGACATCCTGCTCATCTCGCACCTGCCGTTCGAGATGAAGTGGATGAGCAAATCCGACTTCTTCCGGTATCCGTTCGTCGGATGGATGATGCGCCTCGCTCGTGACATCCGACTCGAACGCAACGACAAGAAGTCCGGGGTCCGAGCGCTGCAGGAGTGCCGGAACCGGCTCGACCAGCGGGTCTCGGTCATGATCTTCCCCGAGGGCACCCGATCGGCATCGGGCGAGCTCGGCGAGTTCAAGGACGGCGCCTTCCGACTCGCCATCGATGCCGGCGTCCCGATCCTGCCGCTCGCGGTGGTCGGCGCCCGCGATGCCCTCGTGAAGCACGACTGGCGCTTCGGTGTCAGCCACGCGGAGGTTCGTGTCCTCGAACCGATCCCCACGGACGGGCTCACGAAGGACGACATCGCCGCCGTTCGCGACCGGGCCCGCTCCGTCATCGCCGCAGCGATCGACGACATCCGTCGCGACCGGACATCCGCCGGGTGATCCATGTTCCAGGCGCCGATCAAAGTCGTCCAGACACTTCGTCTGGACGTCCCGGCCGGAGTGTTCACCGCGACCGCGGTCAGCACGGTGGTGTTCTCGGCGACGCCGTTCCTGATCCCCGCCGTCGCCGCCGACCGAGGTGTGACGATCGGACTCGTCGGAATGATCTCGACGACGCAACTCGGCGGTTTCGTACTCGCCACCACACTCGGGCCGCGCCGGTTCCGACCTCGTCGGGCGATCATGACCGCAGCGATCGTCCTGGGCATCGTCGCCAACCTCCTGTCGGCGGTGTCTCCCTGGTTCGCGCTCCTGGTCGCCGCTCGGTTCCTGAGCGGTCTCTCGCTCGGGTTGATCGCCTGGATCGCCTGGGCCGAGGTCTTCGGCGACGATCAACGCGTCGGTGACGTCGCCGTGATCGGTCCGATCATCGGAACGATCGCATCGCCTCTGATCGCCCTGGTCCTCGACCGTCAGGGCCCGGACCGACTCTTCGTCGTCATGGCCGCGCTCTACGTCGTCCCGGCGCTGTTCACCCGAGGGATGCACCTCACCGCAGCTCGTCGTCCGGCCCAGCGCCGACACCGCCCCACCCGGGGTGCGGTCGCCGTCCTCGTCGGCCTGTCGCTCCTGACACTCGGGGGCTCGGCGTCGTTCCTGTTCGTCGGCGCGATCGGTAGCGACCTGGTCGGCCTGTCGCCGCTCGCCGTGTCGCTCGCTTTCTCCGCGAATGCCATCGCCGGGCTGCCGTCGGCGCGATATCGGGGGGAGCGCTCGATGCCGGGGGCTTGGATGGCGATGACCGGTCTCGCCGCCTTCGCCGTCTGTACCGTGCACGACGCCATCGTGTTCTGGGCGGCGATGCTCACCTGGGGGTTCGCCTTCTGGATGGCCGTCCCCGGGGCCTTCGCGCTCCTCGCGAGCAGGTCGCGCTTCCCCGACGAACGCGCCGGCGATGCGCAAGCCGTGATGGCGACCGGTCGTGTCATCGGGCCGCTCGTCGGGGGCGGACTGTACGAGATCGGGCCCGCGGTGCTCGGCTGGGTCGCAGGAGCGACGATGGTCCTCGCCGGAGTCGTCCTGCTGATGAGCGAGCGTTTCGCTCCGACCGTCGCTGCCGAACCCCGACCAGCATGACGACGCGGTCACCCGACGTCGGGGCGACGTGGCGGGTGCCCGTCGTCCTGCTGGGGTTCATGACGATCGGCGCCTACGGGCTCGTGCTCTACGGTTTCGGCGCCTTCGTCGCTCCGATCCGTGACGACACCGGTTGGAGCAACGGTTCGATCGCTGCAGCGTTCTCCACGAGCACCTTCCTCGGCGGCCTGCTGTCGCTGTGGACCGGACACCTCCTCGACCGCGTCGGGTCCCGGACCGTGATGATCATCACGCTCGCAGCAGGGTCGGGACTCCTCGTCGCGAGTTCGCTCGCCCGGAGCCCGGCGGCGTTCGTCACCGCTTGGGGCCTCGGCGGCGCTGTCGTGTCCGCCGGGCTCTACTACAACGTCACGATGGCGGTGACCGCCCGCATCACGACATCGATCGACCGACCACGCGCCTTCACGTGGCTCACGGTGATCGGCGGACTCGCCTCACCCGTCGCGTTCCCACTCGCCGCACTGTTCGTCGAATGGTGGGGATGGCGCACCGCGATCCGAGCGATGGTGATCGTCATGGTCATCTGCTGTGCTCCCGCCATCGTCCTCGTCCGAGACACGCGAGCCGTCCGCGACGAGCACGACGGGGACGAGCACGACGGGGACGAGCACGACGGCGACGAGGGTCTGGGCAGCCTGGCCGAGGCCCTCCGATCACGAGCCGTGCTCCGCTGGCTCGTCACGGCGTCCGCCGCCCTCGCCGGGCTGGGAGCGATCCAGGTGCACCACGTCGCAGCGATCGAGGCGACCGGTGTCGCGCTCGGGACGGCATCGCTCATGGCTGCGATCCGGGGCCTGCTCTCACTCCCCGGGCGGGCCGGGGCGGCAGCACTCACCCGCCGGATCGGCACCATCTCGGCACTCCGCCTCGTCTACTTGGTCCTGGCCGCCGGGACGGCGGCACTCGCCGGCGGCGTCGGCGGCGCGTGGGTGTTCGTCGTCGTGACCGGGCTCGCGTTCGGCTCGCTCTCGCCGCTCCAGGGGCTCCATGCCGCCGACCTGTACGGCCGACGACGAATCGGGACCCTGCTCGGCATGCAGCAGGTCGTGCTCGGTGCAGCCATGGCGATCGGTCCGTTGGCGCTCGGCGCCACCGTCGACCTCACCGGCGGGTACGGGGTGCTCGTGGTGCTCGCCGTCGCGCTCCAGTTCGGCGCGTGGGCTGCGTTCCGGCCGATCAGCGAACCCGGGTGAGGATCCGGAGCGAGCCGGTCGCCGAGCGCTCCTCGAACCTGCCGCTGGCGAGCGCCGGAAGGTAGATCTCCTCGAACGGTGGTCTGCCGCCGTCGGCCGGGTCGGGGAACACGTCGTGGATCGCCAGCGTGCCGCCGACGGCGACGTGCGGCGACCAACCCAGATGGTCGGCCCGTGCCGGCTCACGACCGTGGCCCCCGTCGATGAAGACCAGCGCGGCGGGCGTCGACCAGTTGGACGCCACCATCGGAGAAGCACCGACGACTGCGACGACGTGGTCCTCCAGGCCGGCGTCGTGGATCGTGCGGCGGAAGAACGGCAGCGTGTCCATCAACCCCGTCCGCTCGTCGACGACCTCCCGGTCGTGGTGGGTCCACCCGGCTTGGTTCTCCTCCGAGCCGCGGTGATGATCGACGGCGAACACGACGACGCCGGCGCGTCGAGCGGCGGCTCCGATCCACACCGTCGACCGTCCGCAGTACGAACCGACCTCGACGAACGGAGCGGTCGGAACGGCCTCGGCGGCCTCCAGCGCAGCCTCGAAGAGCGCGTCACCCTCGTCGCCGGGCATGAAGCCCTTGGTCGAGAGTGCGAGGTCCCGCAGATGCGATTCGATCACCGCTCCGAGGTTAACGATGCCGTTGCCCGGACCGGGGTACGACATGACACGATGACGGTATGTCGGAGCCCGACGCACTGCGCGACCTCGTCGACCTGCTCGACCTCGAGCCGATCGAGGTCAACATCTTCCGGGGCACGCAACCCGACGAAGACCGACAGCGTGTCTTCGGTGGGCAAGTCGCCGGACAGGCGCTCGTCGCCGCCGCCCGCACCATCGACGAGCCAGGTCGTCACGTGCACTCCCTCCACGCCTATTTCCTCCGCCCGGGAGACCCGTCGATCCCGATCCTCTACGAAGTGGACCGCCTCCGGGACGGACGGAGCTTCACGACCCGGCGAGTCGTCGCCGTCCAGCACGGTCGGCCGATCTTCAACCTGCAGGCGAGTTTCCACGATGCGGAACCGGGCCTCGACCACCACATGACCGCTCCGGTCGACATCCCGCCGCCTGAGTCCCTGCCCACGTACCGAGAGCGCATGGAGCGCCACCGCGACCGCATCGGGGCCTGGCTCGACCGTCCCCGTCCGATCGACACCAGGTACGTCCCACCCGACCCGGCGTTCGATCCCGGCATCAAGACCGAGGGCCAGTTGGTCTGGATGAGAGCCGACGGCGTCCTGCCCGACGATCCGGTCCTCCACGCGTGCATCGTCACCTACGCCAGCGACATGACCCTGCTCGACACGGCGCTGCGACCCTCGGGGGTGTCGGGTCTGACCCACGACATCATGATGGCGAGCCTCGACCACGCGATGTGGTTCCACCGACCGTTCCGGGCCGATGACTGGCTGCTCTACCAGCAGCGCTCGCTGAGCAGTTCCGGTTCGCGCGGCCTCGCCGGCGGATCGATCTTCACCTCCGACGGCCGTCTCGCCGTCAGCGTGGTGCAAGAGGGACTCATCCGGGTCCTCTCATGACCGGGGGGCGCGCCCGCGGACTCGTCGTGACGGCGTGCATGATCGGGGTGTCCGCGTGCGGAGCCGACGGATCCGCGCCTGACGCCGCATCGACCGCTTCGATCCTCGTGCCGTCCACGCCCGCTCCGGTCACGCCGGAGCCGTCGACGACCCTTCCAGCGAGCGACACGGCAGTCGGACCGACGATCGGTGCCGGCGTGACCTCGGTCGCCGAGGCGCGAGTCCTCCTCGTCGAAACCGAACGCTTCGAACGACCGGTCGACCTCGTCGGCCGGCCCGGTGACGACGCCCTGTACGTCGTGCAACAAGGCGGAACCATCGTGCGATGGAGTCGTCGCGACGACACGCGGACGATCGCCCTCGACGTGAGCGGCGAGATCTCCACCGGCGGGGAGCAGGGACTCTTGGGCCTCGCCTTCACCCCCGACGGCGGGTACGCCTTCGTGAACACGACCGATCGTCTCGGGTCGACGACGATCACCGGATACCGCATCGCATCGGACGGTCACCTCGATCCCTCGTCGAGCAGCGTGGTGCTGGTCGTCCCACAACCGTACGGCAACCACAACGCCGGCGACCTCGCCGTCGACGATGACGGCTCGCTCTACGTCGCGCTCGGCGACGGCGGATCAGGCGGCGACCCCGACGGATACGCCCACGACCCGACCTCGCTGCTCGGCTCGTTGCTCCGCATCGACCCGATCCTCGACGGCTCGGGCGGGTACCGGATCCCGGCCGACAATCCATTCGTCGACGGCGCGTTCCGCCTCCCGGACGGCTCGACCGTCCTCGGTGCGGCCGAGGTGTTCGCCTGGGGCCTCCGGAACCCGTGGAAGTTCGCCTTCGATCCGCTCACCGGCGACCTGTGGATCCCCGACGTCGGGCAGAACGAACTGGAAGAGATCAACATGGTCGCTCCGCTCGACGGCCGGCCGGCCGGCTGGGGTCACGACTTCGGTTGGAGCGCCTTCGAAGGGACCGAGCGGTTCGACCCCGAAGTTCCCGACACCGGCCGCACCACCCCACCGGTGCTCACCTACCGCCACGGTCCGGATGGATGCTCGATCAGCGGAGGTGAGCCGTACCGAGGCGCCGAGATACCGGCGCTGACCGGCGCCTTCGTCTACAGCGACTATTGCTCCGGGCGGCTCTGGGCGCTCGACCTCGACACGTCGCTCAACGTGCTCCTGGCCGACGGTCTCGCCGAGGTCACCGCCATCCGCGCCGACCGGGACGGCGAGCTCTACGTGCTCGAGGCCGGTGGGTGGGTGCTTCGGATCGCCCCGGCCTGACGGTGCTCAGGCCTCAGCGCCGGACTCCCATGAACATGCCCTTCAGCGCGTCGTAGTGCTCGATCACGTGTCCGGCACCGAGCACGACGGCCTCGAGCGGGACGTTCGACATGCGAACCGGGACCTCGGTCTCGCGCTGGATCCGCTGCGCGAGTCCTCGCAGCAGACCGCCACCACCGACGAGATACATGCCGCGCACCAGGAAGTCCTGGGACAGCTCGGGTGGCGCCTTGGCCAGACACCGGACGACCGATGCGACGATCGACGAGACGGGGTCCTCGATCGCGTATCGGACCTCTTCCGGAGTCAGCACGACCGTCTTCGGGAGGCCCGACATGAGGTCGCGGCCCCTCACCTCCGCCTGGGCCTCGTCGGGGGTCGGGTCGGCCGACCCGATCTGCATCTTGATCTCCTCCGCGGTCCGCTCCCCGATGGCGATGCCGTGCTCGCGCCGGATGTAGTTCTGGATCGCCGAGTCGATGTCGAACGATCCGACCCGGACCGCTTCGAGTGCCACGATCCCACCCAGACTGATCACGGCCGTCTCGCTCGTCCCGCCACCGATGTCGATGACCATGTTGCCGACCGGTTCGTCGATCGGTAGGTCGGCGCCGATCGCTGCAGCCATCGGCTGTTCGATGAGGTTGGCATCGGCGGCGCCGGCACGACGAGCGGCGTCGGTGACCGCCCGACGCTCGACTTCGGTGATCGCGGAGGGGACGCAGATGACGACCTTCGGTCGGGTGAAGCGGCTCACCCCGACCCGCTGCAGGAGTAAGCGGATCATCCGCTCCGTGATCTCGAAGTCGGTGATGGCGCCTCCGCGGAGCGGCCGGACCGCGACGATGTAGCCGGGCGTCCGCCCGATCATCTGCCAGGCCTCGCGACCGGTGGCGAGGACCTCACCGGTCTGCCGGTTGAGAGCGATCACCGAGGGTTCGTTGAGGACGATCCCCCGACCCTTCATGTAGACGAGTGTGTTGGCGGTTCCGAGGTCGATGGCCAGGTCACGAGCCACGGACACCGCCCTCGTCCGGATCGTCGTCCTCGTCGGCCTGGTCGCGGCGACGCGCCGCGTCGTGGACCTGGTCGACGGTGCTTCGACGCGACTCGGCCGACAGGGCGTCGATCTGTCGCCGGAACGAGTCGACGCCGTCGGTCCGACGTCGCCCGATCAGGACGACCGCCACGACCACGACCACGACCACGACGATCACGATGGCGAGGAGCGGACTCACGACTCGCTCCCCATCGACGGCACATCGGCGGCGTCGACGAGATCGGCAGCCCCGGTCCCCCAATCGGAACCGCCCTCCCACGACTCACGCTTCCAGATGGGGACCGACGCCTTGAGTGCATCGATGGCGAAGCGCGCCGCCACGAATGCCTCCGGCCGATGCGGCGACGACACGCATGCGATCACCGAACTCTCGCCGAGGCCGAGTCGCCCGACCCGGTGGATCAAGGCGATACGTCCCACGTCGGGCCAGCGGACCCGGGTCTCGGCGACGATCTCCCGCAGCTTGGGAACGACCAGCTCGTCGTACGCTTCGTACTCCAGGAACTCGACGTCGGTGCGACCCTCGGCGTGATCACGGACGGTGCCGCTGAACAACACGACAGCGCCGCAGTCGGGTCGCAGCGTCCACTCGTACACCGCACCGATCGGAATCTCGGCATCGGTCAAGCCGAGCCATTCATCGCCGTGTACGGGTGCTTCCACGAGTGCATCGTAGCCGTGCCCACCATCGCCGCGACGTCCCCCGCCACCGCAGTATCACTAGAGTTCGACCTTCGTGGAGTCCGGTCCCGTTCCACCGCACGAGCGAACCTGGCGACATCCGTCGGAGATCGCCGCCGAGGAGCGCCGTCGGGCGCTGCTCGAAACGATGTCACCCTCGGCCAGAGCCTTGGCATTGACCTGGGGCGCGCTCGGCTTGGTCTCGGTCGGAGTGCTCGTCCTCACCGTCGCACCGGAACGCTCGGGCCTCGCCGACGTCGCACGAACCGAGGCGAGCCTGCTGATGTCGGCGCAGGCAGCGCTGGCTCCGGCCCGACCGATGGCGGTCCGAGCGGTCGCGACGCCGATCCGGCTCGCCGGCGGTTCCGACCCGTCGACTCTCGCCGTGGTCACGGCGCTCGACCTCACCGACGACGCGTCGTCGCGGGACGAAGAGCTCGCCGTTCCCGAACGCGGCAGTCCGGTCGAGGTCGCGGTCCCGTCGGGACGCACGCACACTGCGCTGGTGGTCGGTCACGTCGGGGACACGGTGATCGTTCGACTCGAGCACGACGAACCGGGACTCCATCTCCGATCGTTCCCGCCGCTGGTGGACGAAACCGTGACCGTGCTCGCATCACCTCCGCTGCACGTCACGGTCGACGACATCCCCACGCTCGAGGTGGCCGAGGGAACCGCTGTCGTCGATGCGTCCGGCGCGTTGGTCGGGTTGTGCACGCGGCGCGACCGGTGGCGGGTCCGACTCGCACCGCTCGACGACGTCTCGATCAGTTCCGGGCTCGAGACCGCCACCAGCGTCGACTGAGTTCGACCGCCAACCCGACGACACCGGCGATCCCGACGACCACGAGACCCAGTGCGAGTTCCTGCCGGCGGCGCGGCGTGACCATCGTCCACCACGGGGCCTCCGTGCCTTCGACGTACGCCTGCTCGTTGGTGACGCTCGGTCGCCACCCTTCCGCCCGCAGCAGGTCGTTCGCGACCGTCCACGGCTCCCGGGTGTACGAACCGAGACCCGGCGGGATCGGACCACGTTGGAACCGCCACCGCAGCGCCACGACCAGATCCGCGAGTCGATCGGGCAGCGGGAGCCGGAACCGCTGACCCGACAGCGCCCGGACGCGATCACCCGGGATACTGCCGTCGGGGGCGACGTTGTAGACCCCGTCGAGGCATCGCTCCACCGCCAGTCGGACGGCCGAGGCGACGTCGTCGTGGTGAACGAACTGAGCCGCCGGGTCGTCCTCACCGAATCGTTGCCCGAACCCGGCCGTGAGTGCCCGGGCGAGCGACGACGTGCCGGACTCGGCGACGGGCACCGCCGGCCGCAACATCGCCACCCGCCGTCCATCGACGCCGGATCGCCACCGCTCGACGCTCTCCTCCGCCGAGGCCAACTGCCTCGCGTACACGAAGGTCGGATCGGGTCGGAGGACCGCTGCTTCGGTGAGCGGCACCGGATTGTTGCCGAACGCGCCGTAGACCATCGCCGACGACACGACCACCAGGTGATCGACCCCGGTGGCGATGGCGTCGTCGAGCAGATCGTTGGCGCCGGCGGTGACGCTCTCTCCCCGCCGCCCGAGGAGGTCGTGGTCGGCGAAGCCCACGTCGACGATCGAGTCGAACCCGCCCGATGGTGCCGGGGCATCACCCGATGCGACCACGACGTCGAGTTCGGGCGACGCCCGGAGTACGTCGGCGACGCACCAACCGAGCGCGCTCCGGACGCCTCGGACGTACACGCGTCGACGCGACGACCCCGGACCTTCCACTCCGCCGACGCTACCGCTCGGGTCTGCAACGACGTCCGGCGCGGCCGTACGCGGGCGTAGCCTCGTCCCATGGCCGACGATCCCGGCACCGATGGAACCGACGACGTCCCGAACCCCTTCGGGTCGGGTCCGTTCGCCGGGATGCCGCTCTTCGGCGACATGGCGCGCGCACTGCAGGGCCAAGGCCCACTCAACTGGGACGCTGCTCGCCAGTTCGCTCTCCTGTCGGCTTCGGAAGGTCGAAGCGAGCCGAACGTCGATCCGTCGGTACGGATCGCTCACGCCGAACTGGCCCGGATCGCCGGTATGCACGTCAACGACGTCACCGGCTCCGACACCACGTTCCCCGAGCCGCGTGTCGTGACGAGATCGCAATGGGCGGTCGAGACGCTCGATGCGTACCGCCCCCTCTTCAACGATCTGGCCACGGCCCTGTCGCGTCAGCCCGACGGCGGAGCCGACGACCCGATGGCGGCGATGATGGCCGGTCTCAGCAAGATGCTGCAGCCGACGATGATGGGGTTGGCGGTCGGGTCGATGGTCGGGTCGCTCGCCAAGCAGGTGTTCGGACTCCACGACCTCCCGATCCCCCGCCCGGTACAAGAGGTCGTCATCATCACCGGCACGATCGACGAATTCGCGGCCGAGTGGGGGATCCCGCTCGACCCGATGCGCCTCTGGGTCCTGGCCCACGAGTTGTCCGGCTACCAACTGTTCTCGATCGACGCGCTCCGCGAGGGGCTCGCGACCCTCGTACGCAGCTACGCCGGCGGCTTCCGGCCCGACCCCTCGGCGATCGCCGATCATCTCAGCGGATTCGACCCGATGGCCGGCGGTGATCCGATGGCAGCGCTCCAACAGGCCTTCTCCGATCCGGAAGTGCTGCTCGGCGCCGTCCAGTCGCCCGAGCAACGCGAACTGCAACCGAAGCTCGACGCAGCCGTTGCTGCCGTGGTGGGGGTGACCGACTGGGTCGTCGACGCCGTCGCGGCTCGGCTGATCGGTGGAGAGGCCCTCCGGATCGCCGAAGCGGTCCGACGTCGACGCGTCGAGCGCTCCAGCGAGGACCTCTTCGTGGAGAAACTCCTCGGCATCCGGGTCGGCGACGATCAGGTCGTCCGGGGCAAGTCGTTCGTGCAGGGGGTCGTCGATCGAGTGGGCGAACACGGACTGACCCGACTCCTCCGCGAACACGCATCGCTACCGACACCGAGCGAACTCGACGCTCCCGGGCTCTGGATCGCCCGGGTCACCGGCACCTGAACCGGGCGGTCTCGGCGATGCTCGACCTCCACGGCCGAGTCGCCGACGGT
>JBMUCX010000026.1:0-29991 GCA_049458915.1 Ilumatobacteraceae bacterium
GTGACCTCGCCCGTCCGGACGGAACCGATCGCCTCGCTCATCGCGGCCTCGTTCAGTTCGGCGTCGGACTCGGGGTCGTACACCACCAGTGCGGCGAGCGCCTCGGGCATCGACCTGGTCGGGACGACCACGACCCGCTTGGCGCTCAAGGCGTCGAGTTGTTCGGCCACCGGGATGATGTTCTTGTTGTTCGGCAGGACGACGACCTGATCGGCGTTGACGTGCTCCACGACGTCGAGGAGTTCGGCCGTCGACGGATTGAGGGTCTGTCCCCCGGTCACGATGCCCTGGACCCGGAGGTTCGAGAACAGTTCAGCGAGGCCGTCACCGCTGCACACCGCGACGACCGCCGTCGTCACCGGTGGGAGTCCCGCCCCGGCCCGCACCGGGACCGACACGCCGTGCATCTCCGCCTCACGGTGGGCGTGCTCCTCGGCGACCTCCTCGAACAGGTCGGTGACCCGGATCTGCTTGGGTCGACCGCCGAGGTCGAGGGCGACCTCGATCGCCGAACCGATCTCGTTGGTGTGGACGTGGCAGTTCCAGATCCCGTCACCACCGACGACGACGATCGAGTCGCCGATCCTCCCCCAGCCCTGCTTGAAGGCATCGATGTGCTCGTCGGCCAGGTCGAGGAAGTACATGACCTCGTAGCGCTGCTCGCTGACGTCGAGCTCACCGGCGACGCTCGACGAACGGTGGGCGACGGCGGCGAGTTGCTCGTCGGATGGTCCGTCGCCCTCGGCGGGGGCCGGGAGCGGTTCGCCGTCGACGACGTGCAGGGCCGAGTCGAGGAACAGCAGGTAGCCGGCGCCACCGGCGTCGACGACACCGGCGTCCTTCAACACCGGGAGCAGATCGGGTGTGCGGTCGAGCGCCTCACGCCCGGCAGCACGTGCGGCCCGGAGCACGTCGGCGAGGTTCCCACCCGCTGCCGACGCTCCCTTCGCCGCCTCGGCCGACTCCCGCACGACCGTGAGGATCGTCCCCTCGATCGGCTTGAGCACCGCCTGGTACGCGCTCGAGCTGGCGTTCGAGAGCGCCTCGGCGAACCGATGACCGGCCTCCTCGGAGTGTTCCTTCAGCTCTCCGGTCCGTTCCTTCAGCTCTCCGGTCCGTTCCTTCAGTGTGCCCGCCAGCCCACGCAGGATCTGGCTCAGGATGACGCCACTGTTCCCCCGCGCTCCCATCAGCGAACCGTGGCTGATCGCATCGCAGGTGGCGTCGAGGTCGCCCTCGTCGGCGCCCTCCATCTCGGCCACCACTGCGTCGAGCGTCCGGGCCATGTTCGTCCCCGTGTCGCCGTCGGGGACCGGGTAGACGTTGAGCCGATTGAGACCGGGGGCGTGTTCCCGCACGGTGTTCCGGAAGGTCGTCATGACCTCGCGCAGGGACCTGCTGTCGAGTCGCTCGAGGGTCGGCACGGATCCAGATTACTGGTCGACGGGCTCGCGCCGGGGTGACGAGACCGCGAGGAACATCGGGGACGTCATCGCAGTGGTCACCAGGGCGACGAGGACCGAGCCGACCTGGAGTTGCGGAGTGATGATCCCCTCCTCGAGCCCGATGACCCCGACCACGAGGACGAGCAACCCGCGACAGTTGAGCAGGATGCCGAGCGCGTTGGCGTCCCTGGTCCCGAGACCGACGAGGCGGGCGACGGCGGCCCCGACGAGCCACTTCGAGAGCACGGCCGCGACCAGCAGGAGGGCGAGTCCGGGCAGCCAGGCGAACCCGAGCGTCGTGAGATCGGTGGCGAGGCCGCTGACGGCGAGGAAGACCGGGAGGAGCACCGCCGTGACCAGGTCGCCGAGCCGGCGCGCGATCACCGGCGACAGCAACTCCCGGGCCGGCAACACGAGGCCGGCGACGAAGCCGCCGACGATCACTCCGAGTCCCACCTCGGCCGCGAGCCAACCCGATCCGAACAGCACGACGAACACGAGCGCGAAGGTCTCGGGACGCTCGACACCGGCTTCGAACCTCTCGCCGACCATCCGAGCGAGAGCGGGCCGCACCACGAACGCCATGCCGGCGAGGTAGAGGGTGGACTCGATCGGGACCCGAACGATCGCCGCGACCCCGGCCCCTTCGTGGACCGTCGTGGCGATCGCCACCACGACGAACATCAGCACGGTGACCACGGCCGCAGCGGCCGTTGCGAGGACACCGAGTTCGGTGCGTTCGAGACCGTGCTCCTGCAAGATCCGGTACATCACCGGAAACGCCGTCACCGACAGCATCGCGCCGACCAGCAGGGCGAACGCCACGGCGCTGACCTGCGCGGTTCCGCTCGTCGTGGTGAAACGGTCGTCGTGGAGCACCGGGAGCAGCGCGAAACCTCCGACCACGGGTGCAGCGACCACGGACACGGCGACCGAACCGTACGCCCGAGCCCGCCCTCGCAACATGGCGGTGTCCATCGACAGGCCGACGCCGAACATGAACAACAGCAGTGCGATCTGGCCGAGTACCCCGAGCGCATTCCGCGTCGGCACGTCGAAAAGTCGATCGACGACGCGGCCGTTCGCGACGAGGCCGAGTACCGACGGACCGAGCAGGATCCCGGACACGATCTCCCCCACGACCCTCGGCTGCCCGAGCCGCAACGCCACGGCGCCCACACAGCGTGCACTGGCGACGACGACCGCCAGGGCCAGGAGCACGCTGGTCACGCTCGTCCCCGCCGATCAGACCCGATGGTGCGACCGGAAGACGAACGATCGGGACCCGAACCGGACGGTGTCCGAATCTCGGAGCACCACGGGCTGTTCCGGCCGCAACGCTTCCACGGAACCGGTCGAACCTCGGACGATCGACGTGCCGTTGCTCGAACCGAGGTCGACGACGGTCACATCCCATCCCGAGGGGCGTACCGCGAGATGGACCCTCGAACTCTCGATGGTCGGATCGTCGACGACGTGCGGCGCGAGTCCGGCGTCGGTCACGAGCGGGTGCACCCCCGGTTCGCGTCCCATGACCATGCCCGAGTCGACCGACGTGGAGGCTCCGTCGTCCCACACCAACACACCGAGCGGCGGCCGGGGCCTCCGGACGATCCGCGCCGTCTGTTGCAGCATCGAGATCCCGCACACCGAGCAGTACAGGGTCCTGGGATCGTTGAAGTGACCAGCGGTGCAGAGGACGCCGTCGATGACCTCTGGCGTTCGTGCATCGGTCACCAGATCCTCCCCCCTCGAAATCGCCAACGTGGGTCGACGACCTTCATCGGCCCTTGGAGCCAGCCCCACGTGACGAGCCACACCGTCACGAAGTGGATCAGGAATGCGTCGGTACCGAGTTCGCTCCCGACACCGGGGGCCCCACCGGCGCGGATCGTCACGAACAACACGATGCCCTCGTTGAGACCGGTGACCAGACCGAGGAGGCTCGGCCAGTCCTTCTCCCAGCGGAATCCCATCAGCCAGTGGTAGACGAATTCCCACACCAGCCCGAGCAGCAGCATCGTGAACAGCACGCCCAGGGCGGTGGCGAGTCGATCGCCGTATCCAGCGCCGCCTCCGGGCAGGAAGACCGACACGAAGAGTGTCCAGACCCCGCCGACGAGGACGGTCACCGCCAGTCTGGTCTGGAGGCGGCCGACCAGGGTGGGCGTCATCGACGACCCCTCGACGTGTCGTTCGCCCTCGACTCGTCCCTCATGTCACCGTCGTTCCTCATGTCAACGTCGTTCCTCGCCACCGTCGATCCTCGTCACCGTCGTTCATCGTCGTCGGACATCGCACTCACACCGGTTGGTTCCGCGCCCACTTCAGCCAACCGCCGATCGAACGACCTCGACCGAATCGGTCGACGAAGCCCTGCGATGCGAGGTCGTCGCAGATCTGCAGTGCCGCGTACTGCAAGCCGAGGAACGAGTCGACCGGGGCGTACGGTCCGCCCAAGGTGATCGACCCCGAGGCGTACATACGCCCGGGTGCGCTCCTCGACCCCGACAACTCGAACGTGGGCTCGACCGCGAGACGACCGTGGGCACTCTTCGACGCACCACCGTGGTCGAGGAGTTCCCGGAGGAGGCGATGGTCCTCGACCGTGCCTTCCAGGCCGGTCGCGTCGATGATGTGCGTCGCTTCGATCTCGAGCCTCGTGCCGTCCTTCGAGACGATCCTCGTGACGACCCGGTCATCGCCGGGGACGACCTCGGTCACCTCGCCGGCGAACGTGCGGTAGAAGCCCTCGGCCCGACCACGGTCCAGTTGCTCCTGCCACTCCGCTCGCCACGGGGTGTTGGTACCGCCGATACGTCGGATGAAGGCGGGCCGCTCCGCATCCGGAAGTGCAGCCAACTGCTCCTTGACGGTACCGCCCCATGCTGCTCGGGCGAAGTTGAAACCCTGGTAGGCGAAACCGTCGCGTCCGGGCCGGCGGAAACGACGAGGACCCTGGGGGCCGCCGACGTAGTTGCGGAAGAGGTGCCAGATGACGGTCTGTGCGCCGTGAGCGTCCCGGTCCTCGATCAATCGAGCCAGGATCCGGGACCCGACGATCCCCGAACCGCGCACGACGACGATGCCCGGTCGGCGGATCAACTCCTCGTAGACGTGCTCGTGCGGTTCGTAGGCGTTGACCACCCGCTGGTAGTCGCCGTGAGCCTGACGGTAGGCCTGCAGATCCGGCAGGAACCGAAGACCCGGATAGCCCACCCCGACGTGCACGAACCGACAGCGGTAGGCAACACGCCGCGTCGGCGCTGTGCCCGCCGGCGGCGTGTTGACGACGAAGTAGCCACCGCCCATTCGTCGCCGGATCGTTCGGACCAGCCCGGGGACGTACATCTGGTCCCAACCGATCCGGGGCATCTCCCGATCGATCGAGCGGAACACCTGCCCGGCTCGAGGTGTCCAGTAGTCGGCGACGAGCGGCTCGGTGAGCACACTCCACAGCGGGCGGAACATCCCCTCGGGGCGATCGGAGAACGCCTCCCGGACCGCGTAGCCGGGCCAGCCCCACACGTTGTCCATCACCGAGGACGAGTCGGAGCGAATCCGCGTGTCGTCGCCGATCTGCGAGTTGTGACACAGGTACCGGTACGTCTCGTACGGCACCGATCGAGGCCCGATCGCAGCGATGGCGCTCGTCGGCAGCCCGGACATCCGCAGGTACTCCGCCAACGCGAACGAACCCATGCCCGCGCCGACGGTGACCAGCGGTACGTCGACGACCGGTATGCCGTGGGACACCATGTGGTCATCGGTCCACCACGGCGTCGACAACAGTTCGTCCGAGACGTCCCCCGTCACGTCGACATCATCGTTCGCACGACGAACCGCGTCCATCGTCCTCGACACCAACGCGTACGTGGCTCGTCAGATCACGCAGTTCTACGCATGACGGCAGGACGCGCGTCGGTCAGGATCTCGGCCGGATGGACGACCCCGACGACTCGCCGGACCAGGCCGAACGCCCGGCGACCGATCTCGGAATCGCCGGGATCGGCCCCGGCGTGCTCCTCGGCCGCGGTGGATTCGGAACCGTGTACCGCGCCGTCGAACCGGAACTGCACCGGACGGTCGCCGTCAAGGTGCTCACCACGGTGTCGGGCGACGAGACCGACCGGGTCGGGCGAGAACTGATCGCCCTCGGATCACTGTCGGGACATCCCTACATCGTCAACGTGCACCGGACCGGGCGCACCGCCTCGGGCAATCCCTTCATCGTGATGGAACTGATGGAGGGAGGATCGCTCGGTGACCGCATCCGGTCGGCGGGCCCGATGCCGTGGACGGATGTCGTACACGTCGGCATCGTGATCGCCAGCGCCCTCGAGTCGGCGCACCGACGGGGGATCCTGCACCGGGATCTCAAGCCCGAGAACGTCCTGATGTCCGGTCTCGGTGAGTACAAGTTGGCCGACTTCGGGATCGCCCGAGTCGAAGGTGCGGAACAGACCGCTTCGGGCATGATCACGGCGTCGATGTCGTACGCAGCCCCGGAGATCCTGGCTGCCGCTCCACCGACGCGGGTCAGCGACGTCTACGGCCTGGGGGGCACGCTGTTCGCTCTGGCGGCCGGTCGACCGCCGTTCGACCGCGACGGGGACACGTCGCTGGTGCCGATGATCGTGCGGATCAACACCGAAGCACCGCCGGATCTCCGACCGACCGGTGTGCCCGAGCCCCTCTGCGAAGTGCTCGAGCGAGCACTCGCCAAGGACCCTGGATCCCGGTACTCATCGGCGCTCGAGCTCGCGCGGGCTCTCCAACGGATCCAACGATCCGCTGGTGTCGCCGTGACGCCACTGATGGTCGCCGGCGAGTCACCCTCACCTGCGAGTACACATCCGCCGGATCGTCCGGCCGATCGGATCGATGTAGCCGCTCCGCCGACGACCCGCCCGCCCTCGTTCGCACCACCTCCGAGTTCGCCCGCGGTTCCACCGGCCTGGGAAGTCACCGACCCGGCAGGCGCTCAGCGCACCGCTGGGCGTCGACGCGCCAAGACCGTCGGGATCGCCATCTGGGCGGTGGTCGTGATCGGCCTCGTCGCGCTGCTCGGCGTACTCGGTGCCCGGAATCCGGACGAGACCTCCGGCGAGGACCGTCCGGAACCTGATCGTCAGGCGTCGACGACCGATCCGACTCCGTCGGCCCCGGTCCGGTCCACCGTGGCGCAGCCACCGGTGACGACGACCCGGCCGACGACAGCGACGACGACAGCAACGACGACAGCCACGACGACGGCCACGACACCGGCCACCGCCCCACCCACCGTCGCCCTGACCGACTCGACCCTCCGTCTGTCCGTCGAAGTTCCCAGCAGTTGGGGACAGATTCAGCCCGCGATGCGGGACATCGGCGCCGGCGTCTTCGTCCCATCACTCGTCGCGACCACCGACCTCTTCTCGTTCGAGAACGCGTTCTCCGTCCCGGGCGCCGCGTTGCTGATCTTCGACGGATTCGGCAGCGAGTCGGTCGACGAGACGCTCGACGGCTTCCTGACCCCGCGGTGCACCTTCATCGGCCGGAGCGCCTACGACGACGGCCTGTACTCGGGAGGACTCGACCAGTACGTCGACTGCGACGGCATCGGCACCGACGTCTGGGTCGTGGCAGCGACGCCCGCCGAGAACACGTTCATCGTCGTGGCCCTCGTGAAACTCACCGCCGATGCCGACCGTTCGATCGTGGACCTGGTCTTCGATTCGTTCATCGCGAACTGAGGGCGCGACCGAATCGCCGATGGCTCGGTCTCGTCACCGGGAGGTCGTGAGCGTCGGGTCGTCGATGGCCAACTGCGCCAATCCGGCGCGCCCCCGCACTCCGAGCTTGCGATAGATCGCCTGCCCATGCGACTCCGCCGTTCGTGGACTGAGGAACAGCCGCTCCCCGATCTCCCTGAACGTGGCTCCCTCGACCAGCCATCGAGCGACCTGGAGTTCCCGGGCGGTGAGGATCGAGCCAGCCCGCTCACCGATGACGAGCGGACCGATGCCCAGCGCCGCAGCCTCGGCATCACATCGTTCGACGCCGGGGACCGCCCCTGCTGCGTCGAGCAATCTTCGCGCTCCGCCGAGCGCCTCTCGGGCCGCCGACCGACGCCGGGCCCGACGCAACCGCTCGGCCCGGTTCAACATCACCCGCCCGGCCGACACCAGTTGCCCGCCCTGACGGTACGCCGCCTCGGCGAGTTCGAACTGCTCGACGGCATCCGACCACTCGGCGGCGAGCAGACCCGAGAGGCGATGCCGGGTTCCACGCATCCACATGGTCGGGTTCGTGTCGGACAGTCGAATGATGTCGTCGAGTACTCGTCGTGCCAGATCGATGCGGTCGACCCGAACCGCCGACTCGGCGAGTTCGCAGTGCCACGAGAACCCGATCGTCGGATCATCCCCGTGCTGCTCGTGGAGCGGCTCCAGTACGGCGACCGCGCCCGCGTGGTCGTGCGACGCCAGGAGCACCAGGGCCTCGACGTACGTGGCGATGCCGAGCGCGATCGGCGCCCGGTACTCACGGAGTTGGCGGGCGGTGTCGAGCGCCTCGGGTCGACCGATCGCTCCCTGGGCGGTCGACAGGAGCCCGAGTGCGAAGGGGCGATGCTCGGGGAGTCCCCATTCGTCGATCAACTCGAGCGCCTGCTCGGTCAGCACCACGGCACCGACGAGATCAGAACGCGATCGGTGCGCTGCTTGCGCGATCAGGATCGGCGGGACGAGCAACGGCTCGGCGACGACGGATCGGCGGAGCACCGCCTCGGCGAGCTCCACCATCTCGGACTCCATCCCGGAGCGAGCGAGTGCGAGTGCGACCACTTCGGCAGCAGTGCTGAGCGGAATGGTGACGGCATCGACGATGTCGGCCATGCGATCGCCGAGCTCGGCGGTGGCGTTCACATCACCCAGGACCGACCTCGCCATCAGATCGATCACGCCGAGCAGCTCGTCGTCGGGTGACCCTGCAGCGAGATCCAGCACCGCTGGCAGGTCGTACATCCGAAACGCGCCGACAGCTGCCCGGCGACGGGCCTCGAGGCGCTCGTCCGTACTCGCCTCGGCATCGATCGCGACCTGCTCCCACAGTGTGCGACCGGCGTGCACATCGCCCTTGGACCATGCGATCTCGGCCGACAGCAGCCTGGTGGCCGATGTCGTCGGCACGAACGAGATCAGCTCGGCCGCCACATCGGGGAGCCGGGCGTCGATGGCGACCCTGGCCGCGAACATCCGCCGCTCGACCATCGGGCCCTCTCCGAGTTCGATCGCCCGCTCGAGGAGGCGCAGCGCCTCGAAATGTCCCCCGCGCCGGCTGACCTCGTCGGCGGCCGCATCGAGACGACGGGCGACCGACTCGTCGCGGCCGACCGTCGCCGCAGCAGCGTGCCATGCCGCCCGCACCGGGTCGTCGACCGCAGTGAGACGCCGATGTACTTCGCGTCGGACCACCGCATCGACGGACCAGTACGCCGATGACCGGTCGGTCGGGTGTGCGAATCGGTAGCCCGTCGGGGTCGACACCACCAACCGGGCGTTCTCCAATCGGTCGAGCGACCCGCGATCCGCGCCGACCAACTCGGTGAGCCGACCGGGCTGCAACTCCGGCGACACCGCGAGCGCGACGAGCACGGCTCGATCGGTGGGGTCGATGCCACCGACCCGCTCGTCGATGCCCGGCTCCTCGGTCCGACTCGACGGCAGCACGAGCGGTAGCGGCCGCGCTCCACGGAGTTGGTCGCCATCGAGGGCGTCGATCATCCGATGCAGCACCAATGGGTTCCCTCCACACTCCGCAACGAGCAGGTCGGCGACGGGCGGTACCGCCGACCGATCGATCGCGATCCGCCGCAGGACTTCGGCGGGGAGCGGCCCGAGTTGCACGGCGATGCCGGGCGTCACTCCACCCTCGGCTCGTCGAGCCGCCAGCAGACCGATGGGCGTCGCGCCGAGGCGACGAGCGACGAAACCGAGCACGTTCGCCGACGACGCATCGATCCAGTGCAGATCATCGACGAGGACGAGCACCGGACGATCGTCCATCCCCAGGACGAGCAGAACCGCCATGGCCACCACCACCGGATCGATCGGGGCCCCTGATTCCAGCCGCATCGCGCGGCGCAGCGCACTCCGCGGGTGATCGTCGAGTCGGTCGATCGACTTCACGAGCGGTGAGACCAACTGGGTCACCCCCGCCCAATCGACATCGCGCTCCGCAGGGTGCCCGACGAGTTCGATCACGGTCACGCCGCGCCCGCGTGCCTCACGAGCCGCCTGACGCAGCAGAGCGGTCTTGCCGATCCCGGGTGGTCCCACGAAGGTCAACGCCGCGCCATCGGCGGACAGAACACGATCGATCAGATGAGCGGTCACTCCGAGTTCATGATCACGTCCGCGGAGCTCGTCGACGTGCACAGCGATCGGCCGGGTCATCACGCCACCGTTCAGGTCACTCGACGACGTCCACTTCATCGACCGGCGACGACGATCCGGGGCGGTGTCTCCCCGGTACTCCGGTCAGTTCGTCGGCCATGCGATGCCTCTCGCCCACTGGCTGAGCGTCATCGCATCAGCGTGCTCCCACTCGGGCCGATCCGCGAACGACGCTTCGGCGCACGCTGCGTGGAAGGGGCGGAGACGCACGACGAGAACGGCGTCGTCGGCCCGCAGCGCGTGCGAACAGGCCGGACAACGCCAGGGACCGCTCGCCCTCTCACCGGCACCGACATCGCCCACGACCACATGATGCCAGCACGACCGGGTACCGACGTGCCGATCCGGACGACGAATCGGTCCGTCGCGAGGCCGGGTTCGGCGCCTAGCGTGGGGAACCCGATCCACGGAGCGCGGTCATTCGTCGTGCCGGATCCCGACGAAACGGTTCGCCATGCCCCACGATCACCTTCCCGGTCACGAGTCCGGACCACCCGACGACACCGGACGACCCGACGATCCGAACGACGGTGCCACGTTCGCCGGCCTCGGACTGCGGCCCGAACTGATGACGGCGCTCGACGAGCTGGGCTACGAAGAGCCGACGCCGATCCAACTCGCGGCCATCCCGCCGCTGGTCGACGGGCGCGACGTGCTCGGACAGGCCGCCACCGGCACCGGCAAGACCGCCGCGTTCGCGCTCCCGATCCTCCAACGGTTGCGGCCGAGATCGGAGCGATCCGGCGCGCCGGAAGCGATCGTGCTGGTTCCGACACGCGAACTCGCGCTCCAAGTGAGCGAGGCGATGACCCGCTACGGGCGACATCTCGGCGTGCGCATCGTCCCGATCTACGGCGGTCAGCCGATTCATCGTCAGTTCCAACAGCTCGAGCGCGGCGCCGACGTCGTCGTGGCCACGCCGGGACGGGCCGTCGATCACATCGGCCGCGGGTCGCTGCCGCTCGACGAGATCTCGATCGTCGTGCTCGACGAAGCCGACGAAATGCTCGACATGGGGTTCGCCGATGACCTCGAGGCGATCCTGTCGTCGATCCCGGAGGGTCGACAGACCGTGCTCTTCTCGGCGACCCTCCCCCGTCGGATCGCGTCCATCGCCGCCGCCCACCAGAGCGATCCGGTCCACGTGCGGATCGCCGCCAAGGCCGGCACCACCGGCGCAGCATCGATCACCCAACGGGCATACGTGGTGCAGCGAAACCACAAGCCGACCGCACTCGGCCGGATCCTCGACCTCGAGTCACCCGGGGCGACACTGGTGTTCTGCCGGACGCGCAGCGAGGTCGACCGACTGACCAGCGTGCTCAACGGTCGCGGCTACCGAGCCGAGGCCCTCCACGGCGGACTCGACCAGACCCAGCGCGACCGGGTCATGGGCAGGCTCCGGGACGGTTCGACCGAACTGCTCGTCGCGACCGACGTGGCCGCCCGAGGCATCGATGTCGACACCTTGACGCACGTCGTCAACTACGACCTGCCATCGGCACCGGAGAGCTACGTGCACCGCATCGGCCGGGTCGGCCGCGCCAACCGGACCGGTGTCGCGATCACACTCGCCGAACCGAAAGAGCAGCGACACCTCACCAACATCGAGCGTCTCACCGGCCAACCGATCGAGTTGGCGAGTGTCCCGACGACCGTGGAACTCCGTGACCGCCGTCTCGAGCAGACCACCGAGGCTCTGGCTGCAGCACTCGAGCGCGACGACCTCGACGCGTACGCCCCGGCCCTCGACCAACTCGATCGACTCACCGGCACGGAGGACCACGACGACCTCCGACGAATCGCGCTCGCGGCCATCGCGATCGCACACGAGGCCTCGGCGCCGGCCGGAGACGACGAGGGGGACGTCCCCGACGCCCGACGGACCCTTCGCCCCGAGCAACGCCGCGAGCAGGCCCCGAAGCGCTCGCGCACGGGTTCGCTCGACGACCGGGCCCGCGACAACGACGAGCCGACGGGCTTCTTGCACATCTCGCTCGGTCGCTTCGCCGGGATCCGACCCGCCGACCTCGTGGGAGCCATCGCCAACGAGGTCGACCTCCCCGGGCGCCAGATCGGTCCGATTCGGATCGCCGACCAGTACAGCGTCGTCGGGATCCCGGAACGGGTGGTCGAGCGGGCCATCGCCGCCCTCGGAGGGTCACAGATCCGCGGGCAGGAGGCCAGGGTTCGGCGCTTCGTCGATCACGGCGACGACCGACCCGAGCGCGGCAAGCGCTCCGACGGGCCCAAACGCCCGGCGAGCGGGGACCGCTCGGGCCCGGATCGGGCCGGCGCCAAGCCGCGCGGACCCCGAGGGTCCGCCGATCGGACCAAGGGCGGAACCACGGGCGGGGCGAAGGATCGGGGCCCGCGTGGAGGGAGTTCCCGAAAGGGCCGCTAACCTCCGGAGGCCGTACACACGGGCACTGTTCGCCCGTTGCGCGTTCGAACATCCGCAGGAGAAGTGGTCTGATGGCATCGGTTTGTGAAGTCTGTGGCAAGGGCCCGTCCTGGGGCATGTCGGTGTCGCACTCGCACCGGCGTACGAAGCGACGCTGGAACCCCAACATCCAGCGGGTCCGCGCCCTCGTGAAGGGGTCACCCAAGCGACTCAACGTCTGCACGAGTTGCATCAAGGCCGGCAAGATCGTCAAGGCCGGCTGATCGGGCCCGAGTGGCCCGAGGCGAGACGAGAGGTTCACGACCATGCAGGGTGTGATCAAGGCGTACGATCCGGTGACCCGTTTCGGGGTCCTGATGTGCGATACGGACCTCGCTGATTACGACCTGGCGCCCGACGCCCTCGACGGGTCCGTCTTCCGGATGCTGCGTCAGGGCCAGCGCGTCGTGTTCGACCTCGACGACGGAGGCCGGGCGACCCGACTCCGACTCGGATCCGAGGTCGACATGGGCACCCCCGGCAGCCACTGAGCCGCGAGCTCTCCATCGCCAGCTGACACGAAGCGGTGCTCGTCATCGGTTTTCCCGATGTTCACATCTGCACAAATCCGGGTCGGATCGGGACGTTCGGCATGGTTTCGACCGATGGTCATCGGCAAGACTGAACGTTTGACGCCGTACGACCGGGTTCGACGAGTGTCGACGGGAGGGGAACCATGACCACAGCCACGACGTCGGCCACGACCACCAATGCCCGTCTCCGGGCCTGGGTGGCCGAGTGGGCGGAGATTCTGCAGCCGGCAGCGATCCACTGGTGCGACGGCAGCGCCGAGGAATACGACCGCCTGGCGGGTGAACTCGTCGAAGCCGGCACGTTCACCCGTCTCGACGAGGCAAAGCGTCCCAACAGCTACTGGGCCCACTCCGACCCGGGTGACGTGGCACGGGTCGAAGACCGGACGTTCATCTGCTCGGCGACGCGGGACCAGGCCGGGCCGAACAACAACTGGCGCGACCCGGCCGACATGCGGGCCGAGTTGCACGCGCTCTATTCGGGGTCCATGCGAGGCCGGACGATGTACGTCGTGCCCTTCTCGATGGGTCCGCTCGGTTCGCCGATCGCCCACATCGGCGTGCAACTCACCGACTCGGCCTATGTCGCCACCAACATGCGGATCATGACCCGGATGGGTCAAGGTGCCCTCGACGTGCTCGGGGACGGCGACTGGGTGCCGTGCATCCACTCCGTCGGTGCCCCACTCGAACCGGGCGAGGCCGATGTCGCGTGGCCCTGTGACCCGGACAACAAATACATCGTCCATTTTCCCGAGACCCGGGAGATCTGGTCCTACGGCTCGGGCTACGGCGGCAACGCCCTGTTGGGCAAGAAATGCTTCGCTCTTCGCATCGCATCGGTGATGGCCCGTGACGACGGCTGGCTCGCCGAGCACATGCTGATCCTCAAGCTCACCGACCCGCACGGAGTGTCGAAGTACATGGCGGCGGCGTTCCCGTCGGCGTGCGGCAAGACCAATCTCGCCATGCTGGTGCCCACCCTGCCCGGCTGGAAGGCCGAGACGATCGGGGACGACATCTGCTGGATGAAGTTCGGAGAGGACGGACGGCTGTACGCCATCAATCCCGAAGCCGGGTTCTTCGGCGTGGCCCCGGGAACGAACACCGAGTCGAACCGCAACGCCATGGAGACCCTCCACGGCAACGCGATCTTCACCAACACGGCCCTCACCGACGACGGCGACGTCTGGTGGGAAGGCATCGACGGCCCCGCGCCGGCGCACCTCACCGACTGGAAGGGCAACGATTGGTCGCCCTCCAGCGAGTCACCTGCCGCCCACCCGAACGCCAGATTCACCGTGCCGGCGAGTCAGAACCCGGTGTGCGCTCCGGAGTGGGAGGACCCCGCCGGTGTGCCGATCTCGGCGATCATGTTCGGCGGTCGTCGTCGTACGACGGTCCCGCTCGTCACGGAGGCGTACGACTGGGAACACGGCGTGTTCCTCGGATCGATCATGGCATCGGAAACGACCGCCGCCCAACAGGGTGCAGTCGGCAAGTTGCGTTTCGACCCGATGGCGATGCTGCCGTTCTGCGGCTACGACTTCGCCGACTACTTCGCCCACTGGCTCGCCATCGGCAAGGCGACCGACCCGAACCGCCTGCCGAAGATCTTCTTCGTCAACTGGTTCCGACGGGATGACGACGGGCGCTTCCTCTGGCCGGGATTCGGCGACAACAGCCGCGTGCTGAAGTGGATCTTCGACCGACTCGACGGGTCCGCGCCCGCTGTCGACACCCCGATCGGCCGCCTCCCGACCCTCGACGCCCTCGACACGTCCGGCCTCGAGATCGACGCGGCCGACCTCGCGGCGCTCCTGTCGGTCGACGAGGCCGGATGGCGCTCGGCGATCCCCGAGATCCGTGAGCACTACGCACAGTTCGGCGACAAGCTGCCCGCCCAACTGCAGATGGCGGTCGACACACTCGAAGCCCGACTCGGCTGAGGCCCGTCCGGTTCAGCCGTGCCGCGGCTGGCCGAGATGTTGCGCACGGACGGCGACGACGCCGACCACGAGTAAGCCGAGCAGCGCGGCGGCCAATCGCTGCACCATCCCGTGCAGGACGACCTGCATCAGCGTCGTCGTCGCCACGAAGAACGACAGCACACCGATCACCACCAGTGGGATCGACCGGTCGATCATCGCCACGGTCACGATCCCGGCTGCCGTGACCACCGCGAGGACCGCTGCGAACTGCTCGTTCGCGTCCATGAACACGAACGAGCCGATCATCGAACCGACCGAGGCCATTGCCCACGCCACCAACCGTGGCCGAAGTCGCCCCGTGCCTGCTGCGACGCCCAGAACGGCCGATCCGAGCCAGATGACCGGGCCGAGGACCCACACATCGGCATCGACGAGCTCGGCACCGCCGACGATCGTCATCATCGCCCCCACGCCGGCGGTGGCGAGTTGGAGCGGGCGGTCGAGATTCCGCCAGAGCACGCCGCTCACGCCGGCGACCACGACACCGATCGCAACCGGGAACCACGCCTGGTCCCGAGGATCGATCGCATTCATCAGCGCAGCGACGACCAGAGCGATCCCGCCGGTCCCGATCGCCCAGAGGAACCAGCCGACCCGATCCGTGCCGGACTCACCGAATCCGACGAGCAGCCGACCCGAGACGAAGCCGACGAGGGCGATCGCACCACCCACGCCGACCTGGCCGATCACGCCGATCCGGTCCCAGTTCGGCGCCACCACCGCAGCACCTCCGGCGAACGCGATGACGGCACCGAGGTACGTGGCGATCTCGGCCACCAGGGTCAGGCGCCGCCGGGCGACGACGGCGGACGCTTCGAACGCGGAAATCGCGTCGCGTTGCGCATCGGTGAGGAGACCGGCTGCGTGCCACCGCTCCAGGAACTCCTCGGCCCGACGAGCGGCGGGGGTGGCAGCATCGGACACTCCGGCTCGCTCGTCCATCATCAGTACCTCCTCTGCCGCGCGCCATCCTGCCTGACGCGACCGTGCGCCCGATGGATCGGTTCGGCCAGGGCCGAAGGTCACGCTCCGGTCACACGAGGACGAGATTGCGGAGGCCGAGTCCCATCACGAACCAACTCCCCAGCCCGTACAGGACCAACTCGTTGCCCTTCATGAACGGACTCGTCCGGTAGCTGTACATGATCACGACGGCGATGACGGCCGAGAATCCGTACAGAGCGTGCATGTCGTCGAGCACGACTCCCGCACGCCGACTGAGCACCACGCCCACGACGGCCTGCCCCATCGCCAAGGTGTGGGCGATGATCACCCCGATCCACACCGGTCGCCCCCCGACGACGGGCCAGCGACGAGCGATCAGACACCAAGCTCCGACGACGGCGTTGCCACCGATCAACAGCCACGCCACGAACTCGTGGAGTCGGTGCACGTCACTGGTCATCCGCCCTCACTCGCCGCAGCCGTACCCACCGAAGATCACCGTGACGACGTCGTCGACATCGGTACCCGTGAGCAGTCCGTAGAACACATCGCTCACGTAGAAGTTGTCGGGGATGTCGATCTCGGGATCGCCCTCGTTGATCCGCACGTCGCCGAACTCGGCCGCGAGATCGACGACACGGGACCCGAGCGTCACGCCACCCGGCGTCCTCAGGCCCTGCGGCTCGTCGCCGACCTGGCCGACCCGGCCGTACTCGTAGCCGATGAAGTGTCGACGGCCGTTCGCATAGTTGGATCCATCGCTGAACAGCAACGACAGCACACCCCAGTCGACCCGACGAGCGATCGTCGCCGCTCCGCCGGCGCCACAGTCGGCGAAGGAGAACGGATCGACCCAACCGGTGTCGCCGGTGGTGCCGCCGAGGACGGACGTGAGGTACCCGATCACACCCTCGGCCTCGGCACCGAACCGCGCTGCACCGAGACCATCGCCGAACAGGACCAACTCCCTGACTCCGAGGGGTTCGGTCGTCGTGGTCGAGGTGGAGGTACTCGTGGTGTCGACCACGAGCGGCGCGGTCGTCGGCGACGTGACCGGAACCGTCGTCGAGGTCGGCACCGCAGTCGTCACCGGAACGGTCGCGGTCACGAACGTCGTCGTCACGGCAGCGTCGGTCGACACCGTGGTCGCCGAGCCACTGCACGCCGCCAGGACCGCCGCCAGGACGATGACGATCGCAGCACCCGGCCACGACCGGAGAGGAGTGTTCGACGCCATGCCGGTCATCATGCACGCCAGTCTGGCCGCCCGGGAGTCAGGACCGGGCGATCGCCGTGGACATCGGTCGTCACCTCGCGGGGTGTGAATCGTCGAACACCCACCCGACCCGGATGCCGGCGGGGCGATCGTGTTCGATGAACCACTCCCGCCCGAAGGCTCTGGTGAACACGTCGACGGGCATCTGCACGAAGAAGCTCGAGTCGCCGATCTGACTGGCGTGCGCCGCGATCGACGAGCGCTTGCGGTCGACGTACCCCGTCACGTCGACGGCGAGCGTGAGTTCGGCCTCGGGAGTACCCATCGGATTGCCGTCGTCCATCGGTCCATCGGGATCGAACAGATCGTCCGGACCAGCCGTCGACGTCTCACGAACCTCCTGCAGTCCCCGACGCATCTCGTCCCGGTTCATCGTCGACTCGAGAACCCGCAGCCCCGGCAGACGATCTCCGACCAGATCCTCCGCCCGACACCCGACCCGGTGGACCTGGATGTGGTCGGGGTGCCCGTACCCCCCGTGCCAGTCGTAGATCGTGAGGACGTCCGCCGACTCCTCGACCAGGACGTCGACGAGCGCCTGCGCCGCCTCGTCGACGTCGGCTCGGCAGAACGCCCCGTCGTGATGATTCTGCTCCCAGCCGGTCATCCCGGAATCGGTGTACCCGAGGAACACGACCCGATCGACACCCAGCACGCGTGCCGACGCCTCGGTCTCGACACGACGACGGTCGGCGAGCGTCTCACCGGGCGCGAGATCGTCGGGAACCTCACCGTGAGCGCCATCGGTGGCGACGACGAGCACGACCCGATGCCCCTCGTCGTGCGCACGTGCCATCGTCCCGCCGGTGGCGATCGCCTCGTCATCGGGATGAGCATGGAAACAGACCAGAACCGCCATGGGAAAGTTCCTGAACCCGGGTGATCAGGCCTGGACGGCTGCGCGGGACTCGAGCAGGGCGGCGATCCGCTCCTCGGACACTCCCCAGTCCCGGAGGACCTCGGTCGTGTGCTGTCCGTCGTGGGCGGGAGGCCGGTCGATCGACGGCGTGGTGCGATCGAAGCGAGGCGCCGGAGCCGGCTGGACGAACCCATCACGCTCGACGAAGGTCCGACGAGCGACGTTGTGCGGATGTCGAGCCGCCTCGGCCATCGTGAGCACCGGGGCGAAACACACGTCGGTGTGCTCCATGATCACGCACCACTCGTCACGGGTCCGGGACCGGAAGACGTCGGCGAGCCGTTGCTTCAGATGGGGCCACTGGCTGCGATCCATCTGCGCCGAGAACTCCGGGTCACCTTCGAGTCCGGTGAGGCGGAGCAACTCGGCGTAGAACTGCGGTTCGATCGATCCGATCGAGACATAGGCACCGTCGGCGCACTCGTAGACGTCGTAGAAGTGCGCGCCGGTGTCGAGCAGGTTCTCACCACGGCGGTCCGGATCGTGCACGCCGACCTGACTCATGAACCAGAACATCGTCATCAACGTCGCCGTACCGTCGACCATGGCCGCATCGACCACCTGACCGACGCCGCTGCGCTGGGTCTCGAGGAGCCCACACACGACACCGAATGCGAGGAACATGCCACCGCCGCCGAAGTCGCCGACCATGTTCATCGGAGGGGTCGGAGGCGCCCCGGCGCGGCCGAAGTGTGCGAGCGCCCCGGCGAGCGCGATGTAGTTGATGTCGTGGCCGGCAGCGGATGCGTAGGGTCCGTCCTGTCCCCATCCCGTCATCCGGCCGAAGATCAGCCGCGGATTGCGGGCCAGGCACTCCTCCGGTCCGACGCCGAGTCGCTCCATCACGCCGGGGCGGAACCCTTCGATCAACGCATCGGCGTGCTCGACCAGGTCGAGCAGGGTCGCGACGCCGTCAGGGTGTTTGAGGTCGAGGGCGATGTTCCGACGCCCGCGCCGTGAGATGTCCGGGTGCGCGGTATCCGGCGCCGGCCCGCGAACCGCTCCCGCCCGTTCGACCCGGACGACCTCGGCTCCCATGTCGGCGAGCAGCATGGCGGCGAAGGGGCCGGGACCGATCCCGGCGATCTCGATGATGCGGTATCCGGCGAGTGGCCCGGTCACGACCGACCCCCTGCTGCGACATCACCGTGGGCATTGATCGCGGCGGTCAGGAACGGCCACAGCGGAACCGGCATGTCGTGCCCCATGTCGGCGACCTCGATCAGATGGGCACCGGGAATGAGTTCGGCGGTTCGACGTCCACCCGAGGGGTGGATCAGCGTGTCGTCGAGCCCGTGGACGACGAGCGACGGCACATCGACCGACCGCAGCGCTTCGCTCCGGTCACCACTCGCACATATCGCTGCCAGTTGACGGGATGCCCCTTCCGGGTAGAACGAGCGATCGTGGTGGAACGCCGCCAGCCGCTTGGTGGCATCGGGGTCGAAGTAGCGCTTCGACGACCACACCGCCATGTCGACCGATCGCTCGATCACCGACTCGCGATCCGACGGAGGAGGACGCAGCAGCACCTCCAGCGCCGCAGGGTCCGATGCGCCGTAGGCCGTGTCCCCACAGGTCGACATGATCGAGGTCATGCTCAGAACACGATCGGCGTGCTCGATCGCCATCGTCTGCACGATCATGCCGCCCATCGATGCACCGACGACGTGCGCCCGATCCACACCGAGGTGATCGAGCAGGCCGATGCCGTCGGCTGACATGTGCGACAGGTCGTAGGGCACCTCGGGGAGCGACTCGCCGGCGAGTGCCGCCGTGATCACCGCCATCGGATCGACGACCACCCCGTCGAACTTCGTCGACAAGCCGCAGTCCCGGTTGTCGAATCGCGCCACGTGACGACCACCTGCCGCCAACATCCGACAGAAGGCCTCCTGCCATGCCGTCATCTGGGCGGTGAAGCCCATGACGAGGAGCAAGGTCGGATGCGATGGATCCCCGAACGAGTCGTACTCCAGTTCGACCCCGGTGGAGAGCGATGCACGTGCCATGACCGCGAGCATGTCAGGTTGCCGGCCGTCGGCCGCAACCGTCGATCAACCGTCGATCAACCACCGAGGAGGCGGCGCTTCTCCCGATCGAACTCCTCACGGGTCAGCGTGCCCCGCTCGAGCATCCCCTCCAGTTTCTCGAGTTGCGACGCGACGTCCGCGCCCCCGTTGGCTCCGAACATGCGGTTGCTGTTGGTCTCCATCTGAGCGTGGATGAGGTTCTGCACTCGACCCGGGTTCTTGATGTCGCTGAACCGCTGCTGGCCCGCCTCCCCACCCGACTCGATGAGCAGGTCGCCCGCACCGATGATCCGCTCGAACACCGATTGGTTGAACAGCACGTTGTTGACTCGTTCGAGCGGGATCTCGATACCCGACTTGGCGATGACGCCGCTCCGGTAGATGAGCCGATCGCTGGTGATCACGAAGTTCGTGGTGGACCACTTCGCGTACCGCCCGATCATCCACAGCACCGACACCGCGATCATCACCAGAGCGATCCATCCGACGATCGTCTCGGGCGTCCCGTCGAACACCGTCAACGCCACGATCCCGACGACGACCGACGCGATCAGCGCGAACGCCGGCTCGGCGAAGAACCACCAATGCGGGTGGAGGTCGAGCGCCACGGTCTCGTAGTCGTTGAGGTACTTCCGGGGGTATGGCATGGTCCGAACAGTACCGGGGTCGCGCGCCACCGATCGACGAGCGGTGGATCGAACCGCAGGGGCTTCCTACACTCGACCGAACGGACCGGGTGACGAAAGCAGGCCGATGTCCCTGAACGAGCACCGAAGCGACCAGCGCGACGCCCAGGAGCAGCGCGCCGGTCGGGACGCGGACCGGTTGCTCGTCGACCTGGATGCGGATCAGCGGCACGCTGTCACGACCGAATCGCGACTCGTCGCCGTGATCGCCGGAGCAGGGTCGGGAAAGACCCGGGTGCTGACCCGTCGGGTGGCGTATCGGATCGTGACCGGATCTGCGGACGCTGCCCACACGCTCGTTCTGACGTTCACTCGTGAGGCTGCCGGCGAGCTGCGCCGACGCCTCCCACGACTCGGTCTGGACGAACCGGTCCTCGCGGGGACGTTTCATTCGGTCGCCCAGCGTCTGCTCCGCCAGCGCTGGGCCGACACCGACCGAGCACCGCGGTCGATCCTGTCGGACCGACGGCGGCTCGTCACCGACATCACCGGCGGCGAGGATGTCGACGGCATCGTCGCCGAGGTCGACTTCGCGCTCGCTCGTGGCCTGGACGCGGCCGACTACACGAACGCCGTGCGTCTCGGTGATCGCCGCTCGCCGGTGCCCGCCGAGCGCGTTGCCGACACGCTCGAACGATACGAGCAGGAAAAGCGGCGACGAGGCGTCATCGACCTCGACGATCTGCTGGCGCTCCTGATCCGAGAACTGCGATCGGACGCCGAGTTCGCCGAAACGATCAACTGGCGATTCCGCCACATCCTCGTCGACGAGGCACAGGACCTCAATCCGCTCCAGCACCGACTCGTCGACCTGTTCCGCCGGGGCACCGACGACCTGTTCCTCGTGGGCGACCCGGCACAGGCGATCTACGCGTTCAACGGGTCCGACCCGGGACTGCTCACCGATGTCGAGCAACGCTTCCCCGGCGTCGAGGTGGTGCGGCTCCCGACGAATCATCGCTCCACCCCGCAGATCGTCGGGGCGGGAGCCCACTGTCTGAAGTCGGCGGGACTCGACGACCACATCAGATCCGGTCGGCCGGACGGTCTCGCGGTGACCTTGATCGATCATCAGAACGAGTCCGACGAGGCACGCTCGGTCGCGTCGGCCATCGCACAACTCGACCCCGGCTCGGTCGAGCGCGGCCAGGTCGCCGTCCTGGCGCGGACCCACGCCACGTTGGAGGCGACCCGCCGCTCCCTGGCTGCAGCGGGACTCACCGTTCGACGGAGGATCGACGGAGCCGGTTCGACGATCGCGCCGCTGCTCGACGAGGCGTACCGGCTGAAGGACCCCGGTCGGCTGCGGAGCTGGATACGCGACCAACACGAACTGGCCGCCGAGGATCCGACCCGCGCCGAGGTCGTCGAAGCTGCCGGAGAGTTCCTCCGGGACCAGCCGACCGGCGACGGATCGGCGTTCCGCGCCTGGGTGACGGCGAACGATCCGTTCGGGGCTCGCACCCCCGGCGTCGAGTTGGTCACCTTCCACGCTGCCAAGGGGCGGGAGTGGCCAGTGGTCCATCTCATCGGTTGTGAGACCAGCCTCGTACCACACCGATCGGCGACGACGCACGAGGCGCGCTCTGAAGAGGCGAGACTCCTGTACGTGGCCCTCACGCGGGCGACCGACTCGGCGACGGTCCATTGGGCTCGCCGTCGGGGCGGCTACCAGCGACGGTTGAGCCCGTTCCTCGACGGGTTCGCGAGTTCGACACCACCAGTGATCGGTCGACCGGCGACCATCGCTGTTCCGGCCCGTTCACCACGGGCTCGTACGCTCGACCGACTTCGCACTTGGCGTGCCGAGCACGCTCGGAGTTCGGGGATCCTTCCCGATGCCGTCTGTCCAGATCGCGTGCTGGCGATCATCGCCGAGCGCCGACCGGCATCCGCCGACGAACTCGACGACGTCACGGGCCTCGGCGCGCTGACGGCTCGACGCCTCTACCCCGGCATCGCCGCTGCGCTCGAAGTCGACCAGGAAGCCGGTCAGGCGAGGTCGACGATCACCGGCGCATGATCGCTCGGGGAGGTGCCCTTCCGAGCGTTTCGATCGACGACGCTGAACGCGCACCGATCGGCGACCGACCGGGATCCGAGAACGAGATCGATCCGCATCCCGATCCCCTTGTGGAAGCTGCCACCCCGATAGTCCCACCAGGAGAACACCCGCTCGGCATCTGGATGGCACTGACGGAAGAGGTCGACGAGCCCCCAGCGTTCCAACGCAGCGAGTCGGTCCCGCTCGGGCCCGCTCACATGCGTCGATCCGACCATCGACGCCGGGTCGTGGACGTCGCGATCGTCCGGCGCGATGTTGAAGTCTCCGGTCACGACGACGTCGTCATCGGGTGAGGTGTCGCTGTTCAGGTGGCCGACGAGTCGGTCGAGCCAACTCAGCTTGTAGGTGTAGTGGTCGTCGTCGAGCGCACGACCGTTGGGGACGTAGCAGCACGCGACCCTGACGCCCCCGCACGTCGCCGTGATGATCCGGGCATCGGGGTCCGGGTCGATCCCCGCCGCGAAGTTGTTCACGACGTCGTCGAGACCGACGCGCGACAGGATCGCCACCCCGTTCCACTGCCCCTGGCCGTAGTGGGCGCTCTGGTACCCGAGTTGCTCGAAGGTCAGGGCGGGAAACGCATCGTCGGCCATCTTCGTTTCCTGGAGACACAACACGTCGGGCTGAACTTCGGACAACCAGTGCTCGACGCGTTCGATCCGAGCCCGGAGAGAGTTCACGTTCCAGGTGACGATCCGCATCAGCCCTCCGTCGTCGCCGTCGACCCGGCCCTGGGCGACCGGGCCTTCTTCGCAGCCGGCGCCTTCTTCGACGCCGCCTTCGCCGCAGCCGGCGCCTTCTTCGTCGCCGCCTTCTTCGTCGCCGAAGCCTTCGTCGGAGCCGCCTGCTTCGCCGACGCCTTCGTCGCCGCAGCCGGAGCCGTCGACTTTGCAGCATGCTGCTTCGCAGCCGGCGCCTTCTTCTGTGCCGGCGCCTTCTTCGCGGCTGACGCCTTCTTCGCAGCCGGCGCCTTCTTCGCAGCCGGCGCCTTCTTCGCAGCTGACGCCTTCTTCGCGGCCGACACCTTCTTCGCGGCCGACGCCTTCGCCGGCCGCTCGGTCGGCTCCTCGGCCGGTGCAACGCCCGCGCCGCCCGATGGCGCCCCGAGCGCGTGTTCGGCCATGTGGGGAAGCGCGGCGTCGATGCTGCGTCGATCGGGCACGTATCGCACGATCACGGTGGTGATCGCCTCACCCAACGCGAGTGCACTCCTCGCACTCCGCGGAGGTGGATCACCCATCAGGCGAAGCGGCACGTAGACGAGCACGTCGCCAGCGCGCGCGTAGGCGCCGTGCGAGCTGTAACTCTCGACGACCGCCGAGCAACTCGTGCCGACCGGATGCCGTTGGACGAACTCGAGGAACGCCACCACGTCGTTCACGGGGCCCTTGGCCGGCGCCGGTCCGGCAGGACTCTGCTGATCCACGGAGGCGGCGACCACCGGCTGCGGCACCTCGACCGTCTCCGCGACCACCGGCTCCACCTCGTCGGCTGCCTTCTTGCGGACCCGTCGATTGGCGCGCAACTTCGTGGCGGCCACGTCGCCGCTCGCCGCTCGGACGGCCTGGCGACTCTTCGGACCCCTGACGGGACTGCGCTCCACGAACACCCATCCGACATGGGGCACCGGCTTGCCGCCGATCAGCCGACCATCGTCGAACAGCCACTCGTAATCGCCGTGGAACTCCTGGAACGAGTCGTTCGACAGGATGCCCGCCCCCGCCCGGTCGGCGATCGCCAGGACGAAGGCATCGCCCCGACCGACCGCACCGGCGGGCGGTGTCACGAGTTCGTTGTTGGCGACCGCTTCGTCGAACGCCTTCACCTCACGCTTGTCGATGCGATGACCGAAGGTGGCGTCGACCACCACCGTCACGACCGCCTTCGGATTGGCGTCGAGGAAGGCGAGTACCGCCTCGTTCAGTTGTTCGAGACTCGGAACCGTTCGGCCCTCGGTCGCAATGTTGGAGCCGTCGACGACGAACAGTTCAGGTCGTCGACGCGCACGTGATGAGTCGGTGTCGGGAGTGGAAGCCATGTCGGTCTGCGTGGGAGGTCCTGGTCGGGATGGGCTCAGAGGCCCTGGAACACTTCATCCATGAGTTCGGCGTGTTCCTGATCGTGCACCGTCTTCGATCCGGTCGCCGGACTGCCGGACACGACACGGGCGACGTGGCGGATGTCGTAGCCGAGATCTTTGACCCGCCACGTGTGGTGCTCGATGAAGTTCCACGGGCCCATGTTCGCCGGTTCTTCCTGGAGCCACACGAGTTCGCGGGCCGACGAGTACTTCGTCCGGATCAGGTCGAGCATCTGCGCGGTCGGCAACGGGAACAGTTGCTCGACCCTCACCACGGCCACCGGGGCCGAGCGCTCGTCGCGAGCCGCCATGGCGTCCCAGGCGACCTTGCCGGAGCAGAACACCACTCGCTGCACACTCGCCGGATCGGTCACCGATGGATCGTCGAGTACCTCCTCGAACGATCCGGAGGTCAGTTCGTCGATGTGCGACCGGGTCTGCTTCATCCGCAGACCCTGCTTCGGTGTGAACAGCACGAGCGGTGTCCGACGTTCCTGGTGAACCTGCCGACGCAGCAGGTGGAAGTACTGCCGGGCCGTCGTCGCGTTGCACACCTGCATGTTGTCCTCCGCCGCGAGCGTGAGGAAACGCTCGATCCGAGCCGACGAGTGCTCGGGGCCCTGACCTTCGTACCCGTGCGGGAGCAGCAGCACCACCCCGTTGTGCTGACCCCATTTGTCCTCGGCGGCGACGATGTACTGGTCGATGATGATCTGGGCGCCGTTGACGAAATCGCCGAACTGCGCCTCCCACATCACCAGGGCATCCGGGTTGGCATGCGAGTAGCCGTACTCGTACCCGAGAGCCGCGTACTCGGACAGCAACGAGTCGTAGACCCAGAAGTTCGCACCGGCACCCTCGAGGTCGGCGAGCGGCACCCACGGCTGTCCGGTCTCGAAGTCGACGAGCGCCGCGTGCCGCTGGCTGAAGGTCCCGCGTCGGGAGTCCTCACCGGCGAGGCGGACCGGATGCCCCTCCAGGATCAGCGAACCGATCGCGAGTGCCTCGGCGGTCGCCCAGTCGACGTCGTGTCCGGTCTCGAACTGCGACGAGCGCTGCTCGAACTGACGGGCGAGCTTCGGATGCGGGGTGAAGCCCTCGGGATACGCCGTCAACTGCCGGAAGATCCGCTCCAGCGTCGACCTGTCGACACCCGTCGGGATGTGCGGCAGCACGCCGACCGGATTCGGCGGCCTCGGTACCTTGGGTGCCTCCGAACCTCGCGACCGGGTGGCGTCGAGGGCGACCTGGAGCTTGCCGTGGAAGTCCTCGAGTGCCTGCTCCGCTTCGTCGACGGTGATGTCGCCACGCTTCACGAGCGACTCGACGTAGAGCTTGCGCACGCTTCGACGCTCCGCGATCGCCTTGTACATCAGCGGCTGCGTGTAGCTGGGGTCGTCACCTTCGTTGTGGCCGTGCCGGCGATAACACACCATGTCGATGACGACGTCCTTGCGGAACGTCTGCCGGTACTCCCAGGCGAGTCGGGCGACCCTGACGCACGCCTCGGGATCGTCACCGTTCACGTGGAAGATCGGCGCCTGGACCGTCTTGGCCACGTCGGAGCAGTACATCGACGAACGACTCCACTCGGGTGCGGTGGTGAAGCCGATCTGGTTGTTGATGATGAGATGGATCGTTCCACCGATGCGGTACCCACCGATGTCGCTCATCGCGAGACACTCGGCCACGATGCCTTGGCCGGCGAACGCCGCATCACCGTGGATGAGGAGCGGCAGCACCGAATACGCGCCGGGCGGGTCGATCTGATCCTGGCGGGCCCGGACCATTCCCATCACGATCGGATCGACCGTCTCGAGGTGCGACGGATTCGCCGCCAGCTCGACCGGAATGCTGCTGCCACTCGGGCTCTCGTACTTCCCCGTCGCTCCGAGGTGGTACTTGACGTCGCCGGAGCCCTGCACCGTCGTCGGATCGACGTGCCCCTCGAACTCCGAGAAGATCGCCTCGTGGCTCTTGCCCATGATGTTGGACAGGACGTTGAGGCGTCCACGGTGAGCCATCCCGAGCACGGCGCCGTGGAGGCTCGCATCGGCGGCCCCGGACAGGATCTCGTCGAGGATCGGGATCGCCGACTCGGCACCTTCGATCCCGAACCGCTTCGTCCCGACGTATTTGGTGGCGAGGAACTTCTCGAACGACTCGGCGGCGTTGAGTCGCTCCAGGATCCGATCCTGCTGGGCCTTGGTGCAGGTGGGCGGTCGGGTCTCGACCCGCTCCTGGATCCACCGTTGCTCCTCGGTGTTCTGGATGTGCATGTACTCGACACCGATGGTGCGGCAGTACGCGTCACGCAGGACGCCGAGCAGATCGCCGAGGGTCATCTTCTCCCGGCCGCCGACACCGTCGGTGAGGAATTCACGGTCGAGGTCCCAGATGGTCAGGCCGTAGGTCGCCGGATCGAGCTCGACCGGGGTCTGCGGCACCTTCCACCGGAGCGGATCGAGGTCGGCCATCAGGTGACCTCGGACCCGATGGACGCGAATCAGCTTGGCCACCGCCATCTGCTTGGCGAGGAGCGCTTCGTCCTTGTCGATGGGGTTCAGGTCGGGCCGCCAGCGGACCGCCTCGTAGGGCATGTCCAGGTCGCGGAAGATGTCCTCGAAGAACCCGTGTTCGCCGAGCAGGAGTTCGTGCACCCGCTTCAGGAAGCGACCGGACTCCGCACCCTGGATGATCCGGTGGTCGTAGGTGCTGGTGACCGTCACCACCTTGGAGATGCCGAGCGACGACAGATTCCGACGATCGGCGCCCTCGAACTCGGCCGGGTACTCGATGCTGCCGACGCCCACGATCACGCCTTGCCCGGGCATCAGACGAGGCACCGACTGTACGGTTCCGATCGTGCCCGGGTTCGTCAGCGTGATGTTGGCGCCGATGTGGTCGTCGACCGTCAGCTTGTTGTTGCGAACCTTGCGGATGATCTCCTCGTAGGCGGCGAGGAACCCGGCGAAGTCGAGCGAGTCGGCATGCTTCAGCACCGGAACGACGAGCGTCCTCGTGCCGTCGCCCTTGTCGACATCGACGGCGAGGCCCATGTTGACGTGGTCGTTGCGGACGAGTCGGGGCGACCCGTCGGGCGCCTCGACGAAGTTGTTCCGCATGCCGGGCGCCGCCTCGGCGACGGCCCGGACGATGGCGTACCCGATGAGGTGGGTGAAGCTCACCTTGCCGAGTCCGGCACGCGTCCGGTAGCCGTTGATCACCTTCCGGTTCACCTCGAGCAACTTCGCCGGGATGTTGCGGAAGCTGGTGGCGGTCGGCACGTCCAGACTCGCCGTCATGTTGCGCACGATCGCCGCCCCGACGCCGCGAATCGGGTCACCGGCCAGGTCGCTGTCGGTCGCCGATGCCACCGGCGGCGCCGCGGGACGCTCGGCCGAGCCCTCCACCGCGGCCGGGCCGACCGCCGTCGAGCCGGGTCGCTCGGCCACCATCGGATGCGCTGCTGCGCTGATCGAGCGATAGTCGGCGAAGAAATCCCGCCAGGAAGGTGCGACACTCACCGGATCGTCGACGTACCGCTCGTACATCTCCTCGACGAGCCAGGAGTTGGCCCCGAACGACGAACCAGGGGGATCTGACGCTGACATCGCGGACGATCGTACTGGCGCCACGACCGATGTGAACGAGCGACACCGGCGCCGATCTGGCAGCATGACGGCCATGACAGACGGTGGGGACCACCCGAGCGCCGGGGATCCCCGAGCGGCGCGGTCGAACGAGGAGCGGATCAAGCGGATCAAGCGCAAGGCCGACCCCTGGCATCGACGCGTCGCGCGGTGGGCGATCCTCATCGGCGTCGTCGGCGCCGTCGTCGCCGGTGTCGTCGTCGGCGTCCGGGCCGTGATCGACGCCCAGAACCGGATCGACCTCCCGGTGGCGGGTCCCGCCACTGCGGTGATCCGTTCGACGACCGTCGACCTGACGCTCGTTCGCACCGTGGGGGCCACGGTCACCACGACCGCCGTCGATGGGACCGTCACGGTCGATCCGGCGAGTCGGGCGTTCGAATTCGTCGGGCGGGCGGGCGGTCCGCAGGACGGCGTCGAGGTGGCCGGGCGACTCGGCATCGTGTCGCTCGTCCGGTCGTCCGAGACCGGCACGGCGTGGCAACCCGCACCGACCGGCGGCCCCGTCGCCACGACCGTCTCGGAGGTCGTCGATGCCGTGCACGCGGTCGCCGACGCCCTGACGGTCGACGAGATCCTCACCAGCGAGGTCCGGCAGCGCTACGTCACGCTCGTCGCCGCCGAAAACGTCGAGGACGACCCGATCGGACCGATCACGGCGTACGAGCTGACGATCGACACCGCTCGACTCGCCGACGAGTTCCCGCTTCGATGGCAGGTGTTCACGACCCGAGCGATCCCCGGAGCCGGGGAGGTCTCACCGCTACCGGTCACGGTCGAGATCACCGACGAGCAGGTGCTCACCGCCGTCGACGCTCCCGACATCGGCTGGTCCTGGCGGCGACTCGCCTGGTCCGCCGACCCGTTCGTCCCGGATGCGCTGATCCCCGACCAGCGCACGTACACGATCAGAGCGGCGTGCACCGCCGACGACGGTGCGCTGTTCTGGCAAACGACGTTCGCGACCTGCGACGAAGCGCTCGCCGTGGCGGCCGGGGTCGCGGACCAGACCGGCGTCCGTGCCACGTTGATCGACGCCGGCCTCCCCGACGACGAGATCGGACCGAAGCTCGACCTGACGGTCGCTCGTCTGTGCACGGCGGTCGAGGACCCCACGAGGCTCACGACGGTCGAGGGGTGGGAGCGGACCTTCGGGTACGCACTCGTCGATGCAGCCGTCTGCGTCGGCGACCCGACGGTGCTGGTGCTCTGACGATCACGCTCGATGCATCCAACCCGGAACTGGCTGCAGCCGTCCGGGGTTCGGATCCATTCGAGTTCAGATGCGTTCGAGTTCGCCGGAGTCGAACAACGGCGTGATGCCGTGGAGGTCGATGTCGGCATCCATCTCGTCGTGCGACGGTCGATCGAGCGGAGCCGACGCGACCGAGGCCAGCAACGGGAGGAGCCGCGCATCGCTCGACGTGTTGAGGAACAGGTCGTCGTTCGCGAGGACGTAGCGGACGGCACGATCGATCGCGCCC
>JBMUCX010000027.1:0-29511 GCA_049458915.1 Ilumatobacteraceae bacterium
ACGGCGGAGTGCACGATGGGATCGATCGCCATCGACACGACTCGCATCGAGGAGCGGTCGGGCACGATCCCGTACTCGGCGATGCGGTTGCCTGCTCGGTCGACGAACACCGCTCGCCCGACGGCGAGCGAAGCAGCTGGATGCAGATCGAGTGCAGCGGCCAGGTTCTTCACGCCACCAGCGAGCGAGACGTCGTCGGCGTCGAGTCGCACCACGATGTCACCCAGTGCGGTGTCGAGGCCGTGGTTGAGAGCGTCGACGACACCTCGCCCGGGGTTGGTGACGACCCGTACTCCAAGAAACGATCTGGCGATCGACGCCGTCCGGTCCGTGGAATGGTCATCGACGACGAGGATCTCGACGCCGGACGTGTCCTGGTCGAGCACCGAGCGGATCGCTCTTCCGATGTACTCCTCCTCGTCGTGCGCAGGAATCACGACGGTCACTCGGACCGGGACGACCTCACCGTGCATGACGGGCGATGAACGCACCGGGCGCGCACAGTGGATCGAGGAGCCGAGCTGCGAACCGCTCGGAGCCGAATGTGGCGGCATGGGCACGGAGGACATCGACGTCGAACTCGGCCGGGTCGAACGAGGTGAGCGCCGCCGCCCAGTCCTCGGTCCGATCCGAATCCACCAGGATGCCGGTGCGGCCGTGGACCACGGACTCCGTGGCGCCGCCGAGTCCGCGGGCGATGACCGGGGTGCCGGCCGCCTGCGCTTCGACGGGGAGCATGCCGAAGTCCTCCACACCGCAGAACACCAACGCCCGAGCCGAGGTCAGCAACTGCGCGAGTCGTTCGTCGTCGGGACCGATGTCGAAGCGAACGGTCGGACCGGCGAGTCGGAGGAGTCGCTCCCGCTCGGGGCCGTCGCCGGCCACCACGAGTTCAACACCGGCACGGTTGGCGGCCTCGATCGCCAGGTCGAAGCGCTTGTACGGCACGAATCGTCCGGCGGCGAGGAACGGCCCGACGGCGACGGGGCGAGGTCGCTCGGCGAAGCGAGTGACCTCGACGGGAGGGGGGATGACGATCGCGTCGACCCCGTACGCGCGGCGAATCCGCTCGGCGACGAAGTGGGAATTCGCCACGTGGACCTCGACCGACCGAGCCCAACGCCGATCGAGCAGGCGGAACACGGCGGCGACGATCGGCATCCCGGGCTGCGCCCAGCGCGGCAGCCGATCTCGTTCGAGACGCCACTCCCACGCATATCGCATCGGAGTGTGGCAGTAGCTGAGGTGGTGCGGTGCAGCGACCGCATTGACGCAGGCGTGCGAGCTGGTCACGACCAGTCGTGCCGACCGCAGGTCGAGTGCTTTCCAGACGAGCGGCATGATGGCCAGGAGGAGCGCCGAGCGTCGACCGATCGAACGACCGAACCTCCAGGTCACGACGGGCGCCGTGACCCCGTGCTGGTGGAACAGGCGAGACGCGAACGACTCGTCGAGGGCGAAGGTGTACACGACCTCCGCCTCGACGAGTCGGGCGAGTTGAGCGGCGACCTGGTCACTTCCACCGGAGTGGACGAACCATTCGTGGCAGACGACCCGTTCCGGGTCGGACATTGCGTCCGGCCAGACCGCTCGAGTGATCAGCCGACGAAGTCTGCCGGCCATGAGCACGACGCCGGAGCGTCGATCAGCGGGTGATGCGACGTCGCTGAGCGACCCCGAACAGGCCGGCGCCGAGCACCAAGAGCAGACCGCCGATCGTCAAGCTCGTCATCGAGTTGTCGCCACCGCCGGTCGCCGGCAGCAGGACTTCCTCCGGAGCGGTCACTGCAGGCACGGTCTCCGGGGGCAACTGGGCGGTCACCGTGACCGAGAACTCCATGACCCGGCCGTCGCAGGTCACGGTGCCGGACGTCGTGCCGCTGGTCTCCGGTGCGGTGAACGTGTACGACGACGAGCCGTCCTCATCAGCGAACTGCTTCTGCAACTCGCCGAGATACCTGAACTCCACTGCGGTCGACGGGCTGCAGTCGACCACCGTCACCTCGAACTCCTCGCCGGGATCCGGGGTACCGTCATCGGTCGTGGTCTCCGGCTCGGGCTGGTTGTAGCCGCGGTCGGGAGACGGACGCTGCGCTCCGGCCTGCGCCACACCGGCGCCGACGAAGAGGCAGGAAGTCGCAATGGCCGACACGACGATGATCTTCTTCATGGTGAACCTTTCGGATGGAACGACCGGGTGCGCCGATCGGGCATGCCACGTGTACGAAAGGCACCGTAGCACGACCGGACGGGATTCACGAGACCGATCCCCGTAGAGTGCTCACCGATGACGGAGCGCTCCGACCATGCGGTTGCGGTCGCTGTCGGCGCACTGGGCGGAATCGTCCTCGTCCTCCTCGGATGCTCGCCGACCGGTTCCGCCACCACCGACGTTCCCGTACTGGTGGCGACGGCAGCAGCGGCCGTCTGGGCGATGTCGTCGCTTCGCTGGTCGATCGTGGTGGCGGCGACGGGAGCAGCTGCGCTGTGGGCGACTCCCGGCGCCACGACGATCGCCCTCATCGCAGCCGCTGTCGTGGTCATCGGCACGACGTCCGTGGTGGCCATCACGGACGGAGAGCACCTCCGACCTGCGATGCTCGCAGCGGTCACACTCGCTCTCCTCGGTGAAGGACGGACGGCTGGCCCGCACGGCGTGGGAGCCGTGGCGATCGTGCTCGCCGTCGCGGCGCTCAGCACGCTCGGTCTCCGTCGCCGACCGCAACCGGTCCGACGCAGGGTCCTCGTCGCCTGCGGCGCCACCGCGTTCGCCGGTTTCACCGCCACCGCCGCCTTCGCCGCTTCCGGCTGGGCGAGCGCCGACGACCTCAGAACCGGTGATCGCGCCGCCCGGAACGGCATCGCTGCACTCGAGAGGGCCGACATCGACCTCGCCCGTCGACACTTCGGAACTGCAGCCTCCTCGTTCGACCGTGCGGCGCGTGGGATCCGCGCCCCGTGGACCCGACCGGCCCGACTGGTACCGATCGTCGGGCAGCATCACCGAGCAGCGACGACGCTGACGGAGGCGGCCGCAGACGCGGCCCGAGCGCTGGAGGTCGAGCTCGAAGGTCTCGATGTGAATGCGTTGCGCTTCGTCGATGGGCGGGTCGACATCGACGCGATCCGGTCGCTCGCCGGGCCGCTCGACGCAGTGGAAGCCACGCTGGTCGGCCTCGACCGCGCCGTGAACGCCGCCGACGACCCGTGGCTGCTCGAACCCGTGCGCGATCGGCTCCGCCGGATCACCGAAGACGTCACCACCTATGTCGAACTGGCCGACACCGCCGAGGTTGCGATCGAGTTGGCTCCTTCGGTCCTCGGCGAGGACGAACCGCGCCGATATCTGGTCATGTTCACCACGCCGGCCGAGGCACGCGGGAGCGGCGGATTCATGGGCAACTTCGCCGAGGTGAGGATCGACGACGGTCGGATCGACCTCACCCGCTTCGGCCGCCACGACGATCTCACGAGGGCTGCTGACGGCGACTTGGTCCTGAACGACCCCCCCGCCGACTGGCTGAGGATCTACGGGCCGCAGGGGTTCGCCACCGGGATCGACGGCCCGGTCCGCGACGCCTGGAAGATCATCGGGTTGTCACCTCACTTTCCCTCCACGGCCGCCGTGGCGGCCGATCTCTATCCGCAGAGCGGAGGTGGCGACGTCGACGGTGTGATCTCGTTCGACGTGTTCGCGCTCCAACGGCTGGTCGGACTCGTCGGGCCGATCGAGGCCGCGGGCCGGGAGCTCACCGGCCGGAACACGGCCCGGTATCTCCTGGTCGACCAGTACCAACTGTCCGCCGACGGGACCAATCGAGCGCGCATCGACGCTCTCGAGACGATCGCGCTCGAAGTGGTCGATCGCTTGTTGTCGACCTCACCACCGAACCCGGTCGAACTCGGTACGGCGATGGCGCCGGCGGTGCGCCAGCGTCGGGTGACGGCCTGGATGGTCGACGAGGAGGAGCAGCGGTTGATCTCCGACATCGGACTCGCCGGCGAGCTGCTCGGGCGGCTCGACGGACGGAACGGATTGTCGATCGTCGTCGTCGACGACGGAGCCAGCAAGATGAGTTCCTACCTCGGTCGATCGATGACGGTGACCCCGACTCCGGAGGGCGACCGGGTCACCGTCACGATCCGGCACGGTGCACCGGTCGCCGACCTGTCGCGACTTGCGATCGGCCGAACCAGCGACGTGCCCGACGGGTGGATGCGACTGTCGATCACGCTGGCGAGCGATCGTCCGATCGGTACGACACGCAAGGACGGTGCCGTCATCGGGTTCCGGAGCGCGGTCGAGGCAGGCGTGTCGTCGGCCTCGGTCACCGTCGAACTCCCACCCGGAGGAGAGGTCACGCTCGAGTTCGAGGTCGTCGGGGCGCCGTCACCGGAGGGACTGGTGATCGATCCCCACCCACTGGTGGTGCCGGAGCAATGGTCGGTCGACGGGACCGACGCGGCGGTGTACACCGAGCGAACGATCGTTCGCTGATCAACGACCCGGGTGCTCGGGCCGACACGACGGAGCGACACGTCGGGCCGACAGTTCGCGGCGACTCAGCGCCGTATCGATCGTGCGAGACGACGAACGGGGTTGCGCTCGTCGGAGAACAGGAGACGTTGCGGCGCGACCATCACCATGAACGACCGGCCGGCCACGAGCGCCGACGGCGCCGAACGGAGCCGCCACCATTCCCCATCGAGTCGTGAGCGTCGTGCATCGGATCCCGACAGCGAGCGCCTCACCGGGATCGATCGGCGGAGCGCGAGGCAGGTCCGGTACGCGTCGTCACCGAGGCGACGGCATCGTCGGTCGTCGATCACGAACTCGAGCAGCCAGGGAGCAATCGGAGCTGCGGTCGCGAACGCGAGTCGAAGATTCGGGTGCTCACCGACCAACTCCGACAGGGTGGCGTCCGGAATCCGACGGGCCGCATCGGTGATGTCGGTGAGGTGACGAAGCGTCGCGAATCCGTCCTTTCGACCGTGCTGAGCGATGTGCAACAAGGTCGCCACCGGTGACAGGGTGCGCACCGTCGGGCCGATCTCGGGCAGTGGTACCGAGTCGGCATGGGCTGCGGCGAAGTCACGGTACGGCATCTCGCGCCGGTCGGGCACGAGTCTCCAGTGGAGATCGATCTGGGCCCGTTCGGGATGATCGAGTGGCAGTTCGGGACGAATCCAATCGGTCACCCTCCAGCGCCAACCGTCGCCGGGTCGCGGCAGGCCGGTGAGGTACTGCGGCCGGTGCCATCCCGCTGAACCCAACGCCACTTCGGCCGCCTCGACCGAGGACGGATCGACCCAGATGTCGATGTCGGCGCTGCCGCGCGCCGCCGGGTGCCGTCCGGACCCTGCCGAGATCGCAACGCCTTTGACGACCAGGTGGTCGACGCCCGCATCGTGGAGTGTCTTGGACGCCGCAGCGGTGTGCGCCATGTTGGCCAGGCCGTGCGCGGCCGATCGACGCCCGGCGACCGTCAGATGGCGGCGATCGTCCTCGTCGAATCCGAGATCGGCGAGGTACGGACCGACGACGTGGTGGACCCGGTGGAGCAGCACGGACTCGGCGAGGTCGGAGGCATCACCGATCACGGAGGCCACTCCACCACCGACTCGTTCGGCGGCGAGGACCGCTGCGACGGCCCGCGCCACGACAGCACTGGACGGCGACCGATCGATCATGGCGACATCATCGCAACTGCGGTCCCGAGGCCCACATCGCGTCGGACCGTGGCGATCGATCGACCGGCTTGCACGGCCGGCCGGGGCGAGGACACCACGTCGGGACCGAGTCGCTCGGTGAGGCCGTTCAGGTCGTCGACGACGAGCACGAGACCCATCAGCTGTGCAGTGCCGTCCGGGATCCGGCGGTCCTCGACGATCTCGAGGATGCAACCGCGCGCTCCCTCGACGTCGGCGAACCGGTGGAACGCCTGCCGAACACGATCCGTCTCGCGGAGCCGTCGACACGGCAGACCGAGACGATCCTCGACGACCGCCGACGTCCGCTCGATCGACGACGTGAGGACGACGACGTGGTCGAGTTCGACGGCTCCGTTCGGTTGTGCGACAGCAACCCGGCGAAGGCCGGAGCGGATCGGGATCCCCTCCAGTTCGGTGTCGAACCCGCCGTCGACGGCAAGGCCCGTCACCCCGAGCAGCAGCGACCCGTTGGCGAGGTCGACGGCACCGTCGACCACCCGACAGCCGATCGACTGCCATGCCTCGGCGGCATCGGGAACGCCGATGCCGACGAGACCGGTGCCAGCGGGTCCGGGGCTCAACGGTCACCACCGGACGGGTCGAGCCCGATCTGCCAGCCGAGGAATGCCAGGACGTCGGCCTGCTCGGCAGCACGCTTGCCGACCGGTTTGCCGACACCATGACCGGCACGTCCCTCCTGATGGAGCAGGACGGGTCGTTCGTCCTGGTCGGCTGCGGCGTACTGGAGCAGCGCCGCCATCTTGCGGGCGTGCAGCGGGTCGACCCGCGTATCTCCTTCAGCGGTGGTCAGCAGCACCGCCGGGTACCGCTGACCTTCGACGACCCGGTGGTACGGGGAATAGGCGCGGAGCCACCCGAACTCCTCGGCGATGTCGGGGTCACCGTACTCGTCGGTCCACAGCCGGGCGATCAGGAACTGCGGAAAGCGGATCATGTCGAGCAGGGGCACGGCACACCACACCGCTCGGCAGAGGTCGGGCCGCTGGGTCAACGCGGCGCCGACGAGCAGGCCGCCGTTGGACCCGCCCGCGACCGCCAGACGATCACGCGTCACCAACCCCTCGCCGACGAGCCAGTCGGCAGCGGCGTGGAAGTCGTCGAAGACGTTCTGCTTGTGGCCCCGGCGCCCCGCGTGGTGCCATGCCTCGCCGTGTTCCGCACCGCCACGCAGGCCGGCGATGGCGTATCGCCCGCCCGCTTCACACCATGCTGCGATGGTCGGTGACCAGATCGGTGTCTCGGTGATGGCGAAGCCGCCGTACCCGTTCAGGATCGTCGGTGCGCCCGGTCGTGTGCGGGAGCCTTCGATGACGAACATGCCGATCGTCGTGCCGTCCAGTGACGGGTACTCGACCTGGCGGACGCTCAGGACGGGGCGATCGGACTCGGACCGTGCACGCCACGGGCGAACTCGCCCTGCGTCGATCCGGGTGACGGTCGTCGGCTGTTCGAACCCGGTGACCAGAGCGAGCGTGGCACCGGTCTCCCGATCGACGGTGAGCCCGGGCACGGCGACCGTGCCCACGCCATCGACGACGGTGGGGGTGTCCGCACCGTCGGCCCACCATTCGATGCGGTCGACCGCTCGGTGCGTCGCGACGACGTAGAACCCGCCGGGTGCCGGCCGGGGCGCACCGACCACGACGTCTCGTTCGGGGACGAGCGTCGTCCACCCGCTGTTGTCGGCTGGTGGTGCGGTGGCGTCGATCCGCACGATCCGACCCCGTGTGGATCCGGCGGTCGTCATGCCGATCAGCGTCGAGGCATCGGCGAAGGTGAACCCGTTGACCGCGTCGACTCCCTCGATCAGGGTGGTCCAGCGCCCGGTCCTGCGATCGAGGAGATGCAGGTCGTCCCGCCCCCATCCGACCATCGCATCGACGAGGAGGAACCGTCCGTCGGGCGATGCGGTGACGTCGGGCCAGGTCTGCGGAGTCGGGTGTTCGGCCCAGACCACCGGGTCGGTCCGCCAGTCGTGACCGAGCGTGTGGTGGTGCACCGTTCGGTGGTACTCGTCACCCTCCGGGTACCGGGTGTAGTGGAAACCGGACGCGTCGGCATCCCACGCGACGCTGCAGGCCCGGCACCGCGGGATCTCCTCGTCGAGCAGCGATCCGTCGACGGTCCGGGCGACGCGGAGCACCGAGTTCTCGGTGCCGCCCTCACTCACTCCGAAGGCGACGAGCTCGCCGTCGGACGACACGAAGAACCAATCGACGGCAGCTGCCGCATCGGCGGTCGCCGCCGCCGGATCAGCGACGACGACCGGCGACTCATCGGGCCGCTCGAGTCGCCGCACGACCAGCCGGGCCTGCTGGGCGCCCCGATCACGCTCGAGGACGACGACGCGGTCACCGCGCACCTGGGCGCCGAGCACCGTCGGCTCGCCGAGCAGGGACGTCAGTCGGTCGAGCCAGCGCTGTCGGCTCTCGAGTCCGTCGAGGACCGACCGGGTCCTGGCGTTCTGGGCCTCGACCCAGTCCACGACTTCGGGGTCGTCACCCGCCTCGAGCCACCGATACGGGTCGGGCACGGCGACACCGTGGAGGACGTCGACGACGTCGGTGCGGCGGGTCAGGACCATCGCGTCACCGTATCGGCAGGTCGAAACCCGGGCGTGTCGACGGTCCGGTTCGCCGAGGTACGTGGAAATCACCGAACGTGCCCGGACAGCACGAAGCCGCCGGCGATACCGGCGGCTCGTTCGTTCGGGTGGGTCGACGGGGTCGGCGCAGCGTCAGCCGCGGCCCATGTTGGGGCGCTTGCCGTGGTTGGCCTTGCTGCGGCGCAGGCGGGCCTTGCGCTTCTTGGTCTTCTTCGACATAGGTCCATGAGGTTACCGGCGCTCTGCCCGGATGGGACCACCGATCGCTCACCTCCCGCCCGACTCGTCTCGGAATACCTGCCGGGGTATCGCTGTTGCGACATGGCGAGGTGGCGACGAGCGCCACCGCACCGAAAGGACGAGCATGTCGACGACCACATTGACCATGGACAGCTTCGAACAGGCGGTCTCCGGCGACGGCATCACGTTCGTGGACTTCTGGGCCGAATGGTGCGGTCCCTGCAAGATGTTCGGACCGATCTTCGAACAGGCCGCCGAGGAGAACCCCGACGTCACCTTCGCCAAGGTCGACACCGAAGCCGAGCAGCAACTCGCCGGCGCACTCGGGATCATGTCGATCCCGACCCTGATGATCTTTCGCGACGGCATCCAGCTCTTCAGCCAAGCCGGCGCACTGCCGAAATCGGCGCTCGACGACCTCCTCCGTCAGGTCCGCGAACTCGACATGGACGCCGTTCGCCAGGAGATGACGCAGACCGACGAACCCGGCTGATCAGCGCTGCCGAACGCCTCCCCGACCCGACGGCGTCGACGGCGTCGACGGAACGGTGTGACGGCACGACCACTAGCCTGACGAGCCGTGAGAGTGCACCCGATCCGGGCCCGCAGGAACGACCTGCTGATCGCGATCGGATTCGGTGCTGCAACGGGCCTCGTACTCGCACTGACCGGCACCGAACCGAGCGGCTGGTTCGCCGCCGACCTCCTCGCCCTCGTCGTCGGCTCGATGGGTGTCCTGTGGGCATCGATCAACTCGCCGTGGTGGATCCCCAGCGGATTCGCCGGGGCGGCTGCGGTGCTCGCCGAAGGTCCGGTCGGGCTCTCGCTCGGCGCTGCAGCGTTCGTCCTGTCGCTGGCGTGCGGGCTCACCGACCGCGGCCATCCCGTGGTCCGCTCGGCGATCCGCTCCTCGGCGGGCGCCGGCGCGGTGGCCGGGGGGGCGACGATGCGCGAACTCGGGGCCTGGGGCGTCAACTCCATCGTGTCCATGGCGCTCGTCGTCGCCCTGGTCACGGTCGGGCTGCGGTACCGGCCGGCCATCGATCGTCGCCGGGCGCGACTCGTCACCGCCACGCTCGTGGCCGGGGCCTTTGTCGGGACGGTGGTGTTCGGCCTCGCCGTCCTCATGGCTCGCGACGACCTGCACGCCGGGAGCGATGCCGCCCGGGCGGGGCTCGACCTGATCTCCGACGGCGATGACACCGCCGCCCGAGAGGCCTTCGCCGAGGCGTCGGCGTCGTTCCGGCGAGCCGAGCGGAGCCTCGACGCCTGGTGGGTCCAGCCGGTTCGCTTCATCCCGATCCTCTCCCAGCACCAACACGCCGGGTCGGAACTCAGCGCCGCTGCCGCAGCGACGAGCGATCTGATGTCCGAGCAGTTGCTCGAGGTCGATCTCGGTGCCTTGCGCATCACCGACGGCCGGATCGACGTCGACGCCGTCCGCTCCCTCGCCGATCCGCTCCGCGTGCTCTCGGCGTCGCTCGACGACCTGGAGTCGACGATCCTGTCCGCGCACAGCGGTTGGCTGATCGCTCCGATTCGCGACCAACTCGACGAGCTCGAGGCCGACGTCGTGCGTGAGCGCGCCGTCGGCGTCCGGACCCTCGCTGCGCTCGAGATCGCCCCGGAGGTCCTGGGAGCCGATGGGGAACGCGTCTACTTCCTGATGTTCACCACGCCGGCCGAGGCCCGCGGCCAGGGTGGATTCATGGGGAGTTGGGCCGAGTTGACGGTCGACGACGGCAGGATCTCGATGACGGCGTTCGGGTACACGGGCGAACTCGGCGGACGCATGGACGACGCTCGGCTTTCCACCGCACCACAGGACTGGCTCGACCGGTGGGGACGGGTCGGGTTCGACGGCCGATCCGACGGCGCGGTCGCTCGCGAAGCCTGGTCCAACATCACGATCTCCCCGGTGTTCTCGTCCACGGCCCAGGTCGTCGCCGATCTCTACCCGCAGAGCGGCGGCCGACCGATCGATGGGGTCGTCAGCCTCGACGTCGAAACGATGGCCTCGCTGCTCGACGTCGTCGGCCCGGTCGACGCCGAGTCCGTCGAGGTGACGATCACCGGTGACAACGCCGCTCGGTTCCTGCTGGCCGACCAGTATCGACTCGACGACGCCGCCAGCCGAGACGTGCTCGAGGACGTCGCTGTCGAGGTCCTTCGACGGATCATCTCCGGCGGTGCCGACGATCCGCTGGCCCTCGGACGGGCGATGGTGGATCCGGCGAGGCAGGGCCGACTCCTCGCCTGGAGTGCCGACCCGGACGTGCAGTCCGTGATCAGCGACAATCATCTCGACGGCCGAGTGTTCCGGCGGGCTCCAGCCGACGATGACGCAGCCGTCGACCTGGCCGTTCGGGTCGTCAACTCCAACCCGAGCAAGATCGACGTGTTCCTCGGCCGCGACGTGTGCGTCGCGGCCGTCGACGAGTTCGTCTCGGTGGCGGTCACGTTCACCAACGACGCACCGTCCGAGGGACTCCCCGACGTCGTCATCGGTAACGGAGGTGGTCGGCCGTTCGGTTCGAACCGGACGATCGCGACCCTGCACAGTTCGACTCCCGTACGCACCGCCCGGATCGACGGCGAACCGGTCCCGATCTCGGTCGCCATCGAGGGTGGTTCCTATGCCGCGACCCTCACGCTGGACCTGCTCGCGGAGTCATCGACCACCGTCGAGTTCCTGGTCTCGCCGCCGGACGGCGCTGCCGATCGTTTCGACGTGCGCGGCTGGCCACAGCCGCTCGTCGTCCCGGAGACCTGGGGCGCCGTCGCCGAGGACGGCACGTGTTCCGCCGACCCGGTTCCCGTCGCGTGGTCGACCACGCTGACCACCGACCGGTGACGGCACCCCGCGATCTGTCGCCGGTCGCCGTTCGGCTCAGTCCTCGGCGGTCGAGTGGTCCGGCGAGGTCGTTGCGATCATCGCCAGATCGGCCGACACCCGGTCGGCGGTGAGCCGACCCGGCACCTCGAACACGGTCGTCGCCGTGAACCCCGCTGCGGCGGGGCCGCCGGTCAACGCTCCTCGGCCACCGAGCAACCAGGCGTGCGCCGACCAGGACCCGTCGTCGGTCTCGCCGGAAGGTCGGAGCCCGATCACGACCACGCCGGCGGCGCCTCGCTGCCTGAGCAGCAACTGCGCCGTCGCCGCCTGGGCCAGGCAACTCGGCTCCCACGGCAGGATCCGCACACCTCGGGCCACCGCTCGTCCCACACGGGCCTCGCGGACGTCGGCCCACGCGATCGGGATCGCACCGACCTCTCGACCGCGCCACGCCGACGGGACGGTGGCAGGTCGCCCGAGCAGCGCCACCCATCTCGGCATCGGCACCCACTTCTGCAGCGCCGCCGTCAGGTGGAGCACGAGCACCGCTTCGACGAGGAGGATCCGGTTCACCCACCGGGCCCGGGTCGCGGCACGGACGATCGGCACGACGCGCATCCTACGATGCCAAGCGTGCCGGCCCCTCCGTCCCATCGCCATCGCCTGCGCAGCGACCTGTTCACGCTGGTCCGCACCGCGTGGACGCTGGACCGGACCAGGGTCACGGCCCAGGTCGCCCTCCTGCTCGTCGGCGGTGTGATCGGCGGCGCCGGGTTGGTCCTCCTCGTGCCGATCGTGGACAGCGTCGCCGGTGGTGACGCATCGACCCGGTTGCCTCTCCTCGGCGGACTCGGGCTGGAGGGTTGGCCGCTCATCGGCCTGCTCGGCGCATTCGTGGCACTCACGATCGTCCAGGCGGCGGTGACCCGCAGCGCTGCGATCAACTCGGCGTACGTCCAACAGCTCGTCGTCGACCGACTCCGCGCCGAAGCATTCGACGCCATCCTCCACGCTCGCTGGACGTTCGTGGTCGGGCTCCGACGAAGCGACATCGTCCAGGTCGTGACCACCGGGGCGGCGCGCTCGGGCCTCGCCGTCAATCAACTCGTCAACGGCTCCGTCGCTCTGGTCCTCGCCGTCGGCTCGGCGAGCGTGGCGGTGGCGGTCGCCCCGGTCGTCGGGCTCGCGTCGATCCTCGCCGTGGTGCTGGTCGGTGTCGCCCAGGGGTCGGGGATCCGACCCGCCTACCGGCTCGGTCGCGAGTTCGGCGAGCGGAGTCGCGTGCTGCAGGCGGTCGTGACCGACTCGCTCGACTCGCTCCGACTCGTCCGAGCGCATGACGCATCGGGCGTCTGGATCGACCGACTCGGTGTCGCGTTCGGTGGCACTCGCTCCGTGCAGATCGCCAACACCCGGCGCATGTCGACCGTCGCCGCACTCACATCGATCGGCATGGCGGTGGCTGCATCCGCGCTGGTCCTGGGTGCGACCTGGCTCGACGTGTCGGCGACCTCGATCGTGGTGATGATCGTGCTGGTCAACCGGCTGAGTGGCCAGGTCCGCTCGATCGTCAGCGCGAGCACTCAGCTCGCCAACTCCCTCCCAGCGGTCGGCGACATCACCGAGTTGACGGCACAGGCCGTCTCGCAGCGCGAGATCTCTCGCAGCGCGCCCGTCGATCAGGCGTCGGGAGACGGCCCGGTCCTCCTCGAGTTCCGGGACGTGTCGTTCCGCCACGTTCCGATCGACGGAGAGGACGTCCCAGCCGGTGAGCACGCAGGCGTCCGATCACTGTCGTTCTCGGTGCCGCGGGGTCGGATCACGGTGATCACCGGTCCATCCGGTGCCGGCAAGTCGACCACCGCCGACCTGGCCCTCGGGCTGCTCGTCCCCGACTCCGGTGAGATCATCGGCGATGGCGAGCTCCTCACCGCCGAACGACTCGCCGCATGGCGCGCGACGATCGCGTACGTGCCCCAGGAGACCGTCGTCCTCCCCGGGACGCTCCGCGACAACCTGACGTGGTCGGTCGGCAGGGAGGTCACCGACGACGATTGCCGCACGGCGCTACGGCGCGCCGCCGCCACGTTCGTCGATCGGCTGCCCGCCGGTCTCGACACCGAGCTGGGCGAGCGGGGGATCCGGTTGTCCGGTGGCGAGCGTCAGCGGGTCGCCATCGCCAGGGCGCTGCTCCGGGACCCGGTCCTGCTCGTGCTCGACGAGGCGACCTCGTCGCTCGACGACGACACCGAAGCCGAGGTACTCGCCACGATCGCTTCGCTCACGCCCGCGGTGACCGTACTGGTCATCGCTCATCGTCGGACGACGGTCGACCTCGCCCACCAGGTCGTTCGGATCGAGGACGGACGGCGGGTCTCACCGGACTGAACGGCCGTCGGCAATCTGGTTCGGGCTGGTGAGGGGCGATGTCGTCGAGTTCGTCGAAGCGCTCGGAGCCGCTGGCCCGATCAGTTGACACGACCCGATTGTTCGAGTCGGGCCAAACGCTCGCTGGTCGATCTGACGAAGGCGGCGAGCGCCAGCCACCGCTCGATCCGCAGCAGTGTCCGCGGCGCAGGTCCTGGTTCGCCCCACGGCCACGACGAGACCTCGGCTTCGATCTGGCCGAGCACGACGCCGTCGACGAGGTCCGACACGATCGGTGTGGCAGGGATCGACCGCACCTCGTCGAGGTAACGCTCGCGCTGGTGGCGGATCACGAACCAGTGGTCCCAGGACTGTCCGCCACGGCGGGTCCGGAGCCGGACGTCGTCGGGCACCCGTCCGATACCGAGATGTCGAGCGAATCCGCGGTCGCTGCCGTGCCGTTCCCATTCGCCGGGCACCATCGCCCGGGCGAATGCGACGACACCGGCGTCCGCGAAGGGATCGAACAGGTCGGCACGGCCGGTCTGGGGCGGCATCGTGCCGAGTGGGCGATCGTTCCGTTCGATCCAGGCCTCGAAGGTTCGGCGGTCGAACGGGCGACCGCGCGGTAACGGTCCCAGTGGGCTCAGCGTCTGAGGCGACCGGTCGACGAGGTCGGCCCACCTCGCCTGGAGCGTCCGCACGTACGGCCCGACCACGAAGCGACGGGCGATCTCCGGCACGGCGAGACCTTCGGATCGGTAGCCCCGCCAGACGTCGCGAGCGAGAGCGAACTGGCCACGGGCCAGATGGTGCCGGAGTGCGTAGGGATGGGAGGAGCTGTACACCACGTTGCCGTACTCGCCGTGGAACAAGGCGCGTGCCCCGAGGTCGTGGGCACGGGCTCGCATCATGTCGATCCACACGGCGTTCGCCGGATTGAACACCGGGGCCCAGGTCTGTTCGCCGATCCGGGCGGCCACGTCGAGTGGCTGGACGAGGTCGAGATTGGCGATCGGCACCACCGCGACCCGCCCGCCGGTCGCCGACTCCATCGACCTGGCCGGTTCGAGGTCTTCGGGGTCCCAGTTCCCGATCGGCGTCAGCCGAGCGTCGGGGTGGGGCACGTGGACGAATGCCTGGACCGGACGCTCCGACGAGGCGTGTCGAGCGAGGGACGCGACAGCGAACGTGGAGTCGAGTCCACCGGACATCGCGGCGCAGAGGGGCCCTCCACCCGATCGTGCGACGCCCCGATCGATCGCACGGTCGAACAGTTCGATCGCTCGGGCCGGAACGTCTGCACCGAGGAGTCCTGCGCCGGAGCAGTCACCGTCGGCGTCGACCGGGTGGGGCGTGATCCGGGGTGCGGCGACCCCGGAGGTCCAGGTCGCCCGGTGTCCGGGAGGAATCCGGTGGATCCCCTCGAACGGGGTGTCGGTCGGTTCGACATCGAGCGCGAGAAAACCCCCGATCGCAGCCCGGTTCAGCGCGACCGGGGCTCCGACGAGGAGGAGCAGTTCGGTGAGGCGGTCGGAGACGACCACTTCAGGGCCGCTGACGCCATCACGAGCAGCCCAGAAATGTCCGGACCGGTCGGTCGACGGAACGAGGTGTCCGACCTCCGGGGCCGGGCGGAGGATCAGCCCGCGAGGCCCACGGATGCGTAGCTGGTGATACCGTCGCTGCCGAATCCGTAGAAATCGTAAGTGGCAGCCGCCTCGGGCACGGTGGCGACGACTTGGGGGGCCGCGGGACGACGGTATTCACGGCGAGGTTGTGACTCGTTCTGATCCATGTCCCGAACCATATCACTTCCGTACCTGCCACCACGCTCCCGACCAGTCGACGTGGCGCACCTCGGTGTCCATGCCGTGGTCGGCCAGGTACTCGTCAATTGCTGCCCGGCACGCCGGGGTCAGGTAGTCGTCGACGATCACGAAGCCGCCCGGCGACAGACGGTCGTGGAACGACGCCAGCACGTCGGCGGTCGATGCGCGCAGCGCCCCGTCCAGCCAGAGGATCGCGAGTCGTTCGGGGTCGGTTGTGGACGACGAATCCGGGAGCGACTCGTCGACGAACCGCACCCGGTCCCCGAGGAGGCCGAACCGCCCGAGACCGGCGGCGACCTCGGGGGACGGAACCGCCGTGCCGCCAGCAGGATCGCTCACGCCGGCGATCCACAGCCGGCGATCGCCGATTTCGTACGCCTCGAGGACCGCCCGCAGTGCGACCGTCGCACCGGAACGGGTCACCCCGTACGCCATGAAGTCGCCCGGGACGCCGTCTGCGATGGCTCGTTCGGCGAGGTCACGGACGATTCGGATCCGGAGTACTCCGTCGAGGGGGGTCACCGACGTCGATGCGGTGGCCGCGATCAGGAGTTCGATGACGTCGAGGTATCGGCCGACCGCCCGCCCGAGTCGAGCGGCGTCGGTGGCCTCGGGTGCCGCGGCCTCGACGCCGAGCAGTCCGGCGGCGGTGAGATCGCCGATGAACTCGGCCAGGTCGACGCTCACCTCGCTTCGATCGACACCGAACACCGTGCAGATCCGCTCCACGGCCGCACCGATCGAGGTGGTCGATGTGATCGCCTCCCAGAACTCGGCGCCGATGTCGTCGAGTTCGAGGAACGTCCCGGCGTGCGCGTCGAACAGCAGCATTCCGTGGTCGGTCCTGTGTGCAGCGACCGAAGGAGCGACCTCGATCCGACCGCCGCCGAGATCCTCCGGACTTCGCTCAACATCCATCGGGGCGGGACACTACGGTGCAGCCGGATGGTTCCGGTCACCGATCCCGACGTCAGCGTGATCGTGCCGGCATTCGAGGCCGAACGGTACATCGCAGCGTCCCTCGCGAGCATCCGGGACTCCCGGTGTGCCGGGATCCGGTTCGAGGTCGTGGTCGTCGATGCCGGATCCAACGATGCGACGCCGGAGATCGTCGAAGCGATCGGGCGGTCCGATCACCGGTTCCGTCTCCTCCGGTCGGATCGGCGGCTCACGGCTCCCGAAGCTCGGAACGTGGCGCTCACGACGGTCCGGGCCCCGATCGTCGCCTGCCTCGACCATGACGACGAAACACTCCCCGACCGTCTCACCCGCCACGTCGGCGTCCTGACCGCCGAGCCCGGGATCGCCGCGGTCGGTGGCGCCCTGACAGCGGTCGACACCATCGGCGTGTCGCTCGGCGACGGCCCGACCACTACGACCGATCTCGGCATCGAGACGTCCCGATACGTCCTCCCGTTCCACTGCCCCACGCTGACCTCGGCGATGACGTACAGGGTGTCCGCGTTGAGAGCTGTCGGTGGATTCGTCGAGGACCGACCGTATGCCGACGACTACCACCTGTTCGCCGCACTCTTCGACCACGGCGGTGTCCGGATCCTCGCCGAGCCCGCGGCGAGGTACCGGCATCATCCCGGCCAACTCAGCATCGAGCGGCGACCCGAACAGCAGCTCGAGGTGACGCTCCTTCGGCAGCGACTCGCAGCCGCCGTGCTCGGGTCGCCGCCGCCGATCGGCGTGGTCTGGGCCTGGAAGCACCCGTCGAACGCCGACCGGCCGACTCGGGAACTCGCCGTCGAGTTCCTCGACCGCTACCACGTCGGGTTCCTGGACCGGTACTCACCAGCGGGTGACGACCTCGAGCGCATCGTCGACCTCCACCTCCGGCGGCGCGAGATGATCCTCGCCGCGAACGACAGCGGACGAGCGGCGTACAGTCGTCCCGGTGAGGACCCGACCATGGAGCGCGCTCGATGAGGTACGTGCGATGAGGTACGTGCGATGAGGTACGTGCGATGAGGTACGTGACCGTGGACGGATGCCTGTCGGCGCCGGTCGGCTCGTCGACCATGGTGCTGCTGCCGTCGATGGAATATCTCGAACTCGACGAGGTGGGTGCGGCGATCTTCGAACGTCTCGACTCGCCCCGTACGGTCGACGAGCTCGTCGACGAACTCGTCCAGGAGTACGACGTCGACGTCGACACCTTGCGTCACGACGTCACCGAGTACCTCGAACTCCTCGTCCGCCGGGGCGCCGTCGAGGCCCGGTGAGCCTCCAGCGGGTCCGAGCCCACGGGATCACGCTCGACATCGACGTGCCGGTGCCCGGCTGGCGGGCCGCTGCTCCGACGAGCACCGACCGCTGGACCGTGTCGGTCGCCCTCGACTCACCGGCGATGACGCTCGGTCCTCAGCCCGAGCCGGGCCGGGTGACCTGGAAGTGGAGCGACGACACCTGGCCGCACCGATACTCGCTCGACCTGCACGGTGGGCTCGCTCCCGGATCGACGCGATACGTCGTCGATCGCAGCGCCCGCCGGATCGACGTCGAGACCGCCGGTGCCGTGACGCTGAACGGGTGCCTCGAGATCCTCGGCAAGTGGATCCTGGCCGACCTCGCCCGACACGACCACGGAGCGCTCCCACTCCACGCCACGGCCGTGGGGGCGCCGTCCGGCGCCGTGCTGCTGACCGGTGACTCGGGTCGCGGGAAGTCGAGCCTGACGACGGCGATGTGTACGGCCGGCGCGGTCCTGATCGCGGACGAACCGGCGTGCGTCGTCCCGGCCGCGACACGCTCGACCCTGCTCCCGGGAATCGGCCTGTTGCGTCTCGACCCCGAGGCCGCTCGCCGACTCGGCATCGAGGCAGCGGAGCGGTGGGTCGACGTCTCCGGAGGAGGGGACGACGCCGGCAAACTGCTCCTCGTCGACACTGCGTTCGACGGCCCGGCCGCCGAGCCGGACCCGACCGTCTCGGCGATCATCGTCCTCGGTCCGAGGCGAGCCGTCGGTTCCCCGGTCTCGGTCGAGCGCTTGACACCGCGAGCGGCGTTCCACGCCCTGTTCGAGCAGCGCTACACGCGGGCCCTCGAGGAGCGCAGTATCCGGCGCGACTTCAGCGCCCTCGCGGTACTCGCCGACTCCGTGCCGATACTGCGAGCCGAACTGATCGACGATCTCGCCGAGCTGCCCGGTGCGGCGCACCGGTTGCTCGACGAGATCGCCGATCTGTCGTCGTGACCGACGGTGGCTCGGCCGTCAGGCCGTGCCGCAGCGGTCGGTGTAGGTCTTCGTCGTGTACCCGGTCGCTTCGACCGACGTCACGCAGAACATCAACGTGCCGGAGCGCACTTTGTAGTTCGGCGACGAGAAGCGAGCGGTGCCGGAGACGTCCGAGGCGACGGTCTGGGTCGTCCGGGGAGCACCGTTGTAGAACCACGTGCCCGTCACCAGCGCTCCACCGAGCGGGCCGTTGGAATCGGTCACGGCCACCGATGCACTCGCCGTCAGCCACCGACCGCCGTTGAGCGTCGTCGACGGCGTCCCGGCCGCGAGCGACCCGGAATCGACGGGCGGCGGAGGCGGCGGCTCCTCACCGGGACCCGGCAGCGGGTCGCCGGGGCAGACCATCGGATCGTACGACGCCGGGATGTGATTCGGGCCGGTGACCCCGCTCACGCAGAACGTCAACGAGCCGCTGCGGAGTCGGGTGTTTCCCGACGAGAACGATGCCCGTCCCGAAGCGTCGGCGGTGGCGGACTGGTTCGAGTACACCGTGCCGTTCACGAACCACGTGCCGCGGACGACGGCACCCGGAACGGCACCGGACGGATCGATCACGCCGACCGAAGCCGTCCCGCTGAGCCAGCGGCCGCCGGTGTTCACCGTCAGTGACGACAGCCCGAGCAGTTCGGGGTCCGGCGGAGGTGGTGGCGGATCCACCGGGCCGATGGCTCCGCTGTAGAGCAACAGGTTCGGTGATCCGGTGCCGGCGCTCGTGACCCGGTCCGAGGTCGCCGTGCTCGTCATCCAGGTCGTCACTGCGGCAGGCGATGCCGTGGGGTTCGCGGCGAGATAGAGCGCTGCGGCGCCTGCGACGTGCGGAGAGGCCATCGAGGTACCCGACATCGTGGCGGACGCAGAGGTCGAGGAGTAGTAAGCCGACCTGATGCTCGAACCCGGCGCGAACAGGTCGACGCAGGTGCCGAAGTTCGAGAACGACGAGCGGCTGTCGCTCGACGTCGTCGAGCCGACGGTGATCGCCGAGGCGGCACGGGCGGGCGACGCGCTGCAGGCGTCCGCGTTGGAGTTGCCGGCGGCGACGGCGACCGTCACGCCGGCGGCCGTCGTCCGGGCGACGGCGTCGTCGAGCGGGCCGTATGCGCCACCTCCGAGGCTCATGTTGGCGACCGCGGGTCGACCAGCAGCGTCCCTCACGACCCAGTCGAGTCCGGCGATGATGCCCGACATCGATCCCGAACCGGTGCAGCCGAGGACACGGACCGGGACGACGGTCGCATCTTTGGCGACGCCCCACGTGGTGCCCGCGACCGTCCCGGCGACGTGGGTTCCGTGGCCATGGCAGTCCTCGGTGCCGACTCCATCGTTGATCGCGCTGTAGCCGGTTGCCATCCGGCCGCTGAACTCGACATGGCTCGACAGCACCCCGGTGTCGAGGACGTAGGCACGCACGCCGGAACCACCGTTGTCGTAGCTGTAGGAACCGTCGAGAGGCAGCAGACGCTGATCGATCCGGTCGAGACCCCAGGTGGCACCGGTCTGGACCGCGGTCGTGTCGACGGTCGTCTCCACGATCGTGGCGACTCCGTCGGGCTCGATCGAGGCCACTCGCGGATTACGACGCAGGGCGTCGACAGCCGCCGCCGGGAGTCGGGCGGCGAAACCGTCGAGGACATTGCGGTAGGTGTGCGTGACGACACCGCCACGACCACGCGCGATCGCCACGCCGTGATCGACGTCGGCCGGCGAGGTCATCTGGACGATGTAGTCCTGCGCCGGGCCGCGGGCTTCGGCAGGTGACGCAGCGGCAAAGGCTGCCGAGGACGCCGCCAGCGCAACGGCCAGGGCGAGTCGGCCACCCGTGCGGCGGGAGGGCCAGGGGAAGGTTCGAGACATCGGCGGATTTCTTTCGGTCGATGGACAGGTCGTGAGTTCATCGGACGGACTTCGACGATCTTGAGTGAATCGATCAGTTTCACTCCAGAAAATTCGAGATCGCCATCACCCGTGTGATCCTCGGTCGCCGAGAATACGCGATGGTCGACCGACAATTGTGAAGTTGACATCAAGTTTCCGACTTTTATCTCAAGTTGTGATGAGCGGCACCGAAACACGCGGCTGTGGGAGATCCACACAGAGTTGCCACTGCGGCACGAGGAGTCGGAGCGACCCGCATGACGATCACCAGCCAGACGATGACCAGCCAGACGATGACCAGCCAGACGATGACCAGCCAGACGGCACCCGGCGACGGCGAATCGCCCGACCGCCGCCTCGCCGCCGTCCATCGTCTCGACCCGGGCACCGGCGGCGACGGAACGTGCGTCGATTCGGTCCTCGACGGACTCGTCTGCGCCGCGGCGACCATGCTCGACACACCGATGGCCTTCGTCTCGATCCTCGACGACGAACGACAGTGGCTCCGGGCCCGATACGGCATCGACATCACCGACACGCCCCGGGACATCGCCATCTGCGACCTGGTGGTGACATCGGGGGAGCCGCTACTCCTGGCTGACACGACGATCGATCAGCGACTCGCCGACAATCCGCTGGTGCACTCGCCGGGTGGCATCCGCTGCTACGTCGCCGTTCCGCTCAGAGCATCGGACGGGCAGGTGATCGGCACGCTCTGCTGCGCCGACTCGAAGCCGCGGTTCGTCGACGAGTCGATGATCGGACCCCTCGAAGGAATCGGGCGAGCGGTCATGTCGCACCTCGAATTGCGCGACGCCAACCGACGCCTCGCCGGGCGGGCACATTTCTTCCGCACCTCGCCCGATCTGCACTGCGTGATCCGCCGCGACGGCACGATCGTCGAGGTCAACGACCGGTGGGAGGCCGTGTTCGGCCGAGCGCCGCGAGAGATCCGGATCGATGCCGTCGTCGAACGAACCCACCCGGACGATCGTGACATCGCCCACCGGGCGATCCAGGACGTCGCCGACGGCGTCGAACTCGTCGCCTTCCGAGCTCGGGCCAGGGGCCGAGACGGAACCTACCGGTGGCTCGAATGGCACGTGTCGACCGTCGCCGACGGCGAACTGTCGCAGGCGACTGCTCGTGATGTCACGACGCTCGTCGAACAGCAGGACGCGATCCGGCGCTCGAACCGGATCCTGAAGATCATCGCCGACCGGCACGCCGAACTCCTGGTCGCGGGTCCGAGTCGCGAGTGGTGGAACGCGGTCCTGGAGGACGTGCTCGCCGTGACCGACAGCGAGTACGGATTCATCGGCTTTGCAGGCATCGATGACGACGGCCCGTTCCTCCGATCGATGGCGATCACGAACATCGCCTGGGACGAAGCGACACAGCGGCTCTACGACGACTCGATCGAGTCCGGGATGATGTTCCGGAACACGGCGACGCTGTTCGGTGAGGTACTCCTCACGCGTCGACCACTGATCGCCAACGAGGTGGCCACCGATCCGCGTGCCGGGGGTCGACCCGAAGGTCACCCTCCTCTCGATCGGTTCCTCGGCCTCCCGCTCGGCGAGGGAGACGAGATGATCGGGATGATCGGACTCGCGAATCGGCCCGCCCCGTACGACTCGGCCGTGATGGACGAACTCCAACCGCTGCTCGCGTTCCTCCGAGCCGTCATCGACAACCTGCGCTGGACCGAACGTGACGCCCGGGCCCAGGAGGAGATCCGGTCCGTCACGGTGCTGCAGGAACGGATTCTCGAGGTGTCCGACGCCGGAATCGTGGCGATCGATCACGTCGGCACCGTCGAGCTGACCAACGAGCGGGCGCGGCGCATGCTCCCCCAGACCGCCCGTCCCGGGGCAGTGCTCGCCGACTGCCTGATCGACGCCACCGACCGCACCTGGCTCACCGCGGCGCTGTCGGGCGACGTGCACTCGATCGGACGGGTCTCGGCGATGAACGACCAGGGTCAGGTCGTCCCCTGCGACGTCCGACTCGCCCGCCTCGGCGACCGTGACGATGCTGGCGTCGTGCTCCGCCTCGTCGACGCGAGCACCAAGGACGAACTCGACCGGTCGGCCGCCGCCAACGAGATCCTGCGAGCTCGATTGGAGCATCTCGACCGGCAGCAGCAGAACGATCGAATCGTGGTCGAGACGGTCGAACTGCTCCAGGCGAGCGCCGATCTCGACGAGGCACTCGAGGTCGTCCGACGCTCGATGATGCGCCTGTTCCCCGAGGCCCGCGTCGGTCTCTACACGGGCGTGTCGGACATCGACCCCTACCTGCTCCGCAACGCTGGTGTCGGATCCGTGGACGAGGCACCAGGCGAACTCGCCCCGAGCACCTGCTGGGGGCTCCGGACGAGGCGACCGCACGGTACCTGGGCGGGCAGCCCCACGATCGGGTGCCGCCACGGGCTCGACCACGCAGCCGCGACCCGGTTCTGCGTACCGCTGTCGTACGACGGTGATCAGCGGATCCTGCTCGTGATCGAACACGACGACGCCGGTACCGACGACGACTTGTCCGGCCCGGCTGCCCAGTTCGCACGAGTCGCCTGGGTGGCGCAGAGCCTCTCGGGGGCGCTCACGAACGTCGCACTCCGTCTCCACCTCGAGCGGTCCGCCTTGGCCGACCCACTGACCGATCTGCCGAACCGACGAGCATTCCACCGAGAGGTCGAACGGCTCCGGCACCGAGCGGGGCGGAGTGGAGCCCCGCAGGCACTGGCGGTGATCGACGTCGACAACTTCAAGGACGTCAACGACCGACTCGGCCACGACGGTGGCGACCGGGTCCTGCTCGAGTTGGCATCGACGCTCCGTGACAGTGCTCGTGCGTCGGACGTCCCGGGACGTCTCGGTGGTGACGAGTTCGCCCTGTTCATCGACGACATCGACGCCGGCCATTGTTCGGCCCGGATCGATCGGATCCGAGCGATGTTCGCCGAACGATCGGGCATCGAGGGTGGCCCGACGACCGTGTCGATCGGCGTGGTGCACTCCGAAGACCTGCCTGCGCACGCCGATCTCGACACGATGCTCCGGGCTGCCGATGCCGCTCTCTACGACGCCAAGCGTCGAGGCCGGAACCTCGTCACGCGCTGGACGCCGGCCATCGAGGCGTGACCGGGTTCGGCCGGGCGCTCAGCAATCGGCGAGGACGTCGGCGAGCGCGTCGTACTCGGTCTGGTCGACCGTGAGGTCCCAGCGGACCTTGATGGTGACCCAGTCGATGACGTACTGACAGTGGTACGACGACAGGGGCGGTAACCACTCGGCAGGGTCGCCGTCCCCCTTCGAACGATTGGAGGAAGCCGTGACCGCGATGAGTGACGCGTCGAGCCCGAGGTCGTTGGCGAACGCTTCGCGCCGACTCGATGTCCAGGAGTGGGCTCCGCTGCGCCACGCCTCGGCCAGGGGCACCATGTGGTCGACGTCGAACGTCGACGAGTCGGTCGTGACGACCCCGTCGAACGCCGAGTACCAGCGACCGCCGACGAGCGTGCACGGGCTCTCGACCTCGAGCGGTTCGAGACTCTCGTCGATGAGCACCTCTCGTCGCGTGTTGCACCCGTCGCGATCTTCGTCGATCCAGTGGCGGAACAACGTTCGGCTGTACCCGTCGAGGACCTCGGGGGCCACGACGAGGCCATCGAGGAGGCCGGGGACGGACGTCGTGACGGTCGTCGTCGTCTCGACGATGGTCGTGGTGGTGGTCTTCCGACCTCCGCCGCCACCACCACCGCCGCCACCGCCACCGCCACCGCCCTTGCCACCACCGCCGCCACCCCTGGCGGCCATGACCGGCGCACCGACGGCGAGCACGGCGACGGCGACCGCCATCGCGAGCACCGCGACGGTGCGATGGGACGGCCGTCGGATCGTCGAACCGGTGTGGGTCGAATCGGCGCGGGTCGTGTGATCGAGATGTTCCATGACGAAGCTCCTGCAGGAAAGGTACCAGTCGCCCGACGGACGCTCGGATCCGTGTCGAGAACCGGGACCGGCCCGGGTAGTTTCGGCACATGCCCATCGGCCTCGTGGTGACCGGACGCCGACGGCCAGGACGGATCGTCGCCGCAGTCGCGCTCGCCCTCGCTTCGGTCGCCGCCGTGGGCGGCGGGGCGTCCGACGCCGAGGCCGCAGCGACGCCCGGATTCAGATCGAACTCACCGACGCGTGTCCTCGACACCAGGGAGTCGGGCGGTCCGCTCGGCCCGCAACAGTTCCGTCGGATCGACCTGTCGACCATCGCTCCCGCCGGTGCGTCGGCGGTCGTCGTGAACCTGACCGGCGTCACCCCGACCGAGCCCACGTTCCTCACCGCATGGCCCGGTGGCACGACCCGACCGACCGTGTCGAACCTCAACCTCGTTCCCGGAGCCGACCGCGCCAACTCGGCGGTGATCGGTCTCGGCGCCGAGGCCTCCATCGACGTCTTCAACTGGGCCGGCACGGTCCACGTCGTCGTCGATGTCACCGGCTGGATGACCAACGGCGCATTCGTCGGTCTCGATCCCTCACGATTGCTCGACACCCGGACCGGATCCCGAACACCCGTCGGCCCACGCTCGTCCGTGTCGGTCCGCGTCGCCGGGGTCGGTGGGGTGCCTGCCGATGCCGCTGCGGTGGCGATCAACCTGACCGCCACGGAGACCTCGACGGCGACGTTCCTCACCGCATGGCCGGGCGGGCCGAACAGACCGCCGACGTCGAACCTGAATCTGCAACCGGCCGACACCAGGGCGAATCTCGCGGTGCTCCAAGTGGGCGGCGACGGAACCGTGCAGGTCTACAACCACAGTGGTACCAGCCACGTCGTCGTGGACGTGTTCGGGTACTTCCCGGACTCGTCGACATTCGTCGGTCGCGTACCCGAGCGCCTGCTCGACACCCGGGCGCGGACGTGCGGATTCCGACTCGGTCCGCGCGAAACGAGGACCATCACGGTGTCCGACGCAGCGTCCGTCGGCGGTGCCGCACTCAACGTCACGGCGGTGTCACCGACGGACCCGACCTTCTTGACGGTCTGGCCGACCGGGAGTCGCCGACCATTGGCATCGAGCCTGAACACCGATCCGACGGTCTCCGCTGCCCCGAACACGGTGCTGACCGGGCTGGGGGCGAACGGGCAGGTCAACATCTACAACCATGCCGGGTTCGTCGACGTGGTCGTCGACGTGACCGGGACGTTCACCGGTCGTCGGTCGCAGGGCCGGGCACCGATCCCGTGCGTGGAGGGCCCGACACCCGTCGACGGCTGGTTCGGATCGCCATGGCTCCTGCAGGACGAACAGCCCTGGATCGGTGAAGACCTCGTGGCGATGTGGACGTGCAACGCTTCGGGTGTACGGCAAGCGGTCGAGGTCGATCTCGACGAACTGAGCGCGATGCTCAACGTGTACGTCGCCGGTCATTACCTGCACGAATCGTCGGGTCGGTACCGGCCGATCTTCGTGAACGCCGGCACGATCGCCCTCCCGCCCGGCTTCGGCATCTTCGACTGTCTCGTGGCGGCCCAGGAACGGTCGCAGACCCCGTACACGAACGTCCTCGCGTTCGACACGACCCAGTCGGCGTTGTTCGGTCTCGCGGGGCCGGGCGCCGTCGTGACCACGAACCGCAATCCCCGACTGCCGGTCACGTCGGCGACACCGAGCCGGACCGACCGCGGCGTGTACGTGTCGGGAGGCAACGTCGCCCGGGACGAACTCGCCGGCGGACGTGATTTCTCGCTCATCGCACACGAACTCGGACACACGCTCGCCTGGCCGCATTCCTACAGCGACCGAGCGATCTCACCCTGGGATCCGTCGTCGCCGGACGAGTACGACAATCCGTTCGACCTGATGAGTGGCGCCGGGAACCAGCTGTACGGGACGTGCCTGTCGACACCGGGCGCCGGATTCTCCACCGAGTTCTGTCGGGTCCCGGCGACGCTCGTCTCGAACCGGATCGCCGCCGGCTGGGTCGATGCGGCGAGCACCGTGTCGCACACGAGCGGAACACGCACCCTCGAGCTCGGCGATGCCGGCACCCCGTCGCTGACCCAGGCGGTGATCGCTCCGTCCTCCCGCACGGTCGGGCAGTTCCTCACCGTCCAGGCCTACACGCCGGAGTACGGCGGCTTCCGGGTCGACACCGACGGCGACGGGGTCACGGAACTGAACGGCACGGTGTTCCCGACCACCGGGGTCGCCGTGCACGTGGTCGAGACGCTGGCCCGTGGCCTCGGCCGCCGCCAGTACCAGGCGACGAAGGAGCCCGACTCGGATCGACACGTGCTGCAAATCGGAGAACAGCTGACGGTGGACGGGATCACCATCCGTGTCGAATCGGGGACCGACCGTTCGTTCCGGATCTCGGTGACCGGCACCTACGCCGGTCTCCCCGATTGACAGCGGCGAGGAGCGTGACCTCATGAGTTCAGGCGGGATCGAAGCGGTGCGAGTCCCCGACGACGTCGTGCGGCGGCCGTCGGGGGATGCCGTCTCGATGTTCCGGTCCTCCACCGGGATCGGCATCGACATCGACGCCGCGGGCGCGGCCTTCCTCGAAGCGCTCGAACGGTCGACGTCGCGGCACGGAGCGATCGCCACGATCTGCGCCGAGTTCGATGTGTCGTTCGACGAGGCGGCCGAGGACCTCGAGCGGTTCGTCGAGCAGCTCGCCGAGGCCGGCTTCCTCGAGGTGGGAGCGCCGGTCGATGACCCGTCGGGCGACCGGATGGCCGACCGGATGGCCGACCGGCCGCTGGTCGACAGGCTTCGTGATCGTTATCTCGACGCGGTCGAACGATCACTCGTCGGGATGACGGACCCGAGTGTCTCGCTCATCAGCACCTCCATCGGACTCACGAATGCCACGATCGATGTCGAAACGTCGATCCGGGCGATGAGCATGGTCGGCCGACTTCGGATGAGCAACGTCCGACAGCTCGCGGAGCGGGCGATCACCGAAGGGGTGCCGGGCGACTTCATGGAGTGCGGGGTCTGGCGCGGAGGCTGCTCGATCATGCTCCGCGCCGTACTCGCTGCGCACGACGTCACCGACCGTACGGTCTGGCTCGCCGACTCGTTCGCCGGCCTACCGGTACCGGATCTCGAGCGATTCCCGGCCGACGAGTTCTGGGCCGACTGGGCCGGCGGGATCGCGGTACCGGTGTCGCAGGTACGCGAACACTTCCGGCGGTTCGACCTCCTCGACGACCGCGTTCGCTTCATCGAGGGCTGGTTCTCCGAGACGCTGCCCTCTGCTCCCGTCGAGCAACTCGCGCTGCTCCGGCTCGACGGCGACCTGTACGAGTCGACCATGGACGCGTTGACGAACCTCTACCACCGGGTCGCACCCGGCGGCTTCGTGATCATCGACGACTTCAACGTCCACTCGTGCCGACTGGCGGTCCATGACTTCCGGGCCGACCGTGGGATCACCGCCGAGATCCATCGGATCGACTGGGCCGGCGTCTGGTGGCAGGTCCCGGAGTGACGGTCCGACGGTGCCGGCGACGGTGCCGTCCACGATGCCGGACGGCCGCCGCAGCGGCGGTGCGCACCTAGTATCCCGTCGGTGGGAGACATCGGGGGCGTCCGCAGCGACGATGCGCTGGTGCGCACCGACGAGACCGGTCGCGTCGCCGACCGGATGATGTTCGAACACACCGCCCGGTTCGAACGGCGGTGGTACACGATCGCCGACGGGGTGTGGTGTCTGGTCGGCAACGGCCTGTCGAACCAGTCGTTCGTGCGGGGCCCGGAGGGCATCGTCGCCATCGACACGGGTGAGTCGATCGAGGAGATGAACGCTGCGCTGGCGGAGTTGCGCCGGGTCACCGACGAACCGGTGGTGGCGGTGCTGTACACCCACTTCCACTACGTCGGCGGGACAGCGGCGATCACCGCTGTCGAACCGGTGACGGAGATCCACGGCCACGCTCGGATCGCCGAGAACCTGACCCGATCGGCGACCGAGATCGCCCCCACCTACGGCCGTGGTCTCGTCGAACAGTTCGGCATCCAGCTGCCGCCCGAATCCGCCGACGGCCTCGTGGGTGTCGGTCTCGGAAGGTCGTACCGCGAACCGGATCATGCACCGTTCACCCCGGGCCACGTTCCGGCGACGCACGTCTTCGACGGGCCGTGCACGCTGCACGTCGCCGGACTCGAGGTGCACGTCGAGCCCGCACCGTCCGACGCCGACGATTCGGTGACGTACTGGTTCCCCTCACTCGGGGTCGCCGTCCACAACCTGGTGTGGCCCACCTTGTTCAACGTGTTCGCGATCCGCGGTGAGACCTACCGCGACCCGCAGGTGCTGCTCACCGGACTCGACCACCTCCGCTCGCTCGGCGCCGAACACCTCGTCGCGACCCACGGCCCGCCGATGTCGGGTGCCGGTGACATCGCTCGCCGGGTGACGGCCTACCGCGACTCGATCCAGTTCCTGTGGGACCAGACGGTTCGGTGGACCAATCGGGGTGCGAGCGGTGCCGAACTCGCCCACCGCATCCGACTGCCGGAGGCGTTCGGCGACGACTGGATCACGCAGCAGCACTACGGCTTGGTCGAGCACCACGTGCGTCAGATCCGCAGCGGCCTGTTCGGGTTCTTCGACGGAGATCCGATCAACCTGTTGCCGCTCGACCGCTCCGAACACGCCGATCGAACCGTGGCGGCGATGGGTGGGCCCGACGCCGTGCGGGCGGCGTGTCGCTCGGCGCTGCAGCCGTCGCCCGATGGTTCCGACGGCGATCTCCGCTG
>JBMUCX010000028.1:0-28886 GCA_049458915.1 Ilumatobacteraceae bacterium
GCTGCGGAGGAACCGGCTGCGGAGGAACCCGCCGGCGACGAGCCGGCGATGGCCGGCCTCGACATCGACGCCATCCTCGCGGCCGACCTCGCGAACTGCGCCGAGGCGCCGACCGGTGATCCGATCAAGGTCGGGATGGCGATGGACTTCAGCGAGGTCGTCGGCTTCGTCGACATCCCCGGCTCCAACCTGGTGCCGTTCGTCGCCGAACTCGCCAACTGCGCCGGTGGCATCAACGGCTCGCCGGTCGAGGTGCGTGTCGCCGAGGTCGGTGACGACGCCGCACTCGCCGCCCAGGAACTCCTCGACTGGGGCGCTCACTTCCTGATCGGTCCTCCGTTCGCCGACTTCGCCCTGCCGATCCTGCAGGTCACCGGCGGCAAGGTGCCGATGTTCGTCGCCGCCTCGACCGAGCCGACGCTCGCCGACGCCGCCAACAACTCGTACCTGGTGACGTTCGACGACAACCAGATGGGCGCCGCTGCTGCCCAGTGGGCGTGGGACGAGGGCATCACACGGGCGATCCTGTTCACGGAGGGTGCGGGCGTCCCGTACACCGGCGTGAACCCGGACGCCTTCGCCGCCAAGTTCGCCGAACTCGGTGGTGAGGTGGTCAGCGAGCAGACCTACGTGTGGGGTGCGGACACCGACTTCTCGGCCCAGGTCAACGAGATCGCCGGGCTCTCCGAGAACAACGAGGTGATCTTCTCGGCGATGCTCGCCTTCCAGCTCACCGCCCTGCGCGGCCAGCTCGAGGGTCAGGGACTCGATGCGATCACCTACATCGGCACCGACGCACTCGACGCCACCGGCATCGCCGTCGAGGCGAACAACGAGGGTGTCGCGCACACCCCGCACACCAGCATCTCGGCCGGTGATCGCGTCGACAGCCTGCTCGCTGCGTACGCCGCGGCCAAGGGTTCCGAGCTCGAGAGCCGGGGCTTCATGGCGCTGTACGTCGACTCGATGTTCCTCGGTATCCAGGGCATCCTCGACTGTGGTTGCGTCGACCCGGCCGAGATCGGTGACGCCGTGGCGGCCATCCAGGGCTTCCAGGGACTGTCCGGTGAGATCACCTTCGCCGGTACCAACGGCATCCCCAACAAGGCGGTCAACATCAACCGGATCGTGAACGGCGAGGACGTCCTCGTCGCCACCGTCGGAGGCTGACCCGTGCTCGAAGTGTCGGGGCTGACCACCCGGTACGGCGCCATCTCGGCACTTCGGGACGCTGAACTGCACGTCGGGTCCGGTGAGGTCGTCGGCCTCATCGGACCCAACGGAGCGGGCAAGACCACCCTGCTCAACACGGTGGCGGGCCTGCTCGCCCCGTCGGCCGGCCAGGTCCGATTCGACGGGGTCGACGTGACCGGTCGGTCGCCCGAGAAGCTGCTCCGCTCCGGCCTCGCGCTGGTGCCGGAGCATCGGCGGATCTTCACCGACCTCACGGTCGAGGAGAACCTCCGCATCGGCGGGATCACCGTTCCCGCCGCTGATCGTCCGGCGCTCCTGGACGAGATGGCCGAGCGGTTCCCCGTGCTGCGGCACAAATGGACCACGTCGGCCGGGTACCTGTCGGGCGGCGAGGCGCAACAGCTCGCCATCGCCAGGGCCCTGATGTCGAAGCCGCGACTGTTGATGATGGACGAGCCGTCGCTCGGCCTCGCTCCGGTCCTCGTCGACGTCGTGTTCGACCTGATCGTGTCGCTGCGTGAGCAGGGACGCACACTGCTCGTCGTCGAGCAGAACGCCACTCGGATGCTCGAGGTCGCCGACCGCGCCTACGTGCTCCGGTCCGGCGAGGTGGTGGCGACGGGAACCGGCGGTGAACTTCGTGAGCGTGACGACCTGTTCGACGCCTTCGTCGGTCACCGGGGAGGATCCGACTCGTGACCGAACTGCTCCAGAACCTCGTCGACGGCCTCGGCCGCGGGAGCATCTATGCGTTGCTCGCGCTCGGCGTCGCCGTGATCTTCGGGGTGATGCACCTGCTGAACTTCGCCCACGGTGAGTTGATCACCGTCGCCGGTTACGTCTCGTTCTGGATGATCGGGTGGGGTTGGTCCTGGTATCTCGTCGTTCCGGCCATCATCGTGACGGCGGTTCTGGCGTCGCTGCTGATCGAGCGGGTGGCGTTCAGTCGTGTTCGGGGAGCGAGCGAGTTCACCTTGCTGCTCACCTCGTTCGGCGTGCACTTCGTGGTCAGCGCGCTGTTCCTGCTCTACGTCTCGGCGTCGGTGAGAACGTTCGATCGGCCGGGCTGGGTGACCGACACCTACTCGATCGGTTCGCTGAACATCGAGGTGTTCGACACGGTGGTCATCGTGCTCACGGCGCTCACCCTGCTGGCGACCACCTACGTCCTCCAGCGGACGATGTTCGGGCTCGCCCTGCGTGCGGCTGCGGCCGACTTCGACACCGCTCGGCTGATGGGTGTCCGGAGTGACTCGGTGATCCGAGGGGCGTTCGCTCTGTCGGGCTTTCTCGCCGGGATCGCCGGCGTGTTCTGGCTGATGCGCTCGGGCAGCACGAGCCCGACCGAAGGCATCGACCCGATGCTCAAGGGCGTCCTCGCTGCCCTGATCGGCGGACTCGGGAGCTTGCGAGGCGCGGTGCTCGGAGGTTTCGTCCTCGGGGTCGCCGAGGTGCTGCTGCGCTCGCGACTTCCCGACGGTGTCGCCAGCCTCACCGAGGGGGTCGTGTTCGTGCTGATCGCACTGCTGTTCATCTTCCGTCCTCAGGGTCTCATCACGGTCGCGAAGGCGGAGCGGGTGTGAGGCTGTTCCCGCAACCATCCCGCGACCTGGCGGCACCTGCAGTCGGTTCGCTGCTGCTGTTCGTCGTGTTCGTCGGCGGCGGCCTGGTCTACCAGTCACTGCTCGGCGGTGCGGCCGAGCGACTCGTCACCATCATGTTGATCGACGCCATCGTCGTGCTCGGTATCCAGGTGTACGTCGGCAACACCGGGATCCTGTCGTTCGGTCATGTGGGCTTCGGTGCGATCGCAGGGTACGCATTCGCGTTGACCGCGATCGACACGACGGAGAAGACCAAGCGGATCCCCGATGCGCCGTTCGGCCTGGCCGATGTGGAGGTGTCGCCTCTGCTCGGCGTCGCGATCGCCATCGTGGTCACCGTGGCCATCGCCGCCGTCGTCGGGGTCGGGCTCGCCCGGGCCGGCGCCGAGTCCGGCGCCGTGTCGGCGACCGTCATCACCCTGGCGCTGCTGTTCGTGACCCACGAGGTCGCCCGGAACTGGCCGGCGCTCACCGGCGGTGAGCGGGCGGGCTTGTCGTTCCCGATCGGGGGCTCGCTCGACTCGCGTACACCGATCTACCTGGGTCTGCTCGGGGCGATCCTGGTCGCCCGACTCTTCGCTCGGAGTCGGACGGGGCGGCTGGCCATCGCCGCGCGCGAGGACAACCTCGCCGCTCGCGCGATGGGTGTCCACCCGTTCGTCCAACAGATGTCGGCGCTGGCGGTGTCGGTTGCTCTCGTCGCCGTCGGCTCGAGCCTCCTCGTGCATCAGAACGGATCGATCCTCCCGGGGGATTTCTTCTTCGACTACACGTTGCTCACGCTGGTGATGCTCATCGTCGGTGGTCGCAACAGCGTCACCGGTGCCGTCGTCGGTGTCGCCGTCATGACCGCCGGCCGTGAGTTGTCGCGGCGTCTCGGTCAGGACGGATTCGAGGTGTTCGGGGTCGGGCTCGACGGCGCCCCGCTCGACTGGGTCTTCCGCGAGAACCTGCAGACCGTGTTCCTCGGTCTCTCGATGCTGGTCTTCATGATCTGGCGGCCGACGGGCCTGCTCGACGACTGGGAACTCGACGAATGGTTGTACCGGCGGTTCCGGCGCGACCGCACGTCGCCGCCCGAGGTCGCCCGAGAAGCTGTCGCGCCTGCCGATGTCGTGCTCACCGCCGATGGGGTGGCCGTGACGTTCGGCGGGTTCCGGGCACTCGAAGACGCTCGACTGCGGGCCTCGTCGGGTGAGGTGGTCGGCATCATCGGTCCGAACGGTGCCGGGAAGACGACGCTCGTCAACGTCATCACCGGGCTCGTTCCGGCGAGCGGCGGCACGGTCACGATCACGTCCCCGTCGTCGACCGATGATCTCACGGACGCGCCGACGCATCGGATCGCCCGCACCGGCCTCGTCCGCACCTTCCAGAACCTTCGGCTGTTCGGATCGCTCACCGTTCGCGAGAACGTGGAGATCTCGACGCTCGTCGCCGGGTCACACCGATCGGGCCGACCGGTCCCGACCGTCGACGAACTCGTCGCTGCTGCCGGCCTGTGGGAGCATCGCGACCGCCGGGCCCGGGAACTCGACTACGGCAACTCCCGGCGACTCGAACTCGCTCGGGCCGCCGGGATGGTCCCCGACTTCTTGCTGCTCGACGAGCCGACGTCGGGGATGAGCGACACCGAGTCGATCTCGATGATCGAACAGGTGAGGGGCATGGCCGGCCTGGTCGGAGCCGGCGTGGTCGTGATCGATCACGACCTCGCCTTCATCACCGGCATCTGCGACCGCATCTACTGCCTGGATCAGGGCCGGGTGATCGCCGAGGGCACCCCGGCCGAGGTCCAGGCCGACCCCGATGTGCAGCGCGCGTATCTCGGGACCGCAGCGGGGGCCTGACGTGACGCCGTGTCGGAACAGCAGCGGCCCCGGGCTCGTCGAATTGTATGCAATATCAGGAATGAGCCCATCGTGACGAGCGATCCGATCGTGTACGGGCCCGAGGCCGACCGTTTCCGTCGTCGCGGCGGACTCGCCGACGAGGTCGCGGCGTACGTCCGCGGTCTGATCCTGACGGGATCTCTCAAGCCCGGAACCAAGATCGACCAGGACGCGATCTGCGAGGCGCTCGGTGTCAGCCGCAGCCCGGTCCGAGAGGCGATCGTGATCCTCGGCCAGGAGGGTCTCCTCGACGTGACACCCCGCCGAGGGGCCTCGGTGGCGCAGCTGACACCTGACGACATCGTCGATCACTACGCGCTGGTCGGAGCGGTGGCCGGGCGTGCGGCGGCGATGGCGGCGGTTCAACTCGACGAGGAACGAGTCGAGCGGCTCGGCGAGATCCACGAGCGGTTCGCCGATGGGACCGACCTGACGGCATCGGAACTGTCGGCCCTGAACGACCGGTTCCACCAGATCATCCACGGGTGTGCTCCGCGTCGAACTCGGTGGCTGTTGCGCCTCCTGGTCCGGTCGGTTCCGGCCGACTACTACGAGTTCGCCGACGGGTGGAACGCCCGGGCAGTCGGCCACCATGCCGAGATCCTCGATGCGATCCGTCGACGTGACGCCGACGCCGCTCGCGACGCGATGCGTCATCACCTGCACGAGAGCGGTGTCGCTGCCGTCGAGGCACTCCGTGTCCGGGGATTCTGGGAGTGACGTCGGTGCACGACGGTTCGGAACGGGACAGGAGGATCAGATGAACGATCAGCAGATGAACTTCGACCAACCCGACGACTTCGGTGTGATCCGGAGCGAGGTGCGGCGCTTGTGCGACAAGTACGGCAACGAGTACTGGCGCGGGCTCGAGCCCGACCGGTACCCGGAGGAGTTCGTCGCCGACCTGACGGCGCACGGTTGGCTCGGGGCGCTCATCCCCGAGGAGTACGGCGGTGGTGGATTGAGCCTCTCCGGTGCATCGGTGATCCTCGAGGAGATCTCGGCGAGCGGTGGGAACCCGTCGGCGTGTCATGCCCAGATGTACGTGATGGGCACGCTGCTCCGTCACGGATCCGACGAGCAGAAGCGCCAGTACCTGCCCCAGGTCGCCGATGGACGCAAGCGGCTCCAGGCCTTCGGGGTGACGGAGCCGACGGCCGGCTCGGAGACGACGGCGATCTCGACCCGGGCGGTCCGCGACGGTGACGTGTACCGGATCAACGGCCAGAAGATCTGGACGTCGCGGGCGCTCTACTCGGACCTGATGATCCTGCTCGCTCGGACCACGCCGGTCGACGAGGTCGAACATCGCCTCGACGGGCTGTCGGTGTTCATCGTCGAGATGCGCGACGAGCACGGTGAACTCATCCCGGGGTTGCGTATCGATCCGATCGCCACGTGGATGAACCACAACACGACCCAGGTCTTCTTCGACGACGTGGAGATCCCGGCGTCGTCGCTGATCGGCGTCGAGGGGAACGGGTTCCGTCAGATCCTCGACGGGATGAACGCCGAGCGGATCCTGATCGCCGCCGAGTGCATCGGCGACGGCAAGTTCTTCCTCGAACGGGCATCGCAGTACGCCACGGATCGGGTCGTGTTCGGCCGACCCGTCGGTCAGAACCAGGGTGTCCAGTTCCCGCTCGCCAAGGCGTATGCCCAACTCGAGGCCGCCGATCTGATGCGTTGGAAAGCGGCGGCCCTGTTCGATTCGGGTCGCTCGTGCGGCGCCGAGGCGAACATGGCGAAGTTGCTCGCCAGCGAGGCGTCGTGGGCGGCCGGCAACGCCGCCGTCGATGCCCACGGGGGTTACGGCTTCGCCGCCGAGTACGACGTCGAGCGCAAACTCCGCGAGACCCGGCTCTACCAAGTCGCCCCGATCAACAACAATCTCATCCTCGCTTTCGTCGCCGAGAAGTGTCTCGGTCTGCCGAAGAGCTACTGACCCGATCCGACCGGAGGAATCATCGTGCTCGCCGTCGTCCTCGACCAGGTGAACGGACGCCTCGACGTCCGCCACGACCATCCCGAACCCGTCGCCGGGAGCGGTGAGGTGATCGACGTCACCGCCTGCGGTGTGTGTCACTCCGATCTCCACGTGGTGGACGGTGAGTACCCGACCCAACTGCCGATCGTGCTCGGCCACGAGGTGACCGGCGTGCACGCCGAGCTCGGCCCGGTGATGATGTACGCCCCGTGGGGTTGCGGGACCTGTCCGCAGTGCGCGGACGGTCTCGAGATGATGTGCCCGTCCGGAACCGAGGCCGGGCTCGTCGTCGACGGTGGGTACTGCGAGCGGATGTTCGTGAAGGACCGCAAGTACCTCGTTCCGCTCGGCGGCCTCGACCCGGTCGCCTCGGCCCCACTCGCCTGCGGCGGACTCACCGCCTACCGGGCGGTCACCCACGCCCTCGACACCCTGCGTCGACCGGGCGCTCGGGCGATGGTGCTCGGTGCCGGCGGGCTCGGGCAGTTCGCGATCCGATATCTCCGGCTGCTCACCGATGCGCAGGTCGTCGCCGTCGACCGCGCCGCCGACAAGCGGGAGACGGCGCTGTGGATCGGTGCCCACGAGGCGGTCGAGGAGTCCGACCTGTCCGTTCGTGGCGGCTCGGTGGAGCCGGTCGACGTCGTGCTCGACTTCGCCGGGGTCGAAGCGACGCTGCGACTCGCGAACGACGCGGTGCGTCGTCGCGGTCTCGTCGTCGTGATCGGACTCGGCGGTGGGCGCATCCCGTTCGGCTTCGGTGCCGTCCCCCACGAGACCCGCTTCATGTCGAGCATCTGGGGGAGTCCGGCGCAACTCGTCGAGCTGCTCGACCTCGCTCGTCGTGAGCCGTCGATCGTGCAACCGGTCGAGGTCTTGCCGCTCAGCGAGGCCCAGACCGCTCACGAACGTCTTCGCGCCGGCGACGTGCGCGGCCGCATCGTCCTCGTCCCCGACCCGATCCTTTGACCCGACCCGCCGACACGGCGAACCAGCACCCAGGAGTGATCATGTCCATCTCGTCCCACCAGTTCATGACCCTCGACGCCTTCCGCGAACTCGCCGTCGAGCGTGGCATCCACACCGTCGAGGTCGCCGCCCCCGACACCCAGGGCCACCTCCGTGGCAAGCGTGTGCCCGTCCAACGGTTCATCGAGCGCACCGTCACCGGCGGCGTCAACATCGCCGATGCGATGTTCGTGTTCGACATGCAGAACGACCTGCCGGACAACGAGTTCGTCAACATGGAGACCGGCTACCTCGATTGCAAGCTGGTGCCGGACGTCTCGACACTGCGGATCTTCTCCCACCGCCCGGGGTATGCGATCGTCTTCGCCGACGCGTTCGACCCGCACGGTGCGCCGCACGGCCTCGCCCCGCGCTCGGTGCTCGCCCGTCAGATCGAGCGCTGTGAGGCGCTCGGGTTCTCGCCGGTCGTCGCCACCGAGTTGGAGTTCTACCTGTGCCTCGAGGATTGGTCGATGGCCCAGACCCACATCCAGTACAGCTCCTTGACCGATGGCCTCGCGATCGAGGCGGTGCTGAAGGAGATGCGTGATGCGATCGCCGCCGTCGGCATCGAGGTCGAGTCGTCGAACGCCGAGTACGGGCCGGGCCAGTTCGAACTCAACACGGGGCCGATGGATGCGATGACGTGTGCGGACAACACCGTGCTCTTCAAGAGCATCGTCAAGCAGGTCGCCCAGCAGCACGGCGTCCGGGCCACCTTCATGCCCAAGCCCTACGCCGACCAGTCCGGTTCCGGGATGCACGTCCACACCAGCTTGAACATCGATGGCCGCAACGCCTTCGCCGAGGCCGCCCACGCGCCGAACGAGTTGATGGCGAAGTGGCTCGCAGGTCAGGTCGAGCACGCCGTGTCGATGACGCTGCTCGGCGCTCCGACGATCAACGGGGTCAAGCGGATCCGTCCGTACACCTTCGCGCCGACCCACGCCCACTGGGGTCTCGACAACCGCACCGTGCTCGCCCGGTGCATCGTCGAGCCGGGCTCGTCCGCCAACCGGATCGAGTACCGCAATGCCGGCGCCGACGCGAACCCGCACGCCCTGATCGCCGCCCTGCTCGCTGCGGGCGCGGATGGCATCGAGCGGGGCCTCACCCCGCCCCCGATGAGCTCGGGTGACATGTACGGCAACCCGGGCGATTGTCCGGCGCTGCCGACCGATCTGGGTGCCGCGGTGGCGGCGTTCGAGGGCAGCGCGATCGCGGCGCAGCTCGGCGAGATGTTCGCCCGGAGCTACGTCAGCATCGCCCGACACGAGGTGGCGCTCGGGGCGGAACACTCACCCGATCCCGATGAGGTCAACGACTGGGAACGCCAGCGGTACATGGAGCACTGCTGATGTCGGCCGTCACGGATCGGACGCTCTCCCCGGTCGACATCGCCAGCCCGTCCCGCTACGGCGAGGCGTTGCCGCACGAGGACTACGCCGTGCTCCGGGCGACGCCCGGCCTGGTGTGGCACCCGTACGAGCAGACCGGGTTCTGGGCGGTGACCCGGCACGCCGACGTGCGCGAGGTGTCGAAGTCGCCCGAGCGGTTCTCGTCGGGAATGGGACACACCAACCTGTGGGATCTCGAGGCCGACGCGCTCGAAGCTCGGCGGTCGATCATCGACACCGATGCTCCGGATCACACCCGACTACGGCGGCTGGTGAGCGCCGCGTTCACCCCGCGCAACATCCGTCGGTGGGAGGACACGACCCGGGCGATCGCCGGGGAACTCCTCGACGGCTTCGTCGAGCGCGGCGGTGGCGACTGGGTCGAGCTCGTGGCCGCTCCCCTCCCGATCCGGGTCATCCTCACCATCCTCGGCGTGCCGGTCGACGACGCCGACCACCTCGTCGAACTCTCGAACTACCTCGTCGAAGGAACCAGCGAGCGGCCGTCACTCGCGCCGGACGCCTTCGGGAACACGACCGAGTTGCGGCTGCTCCCGTTCGCCAGCCCGGCCAGCCACGCTCTGTTCGAGTACGGCGAGCGACTCGGAGCGGCGCGTCGGGACGAACCGCAGGACGATCTCGTGACCCAACTGGTGCTGGCCGAGGAGGGCGGCGACCGACTGAGTCGGAGCGAGTTCCGGAACATGTTCCACGTCCTCGTGTTCGCCGGGAACGAGACCACCCGCACGGCGATCACCCACGGCGCGATGGCGTTCGCCGAGTTCCCCGACCAGTGGGAGCGCTTGCGGAGAGACCGCTCGTTGATGGACCGGGCGACCGAGGAGGTGCTCCGGTGGGCCACCCCGGTGCTGCACATGCGGCGGACCGCCGTCCACGACACCGAACTCGCCGGAACGGCGATCGCGGCCGGTGACAAGGTCGTGATGTGGTACGCCTCGGCCAACCGTGATCCGGAGGTGTTCCCCGACCCGTTCCGGTTCGACATCGATCGACCCGACAACGGACACACCGCCTTCGGTGGTGGTGGCCCGCACTTCTGCCTCGGTGCGTTCCTCGCTCGGATGGAGATCAAGATCCTGTTCGAGGAGATGCTCGCCCGTGGCATCTCGCTCGAGCAGACCGGTCCGGCCCGGCGCATCGCATCCAACTTCGTCCACGGTGTCCTGTCGGTCGACATGGCACCACGTCAGTCAACCGATGTGTCAACAGATGGAGAGGTCATGTCATGACGATCACACCCGACCGAACCTCAGCGACGGCTGCGTCACTGCCGAACACCACTCGGCTCGCCGCCGAACGGGACCGATGGGTCGCAGCCGGTACGGCCGGCCGACCGTTCTTCGTCGAGCGGGCCGAGGGAGCGCTCATCTGGGACGTCGACGGCCGCGAGTTCATCGACTTCGTCGGCGGTGTCGGCACGATGAATCTCGGCCACCGCGACCCGGCAGTGCTCGACGCCGTCCGAGATCAACTCGACCGGTACCTGCACCAGTGCTTCTCGCTCTCGGCGTACGAGCCGTACGTCGAGGTGTGCCGCCTGCTGTGCGAGTGCCATCCGGGCGACTTCGACAAGAAGGCCCTGCTCGTCAACTCCGGGGCCGAAGCGGTCGAGAACGCCGTCAAGATCGCTCGCTACGCAACCGGTCGCGATGCGATCATCTGTCTCGACAACGCCTTCCACGGGCGGACGCTCCTGACGATGAGCCTGACCGCCAAGGTCCGGCCGTACAAGCTCGGCTTCGGACCGTTCGCGCCGGAGATCTACCGGGCGACCGGGCCGTACCCGTTCCGGGGGATCTCGAGTGACGATGCGATCGCCGGCCTCGAGCGTCTCCTCAAGAACCAGGTCGATCCGTCGAACGTCGCCGCGATCATCTTCGAGCCGGTCCAGGGCGAGGGTGGATTCCTGCCGATGCCCGACGACTATCCGGCCCGGGTCGCCGAGATCGCCGCCCGCCACGGGTTCCTCGTCATCGCCGACGAGGTGCAGGCCGGGATGGGACGCACCGGGATGCCCTCGGCGATCGCCCACTACGGGATCGAACCCGACCTGTGCACCTGGGGGAAGTCGATGGGTGGCGGTCTTCCGATCGCCGGGGTCACCGGTCGGGCCGAGATCATGGACACCGTTCATGCCGGAGGCATCGGTGGGACCTACGGCGGGAACCCGCTGTCGTGCGCGGCGGCGAAGGTCTCGCTGGAGCGGATCCTCGATGCGAACTTCCAGGACGCGGCGATCGCCTTCGGCGCTCGGCTCCGGGCCCGTCTCGACGCGTTCGCCGCGACGCGACCGGCGATCGGCGAGGTGCGTGGCCTCGGCGGGATGCTGGCGCTCGAGATCGTCGATGCCGACGGTCGTCCCGACGCGGCGACCACGGCGGCGATCGTCAACGAAGCCTTCGATCGCGGCCTGATCCTGATGGGTGCGGGAGTCGACTCGAACGTGCTCCGGATCCTGGTTCCGTTGGTCGCCGACGAGGCGCTCCTCGATCGGGGCTTCGAGATCATGACGGCGGCCTTCGCTGCTGCCGGGGTGGCGTCGTGACCGGGGTCCGGGTCGTGATCGACGCCGAGGTGTGCGTGGGGATCGGGCAGTGCGAGGCGCTCGAGCCGGAGGTGTTCGTGTACGACGAGGACGAGGGCCGGGCCCGGGTCCGAGACGGCGCGCTGCTCCCGGCGGAGCGGGCGGACGCTGCCGTGCGGGCGTGCCCGAGCGGGGCGATCTCGATCGTCGACGAGTCGAGCGGTGATGGAGGAGATCTCTGATGGAACGGTTCGAGAACTTCATCGACGGTGCGTTCGCGGCACCGACAGATCGTCGGATGGAGACGGTGAACCCGTACACCGGCGAGGCGTGGGCGTCGGTACCCGACGACCCGGCGGCGGTCGATGCAGCCGTGGGTGCAGCGCGACGGGCCTTCGACAGCGGGCCGTGGGGCACGATGTCGGGGCGGGAGCGGGCCAAGCTGATGATGCGCTTGGGCGAACTGCTCACCCGCGACGCCGACGAGTTGTCGCGGATCGAGTCGCGCGACAACGGCAAGATCATCCGGGAGACCAACGCCCAGGCGAAGAGCCTGCAGGGCTTCCTCGACTTCTTCGCCGGCATGGCCGACAAGATCACCGGGGTCCAGATCCCGGCGCCGGCCCCCAATTTCGTCATCTACACCGAACGGGTGCCGATCGGTGTGGTCGCAGCGATCGTCCCGTGGAACTCGCCGCTGGCCCTGCTCACCTGGAAGCTCGGGCCGGCGCTCGCCGCCGGTTGCACCGTCGTGGTCAAGCCATCGGACATCACGCCGGTCACGGCGCTCCTGTTGGCCGAGCGAGCGATCGAGGCCGGATTCCCGCCGGGCGTGATCAACGTCGTGACCGGTGGCGCCGAGGTCGGCGCTGCACTCACCTCGCATCCCGGCGTCGACAAGATCACGTTCACCGGTGGGGGATCGACCGCTCGGCACGTCGCCCACGCCGCAGCCGAGCGGCTGATCCCGACCGTCCTCGAACTCGGTGGCAAGTCCCCCCAGATCGTGTTCGACGACGCCGATCCGGAGGCGGTGGTCAACGGCCTCCTCGCCGGGATCTTCGCGGCGTCCGGTCAGACCTGTGTGGCCGGGTCGCGGGCGTACCTGCAGGACGGGATCGCCGACGAGGTGATCGAGCGTCTGTGCGCCCGAGCCGCCACGATCGTCATGGGCGATCCGTCGGACTGGGCGACCGAGATGGGCCCGGCGGCCTCCGACGCCCAGCGGGACCGGATCCTGTCGATGATCGATCAGGCTCGCTCGGAAGGGGCGACGGTTGCCGCCGGGGGTGTGCTCGATCCGGATCTCGGAGGTCGGTTCGTCCGACCGACCGTGCTCACCGGGGTCACGAACGAGTCGCGGATCGTGCGCGAGGAGGTCTTCGGCCCGGTGATCGCCGTCATGCGATTCGGCGACGAAGCCGAGGTGGTCGGGTTGGCGAACGACTCCGACTACGGGCTCGCCGCCGGTGTCTGGACCGGTGACGTCCGGCGTGCGCACCGTCTCGCCCGCCGACTCCGGGTCGGCACGGTCTGGGTCAACACCTATCGCAACGTGAGCTGGGTGGCTCCGTTCGGCGGCTTCAAGCAATCGGGGTACGGTCGCGACAACGGCATCGAGGCGATGGACGGGTTCCTCCAGACCAAGACCGTGTGGATCGAGACCGAGGGTGCGACCCGCGACCCCTTCGTGATGGGCTGAGGAGGCCGACCGTGTCCGTTTCGCAGGTCCGCGACCTGAACGATCCGGCGGTGTTCTCCGCTGGAATCCCGCACGACGTGTTCGACGTGATGCGGTCGACCCCGGGTCTGACCTGGGTCGACCCGTCGCACGGGATCGACCGTGGATACTGGGCGTTGACCCGTTATCACGACGTGGTCACGGTGTCCCGGGACCCCGAGACGTACTCGTCGGCCGTGGGGCACATCCAGACCTACGACATCGACGAGGACGCGCTCGAGGCCCGGGCATCGATGATCGACATGGACGCCCCGGTCCACACCCGCCTGCGACGACTGGTCAGTTCGGCGTTCACACCGCGACACGTGAAGGACCATCAGGCGGCGATCCGGCAGCGGGTCCGGGCGACGCTCGACCGTCTGGAGCGTGACGGTGGCGGCAACTGGATCGACATCGTCGCCAAGCCGATCCCGATCGGTGTGATCTGCGACATCCTCGGCGTCCCCGAGGAAGATCACGGCCACATGATCGAGTTGTCGGATCACCTGGTCGCCGGGACCTCATCGGTCGATCTCGATCCCGGCGCCTACGGGAACACGACCGAGCTGCGGCTGTTGCCGTTCAATTCGCCGGCGGCCCACGGCGTCAACGAGTACGCGCGCCAGCTCGCCGAGCGCCGCCGACGTGAGCCGGCCGACGACCTGGTCACCCAACTGCTCGAGGCGACCGTCGACGGGCAGCGACTCACCGAGTCGGAGTTCTCCAACTTCTTCCGGCTGATGATCTTCGCCGGGAACGAGACGACCAGATCGGCGATCGGACATCTGGCGTTGCAACTCGTCGCCGAGCCCGAGCAGTTCGCCCGGGTCGCGGCCGACCGGGCATTGCTGGGACCAGCCGTCGAGGAGGTCGTCCGACACGGTTCACCGATCCTCTACTTCCGACGGACGGCCACCTGTGCCACCGAGTTGGCGGGCACGCAGATCGCGGCCGGTGACAAGGTCGTGATGTGGTATTCGGCGGCGAACTTCGACCCCGAGGTGTTCCCCGAGCCGAAGCGGTTCGTCGTCGACCGACCCGCCACACCGCCGCAGATCGGGTACGGCGGAGGTGGACCTCACTTCTGCCTCGGGGCGTCGCTGGCCCGACTCGAGTTGACGGAGTTGCTCGACGAGGTGCTCGATCGTGGTCTCGACCTCGAACTCGTGGGCTCGCCCGAGTACGTCGACTCGAACTTCGTCAACGGCCTGGAACACGTCGAGGTCCGACTCCGGTGACGATGCTGGTCGATCGATGGGGTGACGAGATCGCCGGGACGCCGGATTCGGTCGCGGCATGGGACGAGGCGTGGCAGCGCTTCGTGACGTTCACCGGGGATCCGGTCGCAGCGCTCGCTCCGGCCACCGACGACGACGATGCGTTCGTCCTCGGAGCGGTCTTCGACGCCCTGTATCGGGTGCTCGCCGGCTCGCCGCTGGACGCCCCGGCCCTGGCTGCGCTCGTCGATGTCGGGAGATCGCGGGCGTGCACGCCTCGCGAATCGGCGCACGTCCAGGCCCTCGACCTGCTCGTCGCCGGTGAGTTCACGGCAGCCGGTGTCGTGTGGGCGTCGATCGCTCGCGAGACGGACGACTTCTCCGCTGCTCGCTTCGCGCACGACGTGTTCCTCCACGTCGGTGACGACGATCGGCGTCTCGCCCTGAGCACGGCGGCGCTCGCGGCGCACGAAGGTCGATCCGGGTGGAGCTTCGTCGCAGGCCAGCATTCGTTCGCCCTCAACGAGGTCGGGCGATACGCCGAGGCGGCCGACATCGGACGGGTCGCGTTGGAGGCCGACCCGTCCGACCTGTGGGCCCGTCACGCACTCGCCCACGTGTACGAGGAGACCGACGACACCTCGGCCTCGCTCGTCCTGCTGCGCGACACGGCGGATGTCTGGGCCGGCCAGGATCTGCTCGCGAACCACGTCTGGTGGCACCTGGCCCTTCGTCTGCTCGCCGCGGGTGAGCACGACGAGGTGCTGGCGATCCACGACGAGCGCATGTCCGAGGCGACGACGGCGTTCCGGCTCTGTGATCAGACGTCGATCCTGTGGCGCGCCGAACTCGCCGGGGTCGATGTCGGCGACCGGTGGGACGAGCTGGCCGATCGCTGGGACACGATCAGCGAGCGACACACCTGCGGGTTCATCGACCTGCACGCGGTGCTCGCCTACCTCCGTCGTCCCGACCATCCGGGTGCCGGCCGATGGCGGGTCGGGCTGCGCGACCGCGTCGAGTCCGGTTCGGAGATCGACGAGATCTTCGCCGAAGTCGTCGAACCACTGGTCCGTGCGCTCGACACCCGCTCGCGTGGCGACCTCGACACGGCTGCAGACGCCGTCGCCGGACTCGGTGACACGGTGTCACGGATCGGTGGCAGCAACGCCCAGCGGGCGATCGTCCCGCTCACCTTTTCGACATCCGCCCACGCACAGACTGGAGCACCCCGATGACCGCCTGGGATCTCACCCCCGAGCAGATCGAACTCAAGGCCCGGGCCCGGGCCCTCGCCACGGAGGTGATCGCGCCTCGGGCGGCCGAGGTCGATCGGACCGAGGAGTATCCCTGGGACAACGTGAAGGCGTTGCAGGAGGCCGGCTTCACCGGCATGACGGTGCCGACCGACCTCGGCGGACCGGGCCACTCGTTCTTGGACGCCGTGCTCGTCATCGAGGAGATGGCGAAGGTCTGCGGCGTCACCGGCCGGATCACGGTCGAGGCGAACATGGGAGCGATCTCGGCGGTGATCGCCTACGGCACCGACGTGCAGCGCAAGATGGCCGCCGAGATGGTGCTCGCCGGTGACAAGCCGGCGATCTGCATCACCGAACCGGCTGCGGGCAGCGCCGCATCGGAGATGACGACCAGGGCCGACCGGCGAGGCGATGGCTACGTCATCAACGGTGGCAAGCATTGGATCACCGGTGGTGGGGTGTCGAAGATGCACCTGGTGTTCGCCCGGGTGTTCGACGACGGGGTCGAGCAGGGCATCGGCGGATTCCTCGCCGTGCGTGACGAGACGCCGGGTCTGGTGATCGGTCGTCGCGAGCCGACGATGGGGCTCCGCGGCATCCCCGAGACCGAGGTGCACTTCGAGGACATGGAGGTCGGTCCGGACATGGTCGTGCTGCCGCCGTCGGGATTCCGGCGCGGGTTCGCCGATCTGATGAACGCCTACAACAGCCAGCGGGTCGGAGCGGGCACGGTGGCGCTCGGCATCGCTGCCGGGGCGTACGAGCGAGCGCTCGACTTCGTCCGCGAACGCGAGCAGTTCGGTCGTCCGATCGCCGAGTTCCAGGGATTGCAGTGGATGCTCGCCGACATGTCGGTGAAGCTCGAGGCCGCCCGGACACTCACCTATCGGGCGGCCGCATCGCGCGGGCCGGACGGCAGCCCGTTCCCAGATCCGACGCTCGCCGCCCAGGCCAAGATCTTCGCCGCCGAATCGGGCATCGCCGTCGTCGATCACGCGTTGCAGTTGCACGGCGCGGCCGGTTACTCCCGCCGTAACCCACTCGAGCGGATGTATCGCGACGTGCGTATGTTCACGATCGGCGGTGGGACGGCGCAGATCCTCCGCACCGTGGTCGCATCGCGGATCCTCGACATGAAACTCCCGCAGACCCGCGACGGGTACGTGTCGCGCTCCGGAGCCTGACCGTGTCGGCGCCACTCGACGGCATCGTCGTCGTCGCTCTCGAGCAAGCGGTCGCCGCACCGTTCGCCACTCGACAACTCGCCGACCTCGGTGCGACGGTGCTCAAGGTCGAGCGCCCGGGCGAGGGTGACTTCGCCCGGAACTACGACTCCAAGGTCGCCGGGCAGTCCGGGTTCTTCGTCTGGTGCAACCGAGCGAAGCAGAGCATCGAACTCGACCTGAAGGATCCGGTCGACTCAGAGCGTTTCCACCGGTTGATCGCCGGGGCCGACGTGTTCATCCAGAACCTCTCATACCAGGCGGCGAAGCGGGCCGGGATCGACGCCGAGACCCTCCATGCACGCCATCCACATCTGATCGCCTGCGACGTGAACGGCTACGGCGGTGGTGGACCGCGTACTGACGACAAGGCGTACGACCTGGCGATCCAGGCCGAGGGTGGGGCGTTCGCCCTCACCGGAACGGCCGACGAGATGTCCAAGGTCGGGTTCTCGGTCGCCGACATCGCCTCGGCGATGTACGCCCTCACGTCGATCCTCGCCGCGCTGCATCGCCGAGCGGTCACCGGTGAGGGTGCGGCGATCGAGGTGTCGATGCTCGAGTCGATCGCCGAATGGACGGCGGCGCCGGTGTACACGGCCGCTCACACCGGCGTCGTGCCGACCCGGGCCGGTCGACGTCACGCGCTGATCGCCCCGTACGGTCTGTTCCCGTTGGCCGACGGACGACAGGTGCTCGTCGCCGTCCAGGCCGATCGTGAGTGGCGGTCGATGGCCGAGCACACCCTCGGCGATGCTGCGCTCGGTGTCGATCCGCGGTTCGTCACGAACCAGGACCGCATCGCCAACGTCGACGAACTCGAAGCGATCATCCGCGAGCGGTTCGCGGCGCAGTCGGCCGAGGAGACGATCGCTGCACTGGAGCGCGGCCGGGTGGCGTTCGCCTTCGCCCGGACGCCACTGGAGGTCTGGAACCACGAGCAGTTGCGCGCCCGGGACCGGATCGCCCCGATCGCCACGCCGACCGGCGTCGCCGAGTGTTACCGCTCGCCGTTCCACATCAGCGAGTGCCCGGAACCGGTCGCCGTCGTCCCGGCACTCGGTGAACACGACCCGGCACTCGTTGCGCTGATCGAATCACGCGCCGCCGGGCACTGATCAGTCGGGTTCGGCGAAGAGCACGGCGAGGAACGCGGTCGCAGCGATCTCACTCCAGGTGTCGGTCGTGGTCGGGTCGTCGATCATGTCGATCATGTTCCGACCGATGAACATGGACTGCCACCAGAGCACCACCTGTTCGGCGGAGAATCGACCCGTCGTCCAGCCGCGGTCCTCGGCGATGCGGAGCACCTCGCCGAACTCGGCAGCGGTCCGCTGCTCGTAGTCGACCACCACTGCGGCGAGTTCGGGTCGGCTCGCCGCTGAACCGAGCACGCTGATCCGGGTCCGCCGCCGATCGCGCGCCGCCTCGTCGGAGAGCCCGCCGACGAAGTCGCGCATCATCGCAGCGAACTCGTCGCGATCGGCGCACGCCCTGATCCGGGCACGAAGGCTCGCGGCGTCGATCGCGGCCCGGTGGTACCGGGCGGTCTGTGCGGCGACGATCATCCCGTCACGGCTACCGAAGTAGTGGTAGATGCTCGATTTCGTCACGCCGACGGTGGTGGAGATCTGGTCGATGCGTACGCCGTCCTCACCACCCGACTCGATGGCTGCCATCGCTGCGGCGAGCAACTGCTCCCGGACCGGTGTGTTGTTCGTCACACGGGCGATGATACGGCGGTTCAGCCGTTCACCTTCGGCGGACCGCTCGCGCGACCTCACCCCATCGTCCGATGTCCGCAGGTGTGCGTCGGATCGAATCGTCGGCGAGGTACATCACGAGGCGGGTTGCCGTTCCGCTGTACCGCTCGATCAGTCGGTCGGCGAGTTCGTCCCACGGGCAGACGATCGCGAAGTGTTCGAGCATCTCGTCGGTGATCGTCGCGGCCATCGCGTCGAGATCACCCGAGCGCATCAACGCCCCCAACTTCGGTGTCGTCCCGTCGAATCCGAGGTCGTCGAACTGGAAGGCGTAGTTGGGGGTCGATCCGTAGAACGCGATCTGGCTGCGGGCCCGCTGCACGAGTGGTGCCCGCTCCTCGGGGGTGTCGCCGGGGGCGGCGAAGACCGGGATGATCAGGTCGACCTCTGCTGGGTCCCGGCCCGACAGTGCTGCGCCGGCAGCGACGTCGGGCAGCAGTCGATTCGTCAGGTAGTGCATCGAGTGGAGCGGGTGGACGTGGACGCCGTCGGCGAGTTCGCCGGCGACCCGGCTCATCACCGGTCCGACGGCGCTGATGTCGACCGGGATGTGGCCGTGGTCGTGGCGTGGCGGCGACCACGCCTCCGGCAGATAGTTCAAGCGGTAGAAGGGCCCGTCGTGGGCGAGCGGTTCCTCGCGTCGGAAGGCTCGGAAACACGCCTGGACCGCTGCGACGTAGTCGCGGAGCCTCGCCGCCGGTTGTGAGAACTCCGCCGAGTAGCGACGCACGACGTGACCCTTGACCTGGCTGCCGAGTCCGAGTCGGAAGCGACCACCGGTGTTCTGGGCGAGTTCCCAGGCGACCGATGCCGAGATCATCGGGCTGCGCGGGAAGGCGACGGCGATCCCGGTGCAGAACTGGAGCGTCGGCGCAGCGGTCGCAGCGGCGGCGATCTTCATCCACGGGACTTCGGAGGTCTCGGTGAACAGCATCCCCGAGAACCCGTTGGCTTCGAGTGAGCGGGCGAACTCGGCGGTGTGGGCCCAGGTCCCGCCACCGGTCATCAGGTCGAACTCCATCCGCGGACGTTACTCCGCGTCGTCGAGGGCCGAGGCCGATGATGGACGTCCCCGAGGCGATGCTGATCGACGGGTCAGCGGGCCATCCCGAAGAACTCGTCGTTGGGTCGGATCCCCGCGAAGTTGGCGTACCGGTTCGAGAGGGCGAACAGTGCGGTGATCGCTCCGATGTCCCAGATCTCGTCGTCGGTGAAGCCGTTCGCACGCATGTCGGCGAGGTCGGCATCGGTGACGTTCGCCGAGTCGGTGGCGACCTTCATCGCGAAGTCGACGATGTGGCGCTGGCGCTCCGTCAGGTCGGCCTTCGCCGGGTTGATCGCCACCTGGTCGGCGAGCAGAGGGTTCTTGGCCCGGATCCGGAGGATCGCTCCGTGGGCGACGACGCAATACAGGCAGCGGTTCGCAGCCGACGTCGCGACGACGATCAGTTCTCGCTCGGCCTTCGAGAGCCCCTCTCCGGAGTCCATCAGCGCATCGTGGAAGGCGAAGAACGCCCGGAACTCGGCGGGGCGGCGGGCGAGTGCGAGGAACACGTTCGGGACGAACCCGGACTTCTCCTGAACGGCAAGGATGGTCTCCCTGATGTCATCGGGCAGGTCGGCGAGATCGGGGACGTCGAAGCGGGAGACCGGCTGAGTGCTCATCCCCCGAGCATCGCGCACCGGACCCCTCAGTACGGTCGCCCGACGACCGCGAACGCGACAGCGGCGGCGGCCGCCACGTTCAACGAGTCCACGTCGTCGCGGATCGGGAGTCGCACCCGGCGAGTCGTCGCTGCGAGCGTTGGTCGGCCGAGTCCAGGGCCCTCGGCGCCGAGCACCAGTGCCACCCGCTCGGGAACCGCGAGTTCCCAGATGTCGGCGGCATCGTCGGCCGGGGTCAACGCCCAGGTCTCGAAGCCGTGGTCGTGCAGGGTGGCGAACGCCCCGGCCGGCCACCGAGCAGCCTCGACCCGGCACCAGGGGAGGTGGAGGATCTCCCCCATGCTGACCCGGACCGTTCGTCGGGTGTACGGGTCGATACAGGTCGGGTCGATGACGAGTCCGTCGATGCCGAGCGCACGGGCGGACCGCGCGATCGCTCCGAGGTTCTCCGGGTCGTTCAGGCCCTCGACGACGGCGAGTCGATGCGACGTCGCGGCGAGTTCACCGAGCGAGGTCGGCGCCATGCGGTCGGCGGCGGCGATGACACCTCGGTGGAGGTCGAAACCCACGATGTCGTGGAGCAGGGCCCGGTCGACCACGAACACCGGGGCGGCGAGCGGGTCGAGGACCGGGGCGAGCCGAGCGTGCTTGTGCTCGGCCAGGAGCACCGACCTCACCCGGTGTTCCGAGGCGAGCAGTCGCTCGAGGGCGACCGGCCCCTCGGCGATGAAGAACCGGTCACCTTCGATCCGGCGGCGTGCGGACTGGTCCCGAAGATCGCGGTAGTCGGAGAGTCGGGGATCGTCGGCGTCGTCGATCCGCGTGGCGCTGGCCATCGGGCCAGTCTGTCGCCCCGACCCGGCATCGACGCGGCCGGAGGGAGGTCCTGCTACGATCGAACACGTGTTCTACCAGGGCACCCTGTTCGGCACGCTGACCCCGCCGTCGTTCGATGCCGCGTTCGGGGAGGCCGTGCGATGGCCACTCGACGACACGTCGTGGGTCGAACACGTGCCGGGTTGGCTGAGCGGCGCCGATCAGGTCTTCGACGAGTTGACGGCGCTGTTGCCGCTGTCGCAGCGAACGGGGGTGCGGATGTACGACCGCACCGTCGACGAACCGAGGTTGTCGGCATGGTGGCGACTCACCGACGGCCGGCCCGAACCGATCGGTGTGCTCGCCGACGTGCGGACGGCCCTCACCGAACGCTACGACGAACCGTTCGATTCGATCGGGTTCAACCTCTACCGCGACGGGTCCGACTCGGTCGCTTGGCACGCCGACCGGTCCGACGTCGTCGACCCGGTGATCGCGATCGTCAGCGTCGGTGCACCTCGAGCCTTTCGCGTTCGGCCCAAGGGTGGTGGTAGGTCCTACGCCTGGAGTCTCGGCAACGGTGATCTGTTCGTCATGGGTGGTGCTTGTCAGACACTGTGGGAGCACACCGTGCCGAAGGTTCGGGTCACCACCGGACCGCGACTGAGCGTCACCTTTCGGGCGTCGCGTCGCTGACCCGGCGGTCTCAGTGACCGAGGAGGCTGAGTGCCGCCACGGCCGAGCCTCGGCACCCGGCCATGTCGAGGTCACGCACCAGTGCGAAGTCCGCCGCGCGCCGCTGTTCGTCGCGGAGCCACGTGTGCGTGCGAACCCGCTCGACGAACCAGTCCCGGAAGTGCGGCTCGGCCTCGATCACCCCACCGCCGATGAAGTAGGCGTCCGGATCGGTGAAGTTGGCGGCGATGGTGAACAGACGTCCGAGTGCCATCGCCTGCTGCTCGAAGACGTGGAGCGCGAGTTCGTCACCTCGCTCGCCGAGCCCGCGGACGCGTTTGGCGGCGTCGAGCGGGTCGACGCCGTTCAGCTCGTGGTCGGGGTACCTCGTCAGCCAGTAGGGCAGGAGGTTGTTCCTGATCCCGGTCAACGACGCCACGCTCTCCGCGTCACCCTCGAAGCCGCAGTTGCAGCACGGGGCGGGCTGGCCGTCTTCGAGGAGTCCGTGCATCGGGATGTGCACGTGCCCGAGTTCGCCCGCCATCCCGGCGGCTCCCCGGACGATCCGGCCGCTCTCGATGACACCACCGCCGAGCCCGGTTCCGACGATCGCGGAGACCGACGACCGCTCGCCGGCAACGGCGCCGAAGTGCTGGTGGTGGGCGTACAACGCAGCGGCATTGCCGTCGTTGCTGTACACCACCGGGAGGCCGAGGCGGTCCTCGAGTGCGGTCCGGACGTCGAAGCCACCCCAGTCCGGGTGAGCGAAGTTCGTCCCTCCCCGACTCGAGATGACACCGTCGGCGGTCGCCGGACCCGGTGTGTCGAAGCCGACTCCGATCACCTCGGCCCGGTCGACACCGGCGGTGGTGAGCGCCGCCTCGAACGCCTCGGCGAGAGCGTCGATCGCCGCCGCTGGTCCCTCGGTGACCCGGCTCGGCAGTTCGATGAGTCGGTCGATCAGGAACTCGCCCGATCGCCGCATCACCGTGAACTTGTTCGCCGTGCCGCCGTTGTCGAGGCCGACGACGTACGAGGGTTGCGAGATCGTCGTCACGGTGAGCCGATGCTACTGGCGGGCGAAGATCCGCGAATCGTCCCCGAACGCCTTGAACTCGAGTGCATTGCCGGCGGGGTCGAGCACGAACATCGTGGACTGCTCACCGGGCTCACCGGCGAACCGCGTGTGGGGCTCGATCACGAACTCGACGGCAGCGGTTCGGAGCCGGTCAGCGAGAACGCGCCACTCGTCGGGGCGCAGGAGCAGACCGAAGTGAGGAACCGGAACGGCGTCACCGTCGACGGGGTTGACGGCCCGCTCGGACCGCCGCTCGACGAGATGGGCGACGATCTGGTGGCCGTACAGGTCGAAGTCGACCCAGTGCGAGTCCGACCTGCCCTCGGGGCAGCCGAGCACGTCGCCGTAGAAGCGTCGAGCTGCCGCCAGGTCGTCGACCGGGAAGGCGAGGTGGAAGCGCGGGCGCTCGGTGGGGCCGGGTGCGGTCGTCATCGCGGCAAGGGTATGGCGTACGTGCCCTGGGCAGTGGCGGTGATCTTGTCGGGGCGTTCCTCGGCCCAGACGTGTGCCGTTCCGACGACACTTCGTCGCGACGCCGCTTCGAGCGTCGCCCGGCAGATGATCCGCGTGCCGACGGCCGGGCGCAGGAACCGGATCGACAGTTCCGAGGTCAGGGCCATCGGCTCGATCCGGCCGAGCGCCACGAACGTGATGAACCAGAAGGCGGCGTCGACGAGTCCGAACTGCGTCGGGCCGCTGACGAATCCACCCGGACGGAGGCTCGCATCGTCGACGTCGTACGCGGCGATCGCGAAGTCGGGGCCCAACTCGACGCAGTAGTTCCTCGATCCGGGGAACTGTTCGGTCACCATCGAGTTGATGGCATCCGCCGTCAGCAGGCCGGTCGGCAGTTGATCGTTCGTCACCGGCGCAAAGCTACGGACCGCGTCCGGTACCGGTCGACCCGGGCCGATCGGCGACGATGGGTGGCATGAACGGGCATGCCGTGAACCACATCGTGATCGTCGGTGGGTCCCTGGCCGGTCTGCGGGCCGCCGAGGCGCTGCGCAGCGGTGGTTTCGGTGGGCGCGTGACGATCGTCGGCGCCGAGACCCACCTGCCGTACGACCGCCCGCCGCTGTCGAAGCGGTTGCTGTCGGGCGAGTGGGAGCCGGATCGGATCGTCCTGCGGAAGGCCGGCGACATGACGTCGATCGACGTCGACTGGCAGCTCGGTGGCTCGGCCGTCGGGCTCGACCTGGCGCGTCGGGTGGTGCGGCTCGCCGACGGATCCGAGGTCGGCTTCGACGGGTTGATCATCGCCACGGGCGCGGCGGCACGGCGTCTCTCCGGACAGGAGGAACATCGGGCTGCCCACGTGTTGCGGACCCTCGACGACGCTCTGGCATTGCGTGCGGAGTTGCGCAGTGGTGGCCGACGAGTGGTGGTGGTCGGAGCGGGATTCATCGGTCTGGAGGTGGCGGCGACGGCCCGTCACCTCGGCAACGACGTGGTCGTGGTGGAGGGCGGTCCGGCACCGTTGGTGCGTGGCCTCGGCGCCGAGATGGGGGCCGCGGTGGCCGCGTGTCACGCCGACCACGGTGTGGAGATCCGCTGCGGGGTCTCGGTCGACGGATTCGGGCCCGACTCGGTGTCGGTCGACGGGCGCGAGATGCCGGCCGACGTCGTGGTGGTCGGGATCGGTGTCGTACCGTCCACGGGGTGGCTGGACGACTCCGGACTCGAGATTCGCGATGGCGTCGTCGGCGGTCCGGATCTGAACCTGGGTGAGCAACTGGTGTACGGGGCCGGTGACGTGCTGCGGTGGCACAACCCGCTGTTCGGTGAGGAGATGCGCGTCGAGCACTGGACGAACGCCGCCGAACAGGGGGCGCTCGCTGCGACGAACCTGCTCGCCGAGTCAGCCGGTGAACCGACCGTGACGTACGCCCCGGTGCCGTTCTTCTGGAGCGAGCAGTACGACCGCAGGATCCAGTTCCTCGGGCGTGCAGCTTCGGGCGCCGGTGTGATCGACGAGGTCCGGATCGTCGCCGGGTCGATCGAGGAGCGTCGATTCGCTGCGCTCTACCGACGTGGAGATCGACTCGGCGGAGTGATCGGGGTGAATTCACCCCGGCAGGTGATGCCGTTCCGGACCCATCTGGCGGAGCGGATCGCGTGGGACGAGGCCCTCGAGGTCGCGTCTAGGCTCGCGTCATGACGAGCGAATCGCATCTCTCCCGGGTCTGGTTCAAGGTCACCGATCTCCAGGTGGCGTCGGGCCAGGGGTGCCGGGTCACGACGACCGACGGCCAGGAATACCTCGACTTCGCGGCGGGGATCGCCGTGAACTCGACGGGTCACGCCCATCCGAAGGTGGCCGAGGCGATCGCACACCAGGCGCAGCGGTTCATCCACGCCTCGGTGAACGTGTTCACGCACGATCTCCTCGAACCGCTCGCCGTGAAGTTGAACGAGATCACGCCGCCGTCGATCGACCGGTTCTTCTTCGCCAACTCCGGGGCCGAGATCACCGAGGCAGCGGTCAAGCTGGCGAAGCAGGCGACGGGACGACCCAACGTGGTCGTGTTCCAGGGGTCGTTCCACGGTCGGACCCATCTGGCGATGGCGATGACGACGTCGAAGACCGTCTACCGGGCCGGTCACGCGCCGCTGCCCTCGGGTGTGTTCGTGTCGCCGTTCCCCGATCCGCTCGCATCCGACCAGGAGGCGACGATCACGGCATCGCTCAAGTCGTTCGACCGCCTCCTGGCCTCGCAGACCGCTCCGTCGGAGACGGCGTGCGTGATCCTCGAACCGGTGCTCGGTGAGGGCGGGTACATCCCGGCGCCGCCGGCGTTCGTCCAGGGCATTGCGGAGCGCTGTCGGGAGCACGGCATCTTGTTCGTGGCCGACGAGGTCCAGTCCGGGTTCGGTCGCACCGGCCAGTGGTTCGCGGTGGACGCTCTCGGTGTCGAACCCGACATCATCTGCATGGCGAAGGGCATCGCCTCCGGGTTCCCGTTCGCTGCACTCGGGACACGGCGCGACCTCGACGAGCGCTGGCCGACCGGGAGTCACGGCGGCACCTATGGCGGCAACCCGCTGGGGTGCGCAGCAGCACTGGCGACGATCGACCTGATGAGTGAGCCCGGCTTCCTGGAGAACGTGCGGGCCCGCGGACAGCAGCTTCGTGATGGCCTCAGTGAACTCAAGGAGCACTTCCCCGATCTCCGCCAGGTTCGCGGGCCGGGCTTGATGGTTGCGTCGAGCTTCGAGGATCCGGCTCGCGTGGCGCCCGTGCTCCGGCACTGCCTCACCGAGAGTCGGGTGATCCTCATGAGCGCCGGAACTTTCGGCAACGTCGTGCGATGGATGCCGCCGCTGGTCGTCTCCGCCGACGAGATCGACGAGGCGGTCCAGGCGTTCTCGAATGCCCTCAAGGCGACCGCCTGAATGCCGCGGCTCGACGCCGCTCGGCTCGCTGCGTGGCGTGACCTCCAGCGGGTGGTCCTCGAGATCAACCGGTTGATCGATGACGATCTCCAGCGGGAGTGGGCCGTTCCGCTGGTGTCGTTCGAGGTGCTCGCCGCGCTGCGGGAACTCGACGGACGGGCGCGACCTCAGGACGTGGCTGCGTGGATGCGTATCCCGCCGTCGAGTCTGAGCCGTCGCCTCGACCGACTCGAGGAGGAGGGATGGGTTCGGCGACACCGCGATGTCGACCCGGAGGATCACCGGGCGGTCGAGGTCGAGCTCACTCGTCGTGGGCGGGCGCTGTGGCGCGAGATGAACGTGTCGTACCGGCGAGCGGTTCAGCGACGATTCGCGGGCGTGCTCGACGACACGAAGATCGCTGGTGTCGCGGACACGAACCAGGTGCTGATGGATCGGCCGGCCGGGGGCTGATCAGGACACGCCGACCAGGTCGCCCTGGTTGTCGTCGGCGTCGTCACCCGATCGTTCGTCGTCGACGTGGCCGGGGTCGGTGGCCCGGGCGTGGAGGGCGTCGAGTTCCGGCCCCTCGATGTTGAGGTGGGGCAGGATCCGATCGAGCCACGACGGGATCCACCAGTTGCGCTTGCCCAGCAACTCCATCGTGGCGGGCACGAGCAACATCCTGACGAGGGTGGCGTCGAGCAGGACGGCGAGCGCGAGACCCGTGCCGAACAGCTTGACGATCCGGTCGTCCTCCAAGAGGAATGCACCGAAGACGACGACCATGATCGCGGCTGCAGCCGTGATGACCCGGGCGGTCGCGGCGAGGCCGTCGGCGACGGACGTCTTGGCGTCACCGGTCCGGTCGTACTCCTCCTTGACCCGGGAGAGGAGGAAGACCTCGTAGTCCATCGACAGACCGAACACGATGGCGAACAGCATCATCGGCACGAACGGCTCGATCGGGGCCGGTTCGACACCCCAGATGGCGCTGAGCCAACCCCACTGGAAGATCGCCACGACGACGCCGTACGCAGCGGCGATCGACAGCACGTTCATGATGACCGCCTTGAGCGGCACGAGGATCGAACGGAACACCATCATCAGCAGCAGGAACGACACACCGAGGACGGCAGCGAAGAAGATCGGGATCCGACCCGCCAGGTAGTCGGTGAAGTCGAGGCTCGACGGCACGGCGCCCGTGAGATTGGCCTGCACACCCGACCCGGCGACGACCGGTGGGATCACCTCGGTGCGGAGTCGCTCGACCGTCTCGGCGGTCACCGCGTCCTGCGGTGAGGTCTCGGGAACGATCTGCAGGATGAACGCTTCGGGGGTACCGGGGTCGTTCGCGAACGGTGGCGACACGCTCGCGACGCCGGGGTCGGCGGCGATCGCTGCCGGGAGTTGGCCGACGACGTCGGCGTCGGCTGGGTCGGAGATCTCCACGGCGAGGAGGAACGGGCCGTTGAAGCCGGGCCCGAAGCCGTCGGCGACGAGGTCGTACGCCTGGCGGGTCGACGTCTCCTCGGGGAAGTTGCCCTCGTCGGAGAAGCCGAGGCGGAGGGCGAGCACCGGTGCGGCGAGGGCGATCAGGATGGCGCCGCCGACGAGGAGGAACGTCCAGGGGCGGTGCTGGATCGCCATGCTCCACTTGTAGGCGACGGTGTCCCGGAGCAGCTTCGGGCGTCGCTGCGGCACGATCCGGGCGAGCGGCTTCAGGATCGGTCCGCGGGCGCGGACCTTCAGTTGCTTGGCGAAGGGCGGGAGCGGCGCACCGAGGACCAGGGTGCCGGCGATGCCGAGGCCGCCGACGGCAGCGAGAGCAGGAAGGGTGAGGCCGAGGCCGAGCAGGGCGAGCGATGCGAAGCCGGCGGCGATGAGTCCACGCCAGCGGGTGATCTCGATCTTGTCGTGGGCGAGTCCGAGGAGGGCGGGCAGCAGGGTGATCGAAGCGATCAGCGTCACCGCGACCGTGACGGCAGCGGCGATCCCGAGGCCCGAGACGAACTGCAGGCCGATCAGGAGCATGCCGAGCAGCGACACCACCACGGTGATGCCGGCGAACACGACCGCTCGGCCGGCGGTGTCCATCGCGCCGACGGTGGCGTCCTCGGGGGAGGCACCGGCACGGGTCATCTCCCGGTATCGGGTGATGATGAAGAGCGCGTAGTCGATCCCGACCCCGAGTCCGATCATGATCCCGATGATCGGTGCGAAGTCGGGGACACTGACGACGTTGCTGAGCACGGTGACGAGGCCGATCCCACCGGTGACGACACCCGCGAGCGCCACTCCGATCGGGAGGCCCATGGCGAGCACCGAGCCGAACGACACGATGAGGACGACGATCGCGAACGCGAGTCCGATGAGTTCGGATTCCGGGGGTTCGAACTCGGCGAGGGCGGCGCCGCCGATCTCGATCCGGAGACCGTCGATCTCGGGGAGCAGGTCGCGGATCTCGG
>JBMUCX010000029.1:0-28780 GCA_049458915.1 Ilumatobacteraceae bacterium
ATCGGCGGCTACACCGCCTGGACCGACACCGTCCAGAACGCCTGACCCCACCACGAAAGGGAACCGCCCATGGCAACCGCCAAGCACCAGATCCTGATCGTCGGTGGAGGCTCCGCCGGAATCACCCTCGCGTCGCGCCTGCTCAAGAAGCGGTACCGCGACATCGCGATCATCGACCCGTCCGAGGAGCACTACTACCAACCGGCGTGGACCCTCGTCGGTGGTGGTCAGTTCGACATCGCCAAGACGGCACGGCCGGAAGCGAAGGTGATGCCCAAGGGGGTCACCTGGATCAAGAAGGCTGCCGCTTCGTTCGAGCCGGATGCCAACTCGGTGGAGTGCAGCGACGGCAGCACCTACGAGTACGACGTCCTCGTCGTGTGCCCCGGCATCCAGCTCGACTGGAACAAGATGGACGGCCTCGAGGCGACCCTCGGCCGCAACGGCGTGTCGTCGAACTACCGGTACGACCTCGCACCCAAGACCTGGGACTTCATCAAGGGCACGACCTCGGGCACGGCCGTGTTCACCATGCCGTCGGGCCCGATCAAGTGCGCCGGCGCACCGCAGAAGATCGCCTACCTCGCCGCCGACCACTGGCGCAAGGCGGGCGTGCTGAACGACATCGACATCCACCTCGTGGTCCCGACCCCTCGCATCTTCGGCATCCCGGAGATCGCCGACAACCTCGACGAGGTGATCGCCGACTACGGGATCACCCTCCACGTCCAGTCCGAAGTGGTCGCGGTCGACCCGGACGGCAAGAAGGTCAGCGTGAAGGCCGTCGGCGACGCCGGCAGCGACACCACCTTGCCGTACGACGTCCTCCACGTGGTGCCGGCCCAGTCCGCACCCGACTGGATCAAGTCGAGTCCGCTCTCCACCGGCGAAGGCCCTGGCTACGTGAGCGTCGACAAGCACACGATGCAGCACACCTCCCACCCGAACGTCTTTTCCCTCGGTGACGCCGGTTCGACGCCGAACTCCAAGACCGGTGCCGCCATCCGCAAGCAGGCACCCGTGGTCGCCGAGAACATCGACAGCTTCTTGAAGAACCAAGCGCTCGGCGGTGAGTACCACGGCTACGCCTCCTGTCCGCTCGTCACCTCGTCGCACGACATGCTGATGGCCGAGTTCGACTACTCGATGCAGATGACACCGTCGTTCCCGACGTGGATGTTCGACCCGGCCAAGCCGCACCGCTCGTACTGGTACCTCAAGAAGTACGGCTTGCCGTTCATGTACTGGAACCTGATGCTCAAGGGTCTGGCCTGAACCGGCTCGACCGTCGACCCGACCGAACTTCGTTGATGGGGGAATGATGACCAGACTCGGCTTCGCACTGTTGAGCGACAGTTGCATCGGGTGCCACGCCTGCACCGTGGCCTGCAAGAGCGAACACGACGTGCCCTTGGGGGTGAACCGCACCTGGCTCAAGTACATCGAGACCGGCGAGTTCCCGAACACCGGTCGGACCTTCTCGGTGATGCGGTGCAACCACTGCGACGACGCACCGTGCATGACGATCTGCCCGACGAGCGCTCTCCATCGCGCCCCGAACGGCGTGGTCGACTTCGACGACTCCCGGTGCATCGGGTGCAAGGCGTGCATGAACGCCTGCCCGTACGACGCCATCTACATCAATCCCGAGACCAACACCGCCCACAAGTGCAACTTCTGCAACCACCGGGTGGAAGTCGGCCTCGAACCGGCGTGTGTGGTCGTGTGTCCGACCCACGCCATCGTCACCGGCGACCTCGACGACCCCGACTCCGAGATCTCGCGGATCCGTGCTCGCGACAAGACCGCGGTTCGCGCCCCCGAACAGGGGACCAATCCGAAGGTCTTCTACCGTGGCGTCGACCAGGCATCGCTCGATCCGACACGGTCCATCATCCGCCCCGACGGACTCATCTGGGCCGACACCACGCCCGATCACTCGACGATCACGCCGTTGATGGCCGAGCACAGCGGTACCGGTGTCGTCGCCCGCACGGCGTACACGACCGCCCACCACATGACCTGGAAGGCCAAGGTCTCGGGATATCTCGTGACCAAGGCGATCGCAGCCGGACTCATGCTCATGGCGTCGCTGCTCGTCGTCCTCGGTCACGGCAGTGAGCAGGCGGCCGTCGGCGTGGTTCCACCCGTCCTCGCCGGCGTGTTCACGGCCATCACCGGAGCGCTGCTCATCGCCGACCTCAAGCAGCCAGGTCGGTTCTTGTACATCCTCACCAAGTCGAACACCTCGTCGTGGCTCGTCCGAGGGGCGTGGATCCTCGGGGCCTTCGCAGCGATCGTCGGTCTCTGGGGGCTGTTCGGACTCGCCGACGCCGGTGATCCACTGCGTTACCTCGCGCTGCCGGCATCGCTCCTCGCCGCTGGCGTCGCCGGCTACACGGCGTTCCTGTTCGGGCAGTGCGAGGGACGCGATCTGTGGCAGACACCGCTGCTCCTCCCGATCCTCCTGGCCCAGGCAGTGGTCGCCGGTGGCGCCGCGTACTCGCTCCTCGACCTGGTGATGGACGTGCCCTCGGCACGGGCGATCCACATCGCCTTCCTCTCGGCCCTCGGAGGCCTGGCGCTGCTGATCCTGACCGAACTGTGGTCGAAGGGGTCGCGGCACGTCGAACTCGCCACGCTCGAAATGACCCGCGGCAGGTACGCCGGCCAGTTCTGGTTCGGTGGCGTGCTCAACGGCATCGTCGTCCCGGCGGCACTGCTCGCGTTCGGGTTGGCGGCCGACACCACGAGCCCGTGGCCCGCTGCGTTCGCCGCGATCGCCGCGCTCTTCGGACTGTTCGCCTACGAAGACGCCTACGTCCGGGCCGGCCAGTCCGTCCCGCTCTCCTGATCGGATCCCAGGGAAGGAACCTCTGATGACCCTCATGAACCACCCGCCGCACGATCGCTGGCACGACTGGACCGAACTCGACGCGAAGGCCTGGCCCGAGCGGAAAGAGCGCAACTACACGATCGTCCCGACGACCTGCTTCAACTGCGAGGCGGCGTGTGGACTCACCGCATTCATCGACAACGAGACCGGTGAGATCACCAAGTTCGAGGGCAATCCCGAGCACCCGGCGAGTCGCGGCCGCAACTGTGCCAAGGGACCCGCCACGCTCAACCAGGTGCACGACCCCGAGCGGGTGCTGTACCCGCTCAAGCGGTCGGGCCCCCGTGGCAGCGGACGGTGGGAGCGCATCTCGTGGGACCAGGCACTCGACGAGATCGGAGGGCGGATCCGCACGGCTCTCCAGGAAGGCCGGACCGACGAGGTGATGTACCACGTCGGTCGACCCGGCGAGGACGGCTACACCGAGCGCGTCCTCAAGGCGTGGGGTGTCGACGGCCACAACAGCCACACCAACATCTGCTCGTCGAACGCCCGCATCGGCTACCAGTCGTGGATGGGTCACGACCGGCCGTCGAGCGACTTCGCCAACGCCGAAGTGATCTTCCTGATCTCGTCGCACCTCGAGGCGGGCCACTACTTCAACCCGCACGCCCAGCGGATCATGGAGGGCAAGGCCAAGGGTGCCACCGTCATCTGCGTCGACCCGCGCCTGTCGAACACCGGCGCCAAAGCCGACTACTGGTTGGCGACCTGGCCGGGGACCGAGCCGTTCATGTTGCTCGCCATCGCCCGCCTGCTGATCGAGAACGGCACGTGGGAGCGGGAGTTCGTCCGGCGGTGGGTCAACTGGGAGACGTACCTGCGCGAGACCCGACCGGACCTGCCGTGCGAGTTCGAATCGCTCGAACGAGCCCTGCTCGACGCCTACGCGGAGTACACGCCGGAAGAAGCCGAGCGCGTCAGTGGGGTCGACGCCGACACGATCCGGGAGATCGCCGAGATCATCGGCGCCCACCCGACCAAATTCGCCAGCCACAACTGGCGCTCCGCCGGGGCAGGGAACCTCGGCGGCTGGCAGGTCGCCCGATGCTTGTTCTTCCTGAACGTCCTGACGGGATCGGTCGCCACGAAGGGCGGCACGGCCGGCAACGGCTGGAACAAGATGACGCCCCCGCATCCGTTCGGCGGTCAACCGATCACGAAGTGGAACGAGATGTCGTGGCCGAAGGAATACCCCCTCGCCTACCACGAGATGTCGATCCTCCTCCCCCACTTCCTCAACGAGGGACGCGGCAAGCTCGACACCTACTTCAGCCGGGTGTACAACCCGATCTGGACGAACCCGGACGGGTTCTCGTGGATGGAAGCGTTGCTCGACGAACACAAGGTCGAGTGCCACGTGGCGCTCACGCCCACCTGGTCCGAGACCGCCTGGTACGCCGACTACATCTTGCCGATGGGCGTCGGCTCGGAACGCCACGACCTCGCCAGCTTCGAGACCCACGCCGGCCAGTGGATCGGCTTCCGTCAGCCGGTCATGCGGCGATACGCCGAGATCAAGGGTGAAGAGGTCGGGGCCGATCGTCGGACCCACGAGTTCAACGCCGGCGAGGTCTGGGAGGAGAACGAGTTCTGGATCGACCTGTCGTGGCGGATCGATCCGGACGGATCGCTCGGCGTGCGCCAGTACTTCGAGAGCCGTGAGGCGCCCGGAACACCGGTCGGTGTCGACGAGTACTACACCAAACTGTTCGAAGGCGTTCCGGGTCTCGCCGAGGCTGCCGCCGAGGCAGGGCAATCGACACTCGAGTACATGCGTGACCGGGCTGCGTTCGCCGTCCCCGGAGATCCGTACCAGCCCTACGAGAAGCCGGTCGATCCGTCGGCCGTCGACGGCTGCACCAAGCGTGACGACGGCGTGTTCGTCAAGCCCGGCACTTCGGCCGCATGGGACGGTTCCGACGAGACCCTGGACGACCTGCACCTCGCCAAGCTCGGTGACGGGTCCCCGGCCGTCGAGGTCGACGGCGAACTCAAAGCCGGGTTCCCGACCCCGTCGATGAAGCTCGAACTGTTCTCGACCACCCTGAAGGACTGGGGCTGGCCGGAACTCGCCACGCCGAAGTGGATCCCGTCCCACGTCCACTGGGAAGACCTCGACATGGAGGGCGACGAACGCATCCTCCTGCCGACGTTCCGCATCCCGACGCTCATCCACACCCGGTCCGGGAACTCGAAGTGGCTCAACGAGATCAGCCACCGACATCCACTCTGGATCCACCCGTCCGATGCCGAACGGCTCGGCATCGAAGTGAACGGCCTGGTTCGGATCACCACCCGGATCGGCCACTTCGTGATCTCCGCGTGGAGGACCGAGGGGATCCGTCCCGGTGTCGTGGCCGCCAGCCACCACATGGGGCGCTGGCGGATCGAGGAGGACGAGGCGCGGTCCTGGTCGGCCGGCAAGGCTCGGATCGAGCACGACGGCTCGACCTGGAAACTCGTGCGTGAGCACGGGATCCGTGCCTACGACTCGGGACCCGATGGCGATCCCGACACCCAACGCATCTGGTGGAACGACACCGGTGTCCACCAGAACCTCACGTTCGCCGTCCAGCCCGACCCGATCTCGGGGATGCAGTGCTGGCACCAGCGGGTCCGGGTGACACCGGCCGAAGCGGGCGATCAGTACGGCGACGTGGTCGTCGACACCGAGAAGTCACGAGAGGCGTACCGCGACTGGCTGTCGAAGACCCGTCCCGCTCCCGGGCCGGGAGGTCTCCGGCGCCCGCTCTGGTACGCCCGGCCACTCAAGCCGGAACCCAGCGCGTACCGGCTGAGCTGAGCGGCACGGGATAGGGTCGTCCTCGTCCGTCCACCGCCTCAGGAGGCAGCCGAGGTGCCCACTACAGAGTTCGCCGACGGCGCCGCACCCCTCGACCGGAACAGCGGTGCACCGCTGTGGGCACAGTTGGAGGCCGAACTCCGGCGTCGGATCGAAGCCGGCGACTTCCTCGACCGGTTCCCCACCGACCGGGAGTTGATGGAGATCTACGCCGTCAGCCGGCACACCGCCCGTCACGCCGTCGCCGAACTCGGCGCAGGTGGCGTCCTGCGGCGGTCGCGCGGCGTCGGGTCATCGGTCGACACCCGGACCTTGGAGCGGTCCCTCGGTGCGCTGTACAGCCTGTTCCAGGTCGTCGAGGAGTCCGGCCTCACCCAGCGCAGCGAGGTCCGGACACTCGGCGTCGTGTCCGATCCATCGATCGCAGCCCGACTCGGCGTCGATCCCCGGTCCGATCTCGTCCACCTCGACCGACTGCGATTCGCCGGCGACGTGCCGCTCGCCATCGATCGAACCTGGCTGCCGGCCACCATCGCCGCACCGCTGCTCCGGGTCGACTTCACCCGGACGTCGCTCTACGACGAACTCGATCGAACGATCGGGCGACGACCGAACGGAGGATGGGAGCGGATCCATCCGGCGATCCCCAGCGACGACGAGCGCGAAGCACTCGGAACCGATCAGGCGGTGTTCTCGATCGAACGCCTCGGGATGCACAACGGCGAACCGCTCGAATGGCGCATCACGACCACCCGTGGTGATCGCTTCGCGTTCCTCGCCGACTGGTCGGCCGGTCAGCGGACCGATCTCCGCTTCCAGATGCTCGACTCCTGAGCGGAGACCGGAGCGACGTACGCTCCCCCCATGTCACAGCGCTCCGTCGTCGTCGTCGATGCCGTCCGATCGCCGATCGGCCGTCGCAACGGGGGCCTTTCGTCCGTCCACCCCGGAGATCTGCTCGGACGAGTGCAGTCGGCGCTGATCTCGCGCGCGGGCATCGATCCGAACGAGGTCGGCCAGGTCGTCGGTGGGTGTGTGAGCCAGGTGGGCGAACAGAGCTTCAACGTGACCCGCACGGCGTGGCTCGCGGCCGGCCTCCCGCTGGAGGTCGCGGCGACCACGGTCGACACCCAGTGCGGATCGAGCCAGCAGGCGACCAATCTCGCGACCGCCCTGGTGGGCTCGGGGGTCACCGACGTCGCGATCGCGTGCGGCGTCGAGGTGATGAGTCGGATCCCGATCGGTTCGAACTCGTCGAAGAAACTCGGACTGGGTGTGCCGATCCCGAAGCCGTACTTCGACCAGTTCGAGATGACCTCTCAGTTCGAGGGAGCCGAACGGATCGCCGAGCGCTGGGGGGTCACGCGTGACGATGCCGATCGGTTCGGCCTCTCGTCGCAGGAGCGCGCGGCGACGGCGTGGGCCGAGGGTCGGTTCGACGGTCAGTGGATCCCGATCGACGCCCCCGACCTCGACGACGAGGGTCGACCGACCGGTTCCACGCACCTCGTCGATCGGGACGAAGGCATCCGCGACACGTCGATCGAGAAGCTGGCGTCACTCTCGCCGGTGGCGCGCGACAACGGCGTGCACACGGCGGGCAACTCGTCACAGATCTCCGACGGGGCGGCTGCAGTGCTGCTGATGACCGAGGAGAAGGCGACCTCCCTCGGTCTCACGCCGCGCGCTCGAATCGTCGACACCTGCCTCGTCGGGGTCGATCCGGTCCTGATGCTGACCGGGCCGATCGACGCCACCCGCCATCTCCTGGCTCGCTCCGGCCTGTCGATCGACCAGATCGATCTCTTCGAGATCAACGAGGCGTTCGCGTCGGTGGTGCTCGCCTGGTCGCGCGAGGTCGGAGCCGACCTCGAACGAACGAATCCGAACGGCGGTGCGATCGCTCTGGGTCATCCGCTCGGAGCGACCGGAGCGTTCCTGATGACGAAGGCGCTGTTCGAACTGGAGCGGACCGGCGGCCGGTACGGCCTCGTGTCGATGTGCTGCGGTGGAGGCCTCGGGACGGGCACGATCATCGAGCGGCTCTGACGATCCCCCGGTCCGCCGGGGACCGATCCCCGAGCGGGCCGCGCCGGCGGCCACTAGAACCAGTGCGTGGTCCCCGGTGGTCGAACCGCTCGCTCCTGGACGGCGGTGCTGCTCACCGCGTGCAGCGCAACCGTTCCGGGGAGCACGGCGGGTTCCGCCGTGGTGGTCGGCGTCGTCGACGGTGACACCATCGACGTCACGATCGGCGGTCGGACCGAGCGCGTCAGGCTCCTCGGCATCGACACTCCCGAAATCGATCACGACGCGTTCGACGGTCGCCCGGCCGTCGCAGCGGAGTGCTTCGGCGACGAGGCAACGGCCCATGTCGGGCGGCTCCTGCCACCGGGCAGCGCGGTTCGACTCGTCCGTGACGTCGTCGGTCGGGACGACTACGGGCGGCTGCTCGCCTTCGTGTTCCGATCGAGCGATGGACTCTTCGTGAACGAGCACCTCGTCCGAACCGGATTCGCTGTTCCGCTCTCGATACCTCCCAACGAGTCGCTCCGATCGATCTTCGTCGACGCCGCCCGCGCGGCCGAGCGGGACGACGCCGGTCTGTGGGGCGCCTGCTGATCGGTGCTCCCGGAGCGTTCCCCGCACGACAGGGTCCCGCATGGCACAGTGAGGTGATGTTCGACGTACGACACCGCTTTCCCGGCATCACCGAAGGCTCCCATCAGGGCTGGGCGCGATTCGACGGTCCTGCCGGTACCCAGGTCGTCGATTCGGCGATCGAAGCGTCCGCTGGCTGGCAGCGCAGCGGGAACAATGCCAACAGTCACGGATCGTTCGATGCGGCCCACGCCTGTGACGAACTCGTCGACCACGTTCGCGCCACCATGGGACGACTCCTGACGGCCGATCCCGACGGCTTCGTGTTCGGACCCTCGACGACGGCGAACGTCTTCTCCCTGACCCGGGCCATCGGCCGTTCACTGAACGCCGGTGACGAGATCGTCTGCACGCGACTCGACCACGACTCGAACGTCGCCCCGTGGCTGCTCACTGCACGTGACTCCGGAGCGACCGTCCGGCTCGCCGAGTTCGATCCGTCCGATGGCCGTCTCTCCGTCGATGCCGTCACCTCCCTGTTCACGGCACGGACGAGGTGGGTCGCCGTCACCGGAGCCAGCAATGCGATCGGCACCCGACCCGACATCGCCGCGATCACGGCCGCAGCACACGAGATCGGCGCCCGAGTCGTCGTCGACGGTGTCCACCTCACACCGCATGCAGCAGTCGATGTCGGAGCGATCGGCTGCGACGTCTACTCGACGAGTTCCTACAAGTGGTACGGGCCACACGTCGGCATCACCTGGATGTCCCCGTCGGTGATCGACTCGCTCGACGCCTACAAGGTGCGGCCCGCCGCCGATCGTGGAGCCGACCGTTGGATGCTCGGCACACCGTCGTACGAACAACTCGCCGGCGTCGCCGCCGCTGCCGAGTGGCTCCTCGAGACCGGGATGGATCGCCTCGCCGAGCACGAGTCGGCGCTCTTCCGCAGATTGCTCGACGGGCTCCTCACCGATGAGCGCGTCACGGTGTACGGCCCCCACGATCTCACCGATCGCGCTCCGACCCTGGCGTTCGACGTCGCAGGTACGTCCCCCGAAGAGGTCGCCCGGACACTCGCGAGCGCCAGGATCGCCGTCTGGGACGGCGACTACTACGCCGTCGAGGCGATGTCGACCCTCGGGATCCCGGGTGCGGTGCGGGCGGGCATCGCTGCGTACCTGACCACCGACGACGTGGACCGACTCCTCGACGCCGTCGCCGGTCTCTGACGCGAACCCGAGCCGGTAGCGTCCTGCGGGTGACGGAACTCTCCCGGCGACTCGGATTTCCGGACGACGCTCGTCTCGTCATCCTCAGCTGCGACGATCTCGGCTCGTCCCACGCCGCCAATGTCGGGGTCTACCGGGCGATACGGGACGGCCTCGCCACCTGCGCGTCGATCATGGTGCCGGCCCCGTGGGCCCGCCATGCCGCCGACGAGTACCGCGACGGCGACGACATCGGCGTCCATCTGACCCTCAACGCCGAACACGACCAGTACCGATGGGGCCCGATCACGCACGCGCCGTCGCTCGTGTCCGGCGACGGCGGGTTCCCCAGGCGCATCGACGACCTCTGGGAACACGCCGATCCCGAAGAGGTCCACCGCGAACTCCGAGCCCAGATCACACGGGCGCAGGCGTGGGGCATCGACGTCACGCATCTCGCGCCGCACCTCACCGCGATCACGCTCCGACCCGAGTTCTTCGGGATCTACCTCGACCTCGCCATCGAGTTCGCGTTGCCGATACGGCTCCCGTCGACGGTCGGTGAGGATGCGGCCGGGTTCCCGTTCCGACGGCTGGCGGCCTCCGAAGGGATCCTCTTCCCGGACCACTTCGACCACGACTGGAGACCCGGATCACGGCACCGGGTCCTCGACGCGCTCTCCCGGCTCGAGCCCGGCGTCACCGAGGTGCACATCCAACCGGCCATCGACACCCCCGAGGTGAGAGCGCTCGGGCCGAGTGCCGAACAGTGGATCGATGATCTCGCATTCGTGTGCGAGGCCGACGACCTCGCGTCCGCGCTGTCCGATGCCCACGCCACCCTGATCGGCTTTCGCCGACTCAGGGACGCGATGCGAGCTGCCTGACCGCCTCGTCGACGTCACCGCTCTTCAACAGGTCGAGGATCGCACCGGTGTCCCCGGATGCCTTGAGCCGTCCTCGCATGAACTCGACGACGGCGTCGAAGGCGTCGTCGACGATGGCGATCGGAGCCGAGAACACGACAGCGGCATCATCGGGCCCCTCCGTGCGCTCGTCGTTCTTGGCGACGACCACCCGGTACTGAACGGTGGTCACGAGCGCCTCGCAGCGGAACCGACGGTGGCGCCGAGGTCGATGCCGGCGAACAGGTCGCTCTCCACCGCATCGCCGAGTTCGGCGGACGGGATCGGACCGACGCGGGACTTGGCGAGGATCCAGTCCTCCCAGGGATAGACGGTGTCCAACTCCTCGTCGGTGAGCCCGAACCAGAACGCAGCATTCGGATCGACCTGGGTGGCGTGGGCGCGGAGGGCACCGGTCCGGGCCCAGAAATATCCGGCGACGTCGATCCGGGTGGTGATCCGATGGTCGGTGTCGGGTCGGGAGAACCATCCGTCGTCGAACGGCGACTCACCGCGTCGGTCGAGCAGTCCCTCGTGGATCGCCGACAACCGTCGACGACTCCAGACCGTGTAGTAGAGCTTCGAGGGTGCGAACGGCGCGCCGGCACCCGGATACCACGCCGGATCGCCGGCCCGGTCGAACGCCAGCACGCTGATGTCGTGGACACGGAGATGATCGGGATGCGGATATCCCTGCTGTTCATCGCTGTAGGTGATGATGACCTGCGGCCTGGTCCGGCGGATCTCGGCGACGAGGCGACCCGTGGCCTCGTCGAGGTCCGCCTGGTGGAAACAGTCGGGATGGGAGTTCGCGTCACTCCCGGCCATCCCCGAGTCCCGGTAGCCGAGCATCACCACCTCGTCGAATCCGATCACCTCGGCGGAGGCGGCGAGTTCGGCGGATCGCATCGACGCGACCAACGACCGTTCCTGCTCGGCGTCGAGGCCGTGGAACGGCCGACCGGGTTCCCGGAGCGTCGGGTTCTGGAGGTCACCCTCTTCCCCACCCGTGCAGCAGACGAGCACGGTACGGGCGCCGAGGTCGTGGTACTTCGCGAGCGTCGGGGCGCCCTTCGACGCTTCGTCGTCCGGATGAGCGTGCACGGTCATCAGGGTGGGGGTCATCGTCCCGAACGCTACCGGCCGAGCCGTCCCTGCCAGGGTACGGACCTCGGATACCATCGTCCTGTGGTTGCATTCGCTCCGTCGCTCGTCGGACCGATCCTGGTCGCCCTCGTGCTCGCGACGGGCTGCGCGTCCGGCGACGGGCGCCGACTCGTCGAGCCGGTGGTCCCGCCGCCTCCGCCGGCAACACTGCCGCCGATCGGATCGTGAGTCTTCCGTGTCGGGCGAGTCGACCGAACCTGCGATGACCACGTCCGAACGAGCGGACGATGCCGGAGTCGTCGAAGCGCTCCTCGACGAGGCCGGGCTCGCCGTCGCCGTCACGACACTCGACGGTCGGACCGTGACACTCAACGACACCGCATCGGACGTCTTTCCCGAGCCGTGGCCGCTGACGGCGGAGCGCGGACTCGACCGGCTCCGTCCCCTCCTGGACCAGGCGCCGGGTGACCTCCTCACGCGGAGCGACGGGGGGATGTGGCGGGGGGAGGCCGTCCTGCCACGCGGGGACGACGTCCCCCGAACGTACGACGCCGTCGTCGTCGTGCACCGCCCCGGCCCGGTCGGCCACGGCTTCATCGGGGTCGTGTGCCGAGACGTGGCCGAGGACCGCCGTCGGGTGGATGAACTCGTGGATCGGCTCGAGCACGATCCGGTGACCGGCCTCCTGCACCGCCAGGCCGTCATCAGACGAGCCGCATCGCGACTCCACCGAGACGACGCCGGACCCGGTCGAGTCGCTGCGCTGGTCATCGATGTCGATCGGATGCATGACATCAACCAGTCGCTCGGGCACGACGTCGGCGATCAACTGCTGACGGCGTCGGCGCGTCGACTGGAGCAGACGATCGACGTCGACAACCTCATCGGACGCCTCGGTGGTGACGAGTTCGTCGTCATCTGCTTCGGGCTGGCCGGAGAATCCGAAGCGGTCGACGTCGCCGACCGGCTTCGACGCGCCCTCAGCGGTCGGCTCCTCGAGCGAGGTCACGAACTCGACGTGTCGGTGAGCGTCGGCATCAGTCTCGCCGACCCCTCCGATTCCGAGCCCACCCACGCCGAGAAGATCGCCACCCGCCTCGTGTCCGAGGCGGACACCGCCGTCCAGGCCGCGAAGCGATCGGGTCGCGCACGCGTGGCCGTGTTCACCGACGAACTCCACCGGCAGGCCACCGCTCGGTCCGAGCTGTCGGTCGCACTCGTGAAGGGCCTGCGGACCGGCGAACTCGACCTCGAGTTCCAGCCCATCTTCTCGGCCGTCTCGGAGCACGGGGAAGGCGCCGAGGCCCTGGTGCGCTGGAACCATCCGAGTCGCGGACGGCTCGATGCCGGTTCGTTCATCGCTGTGGCGGAACACACCGGAGTGATCGTCCCCATCGGCGAGTGGGTCATCGACCGTTCCTGCGAAGCGCTCCGGGGGTGGATCGACGAGGGCCGTGTCGACCGGCGGTTCGCGATCCACGTCAACGTCTCCCAGATCCAACTCTCGAGCCCGGGCTTCGTCGAGCGTGTCGACGCCATCGTCCGACGGCACGAACTCCGACCTCGGCAGCTGGTCCTCGAGGCACGCGAGACGATGATGGTCGACGACGAGGACGACACCACCGTGCAGTCGATCAGGGCGCTCCGAGATCTCGGGGTCCGAGTGGCGATCGACAACTTCGGCACGGGCTCGAAGGCGTTGTCGCTGCTCACCGACGTCGGCGCCGACGTCCTGAAACTCGATGGGAGCCTCGCGCTCCCGAGCGGCGCCTCCGATGCCGACACCAGGGTCGTGCGCGCCCTCGTGATGCTGGCGCACGCCCTCGACATGCAGGTCGTCGCCGAGCGGGTGACGAGCGTGGAGCAGTTGCGCCGTCTCCGGGCAGCAGGATGCGACCTGGTCCAAGGACACCTGCTCGGTCGTCCGGGACCGGCCGACGAACTCCTGACGCGGTCGACCCTCTGACCCGATCCGGGAACGCTCCCGGGAGCGATCGGACGTCGCACCGAATACCCTCGTCGTCGATGAGTCTTCCTCCCCCACCCGTTCCGTCGGGCGGTGGAGCCGCCTCGACGTGCGTGCGGCATCCGGACCGCGAGGCATGGCGCCGATGCACGCGATGTGGCCAGCCGTCGTGCGAGCAGTGCCTCGTCCGGGCGACCGTGGGGAGCCAGTGTCCGGAGTGCGTCCGCGCTGATCGACCAAACGTGTCGACCAGATTCCGGCACTGGCAGGCGACATCGGCCCCCGAGGTCTGGAAGATGCTCGTCGCTGCGAATGTCGCCGTCTTCGTCTACGTCGTCCTGAGGTCACCCAACGCACTGTCCGGGCGAGGGATCACGCTCGGGCACGCCCAACTGGGACTCACCCGATCGGCGCTGGGCGACGGCTTCGCGCTCCGACTCGCCGACGGGACGATCTTCGAGAGCGGTGGTGGTGAGTGGTGGCGGCTGGTCACAGCGGGATTCCTCCATTTCGGGATCATCCACATCGGCTTCAACATGTACCTGCTCTACGTGCTGGGGCAGATGCTGGAACCTGCGATCGGCCGACTCCGCTTCGCTCTCGTGTACGTGGCGGCGCTCCTCGGTGGATCAGCGGGGAGCGTGCTCCTCGGCGAGGGTCTGGCCGGTGGTGCGTCGGGTGCCGTGTTCGGCCTGATGGGACTCGCCGTCGTCGGGTACTGGCTGCACGGAACGAATCCGATGAACACCTCGATCGGCAGCCTCCTGCTGCTCAACTTGTTCGTCACCTTCCTCTTCCCCGGAATCTCGATCGGTGGCCATCTCGGAGGAGCCGTCGCGGGTGGCGTCTGCGGGCTGGCGGTGATGGCACCGGCCTGGAAGCGACGGCCCCGCTGGGTGTCGTTCGCAACTCCGGTGGGTGTGGCGACGGCAGCGGTGGGCGTCGCGATCGCCGTGGTCGGACTCGGCTGACTCGCACCCCGATCTCCGTGACACCCCCACGTCACCATGGGGGACGTGAACGAGCACGACACCCCCCGCCAACTCACGCTCCTGCCGGATCCGACCTTGGCGCCGTCGGACGCACCGCTGCAGTTCCGCCTCGACTCCGAGACGAGGCGACGCGGTCTGCGGCACGTCGCCGAGATCCGCCGACAACTCGACGAGCGGCGAGCCGGTCGACTGTCCTCTGCGGCCTGAGCCGTCAGGGCCGCTGCGGAGCGAGCGAAGCGACCGCCTCCCACGGGTCGAGTTCCGGGTCGAACGGCAACACCGCGAGGGCACCCGTCGTCACACCGTTGTCGAAGTACTCGTCGATCCGCCGTCGGCAGGTCGCCGGTGTTCCGTGCACGACGAGGGCGTCGACCACCTCGTCGGGGATCTCGGCCAGGGCCCGCTGCCGGTCGCCGCTGCGCCACGCCGACCACATCCCTTCGAGCTGGTCGCCGCGGCCCAGCCACTCCTGGAACGAGGCGTACACCGGTACGTTCATGTACGCAGCGATGGCCCGACGGGCGCCCGCACGAACCACGTCGGCGCGATCACTCGGGCAGACGAAGATCCGAGCGACGAGCTCACGGGGCGATCCCGCCGACCCCTCGGCAACGGCCGCGGCGACCCGCGGAACGTCCTCGGGAGCCAACCAGTTCGTGATCGCCCCGTCGGCCTCCCGCCCGGCCATCCGCAACATGCCCTCGCGAAGCGCCGCGACGACGATCGGCGGCGCCTGTTCGGGACGGATGCCGAGCCGGAACCCGTCGATCGTGAACGTGTCGAACGAGCGGCTCACCTTGTCACCCGAAAAAGCTTCCCGGAGGAACCGCACCACGTCCCGGACCCGCCGGTAGGGCTCGTCGAACGGCACGCCGTTCCACCGCTCGACGATGACGTTCGACGACGAGCCGATGCCGAGCACGAACCGGCCGGGGGCTGCGTCCGCCATCGTCGCCGCGCTCTGGGCCAGACACGCCGGCGCCCGGGTGTACGCCGGCAGGATCGCCGTACCGAGCCGCAGCCTCGGCTCCCAGACCGAGGCGAGGGCCAGAGGCGTCAAGCCGTCACCGGCGTCGGATTCGGCCGTCCAGACGTCGGTGTACCCCAGATCGGCGAGTCCGACGATCCGATCCCGCTGCCCGTGGAGAGGTCCGCCGAGCGGGATCGTCATGCCGAGGCGGGATGGGGCGTCCATGGTCGGTGACTCTACGAGATCGGCGATCGCGGTACGGTCCCCGCATGGAGAGCACCACGGACCGCCCCTGGCAGGGTGACGCTTGCGGACTCGTCGACGCCTTCCGTCGCGGTGAACGGAGTCCTTCCGAGGAACTCGCGGCCGTGGTGGCAGCGATCGAGTCCAGCGACCTGAACGCCTTCTCGCACGTCGACGTCGAGCGAGCCGAACGTGCCGCCCGGAGCGCCGACGTCTCGAAGCCGTTCGGCGGGGTGCCGATCGGGGTCAAAGAACTGGATCAGGTCGAGGGGTGGCCCGACACGCACGCCTGTGCGGTGTTCCGCGACCGGATCGCCACCGACACCGGAACCAACCCCGGACGGATGCGCGACCTCGGTGGTGCCGTTCTGGTCGGGCAAACGACCGCCTCGGAGTTCGGCGGCGTCAACGTGACGAGGACCGTGCTCAACGGCATCACCCACAACCCGTGGCGACACGGACGGACGCCGGGTGGCTCGTCGGGCGGGAGCGCGGCAGCGGTCGCTGGCGGCATCGTGACGCTGGCGACCGGAGGGGACGGCGGCGGGTCGATCCGGATCCCGGCCGGGTTCACCGGCCTGGTCGGGCTGAAGGCGACCTACGGCCGGATCCCCCTCACGCCATCGGCGCGACTCGGAGCGATGACCGTGACGCACGGCTGTTTGTCGCGATCGGTCCGCGACACGGCTCGATGGTTCGACGTCTGCAACGGACGGGACCCACGCGAGCCACTCAGCCTCGAGCGGGTCAGCGGTTGGGAGAGCGGTCTCGGCGCCCACCTCGACTCCCTCCGCGGAGCCCGCGTCGCCGTCGTCCCCGACTGGGGTGGAGCCGTGGTCTCACCCGCCATGTGGGAGGTGCTCGAGGAGGCTGCCGATGCCTTGATCGGCGACGTCGGACTGCTCCGGATCGAGACGGTGGACACCTCCCTCCCCCGGATGGGAGCGGCGTGGTCGGTCGCCAACTCGGTCGGGTTGGTCGCCGAGCTCGGACCGCACTGGCCGGACTGCGCGGACGTGCTGACCCCCGAGATCCGCCTGGCGATGGAGTTCGCCATGGACCACCCGTCGGCCCGGTACGGCGCCGACGCACGGATCAAGCTCGAACAGCGCCGGTCGGAACTGAACGAGGCGATGGCCCGGATCTTCGACACCGCAGCGGGAGGCGTCGATTTCGTGATCACCGCCAGCAACCCCGATGTCGCGTTCGATGCCGGCGGGCCGCTCCCGAGCGTCTTCGGCGGGATCGAGGCCGGCGCCCGGATCAACGGCCGACTGACCTTCCCGGCGAATCTGCACGGGAATCCGGCGATCTCGGTACCGGCCGGCTGCGTCGACGGTCTCCCCGTCGGGCTCCAACTCGTCGGCCGGCACTTCAGTGAACCGCTGCTCCTCGACCTCGCCCTGTCGGTCGAGCGTGAGCGCCCGTGGTCGCTCGTCGCACCGTCACGGGCGTGAGTCGCATCGTGCCCTTCGTCACACGTCCGGAGACGTACTAGCGTTCTGGCGGTGAAAGTTGCACTCACCGTCAACGACTTCCTCCGCAGAGCCGAACTGCTGTATCCCGATCGCGAAGCCATCGCCGATGAACCCGATCAACCCGCCGAATCGTGGGGATCGATCACCTACCGCGAGATGGCCCGTCGGGCCCGGGCGATGGCCGCCGGCCTCGACGCCCTCGGCGTGGCTCCCGGCGAGCGGGTCGCCATGGTGTCCCACAACTCGGCGAGACTCCTGACCGCCTTGTTCGGTGTGTCGGGCTCCGGTCGGATCCTCGTACCGGTCAACTTCCGCCTCGTCGCCGAGGAAGTCCGCTACATCGTCGAGCACTCGGGCGCCCGAGTCCTTCTGATCGACCCCGAACTCGAATCGGCGATGGCCGATGTCGACTGCGAGATGAAGTGGACCATCGGCGCCGAGAGCGATGCGATCCTGATGAAGTTCGACACCGAACCGGTGCCCTGGGACGGCGACGAGGACGCGACGGCCACGATCAACTACACCTCGGGCACGACCGCTCGGCCCAAGGGCGTGCAACTCACCCATCGCAACGTCTGGATCAATGCGTCGCTGTTCGGCTGGCACATGGGTGTGAGCGACCGGGACGTCTATCTCCACACGCTCCCGCAGTTCCACTGCAACGGGTGGGGGATGCTCTACGCCGTCAGCGGTATGGGTGGCAAGCACGTCATCCAGCGCAAGATCGACGGCGCCGAGATCCTCCGCCGGATCGACGAGCACGGCGTCACCCTCATGTGCGGTGCTCCGGCGGTCCTGAACATGATCCTCGATGCGGCGGCCGACTGGGATGGTCCGATTCCGGGTCGCGATCGCGTCCGGATCGTGGTCGCCGGGGCGCCTCCTCCGACCCGCACGATCGAGCGGTGCATGACCGAACTCGGCTGGGAGTTCGTACAGATCTACGGGCTCACGGAGACGGCGCCGCTGCTCACCCTCAACCGGATGCGCGGCGAGTGGGACGACCTCCCGGTCGCCGAACAGGCGGTCAAGCTCAACCGGGCCGGCGCCCCGGTGGTCGGTTGCACCATGGCGATCAGCAACGACGGCGAGGTGCTCGCCCGGAGCAACACGGTGATGGAGGGGTACTGGGAGCAGCCCGACCAGACCGCGCTCGCCATCCACGACGGGTTCTTCCACACCGGCGACGGCGGATCGATCGACGACGCCGAGTACCTCACGATCGCCGACCGGAAGAAGGACGTCATCATCTCCGGTGGCGAGAACGTCAGCTCGATCGAGGTCGAGGACGCCATCTTCCAGCACCCGGACGTCGCCGAGGTCGCCGTCATCGGGATCCCGGACGACAAGTGGGGCGAACTCGTGACGGCGCTCGTCGTGACGACTCCCGGCTCGTCGCTCACCGAGCAGGACGTGATCGCTTGGACGAAGCAGAAGCTCGCTGGCTACAAGTGCCCGAAGAAGGTCGAGTTCCGCGAGGAACTGGCCCGGACCGCCACGGGCAAACTCCAGAAGTTCAAACTGCGCGCCCCGTACTGGGACGGCTACGAGCGGCAGGTGAACTGAGCGTCAGTCGACGGTCGAATAGCTCGTCGTCCGGTCGTCGGTCGATCGACCGCGGACCACGTCCGCACTCGCCGCGAGATCGGTGCACCAATCGTCGATCGACGTCGTATTGGACGCGCTGACGGTCGAGTGGAGTGAATCGGGAGGACCCTGACGATCGTGGTACCAGCCGCGTGCGGCGAGTTCGTCGCCGAGGGCGAACACGTCGAGCGGCGACGATGCCGCCGGGTCGGAGGCGATCGCCACGAGGTGCAGATCACCATCGCCGAGCACCCGGATGCCATCGACCGCTGCGACGGCAGCTCGCATCCGGTCGGCGGCTCCGAGCGCCCGATCGGTCAACTCGAGATACCCGTCGACACCCAGATGCCGCATCACCGCCCAAGCCGCAGCCATCGGCAGGCCCGATCGCGTCCCTTGCAGGTTCGGGCTGCCGTACGTCCCACCCAGCCATCCGTCGAACACCCACGTCTGGTGTCGACGGAGTTCCTTCGTCCGATACACGATGACCGACACTCCCTTCGGCGCATAGCCGAGTTTGTGGACGTCGGCCGACATCGACGTCACACCGGGCACCCGGAAATCCCATGGGGGCACCATGCGTCCGAGTCGCTCTGCGAACGGCAGGACGAAGCCTCCCATGCAGGCGTCGACGTGACAGTTCGCCCCGACTCCGACGGCGATCTCGGCGATGTCGGCGATCGGGTCGATGACGCCGTGTGGGTACTGCGGAGCCGAGCCGACGACGAGCACCGTCGAGTCGTCGACGGCATCGGCGATCGCATCGACGTCCGCCGTGAAGTCCGCTCGCACCGGGACCTTCACGACCGGCATGTCGAACAGGTGCGCCGACTTGTGGAATGCGGCGTGGGCCGATTCCGCGAGCACGATCGAACCGTTGGTGATCCCTCGCTCGACCCGACCACGTTCGCGTGCGGCCAGCACGGCGCACTGGATCGACTCGGTGCCGCCGCTCGTCAGGAACCCGGCAGCCGTCGGCGGACCGTTCATCAAGCCTGCGGTCCACCCGACCACGTCGGACTGGATCCGACGCAGTGACGGGAACGCAGCGATGTTCAAGGCGTTCTCGTGGAGGAACAGCATGGCCGCACGTTCGGCGACGTCGTGCACCGATGGCCCGCCGTCGTACACCAGTCCGAACGTCCGACCCTCCTGCCATCGGACGTCCCCGCCGCGGAACTCACCGAGTTCGGAGATCACCCGGGACGCCTCGACACCTTGCTGCGGCAACTCCATGGTCCGATCGTGCCAGACGAACCCCCGCCGACGACGACGCTGCACCGTGGCGGGGCTCAGGAGTCGAGCACGGCCCGAGCGACGAGATCCGTGCCGAAGGCCGTCAGGATCGCCAGGTAGAGCAGTCCCGTCGCCGCCATCACCGCCGAATACTGACGTTCGCGGAGTGCGGCTCGGGTGACGAACACGAGGACGATCGTCGTCACCGCGCACGCGGCCCAGAACCATCCCAGCGTCCCGTTCCACCCGTCGTCGACCGCTCCCGACCAGACACCGGCCATGCCCGGAGGGAGGAGCATCGCTGCAACCTCGAAGGGCCAGATCCAGCCGACCGCGAGCACGATCTGATTGAGGAGCCGCCGAGGCAGCCCCGGCTGGACGAGGTACCAGTGCCCGAGCAGCATCGCATCGGTGATCGAGCCCAGGAACGCCGCCCCGACGAGTGTCCGGAGCAGGGCGACGACCACGTCGACGCCTCCGTCCGGTGCCGCGGCCCAGCCGGCGGCCAGCAACCCGACCGAACCGATCAGCGCCGGGACCGCATCGAGCACGGGCGGGAACTCGCGAACGTCGCCCACGACCCGTTCGGGTGGACGGTCGGGTCGATCGATGCCGGTCATCGCCGCGACCCGATCCGACCGTCGGTCGTGCTCGGATCGCTGACCGCGGACGCCGGCCGCCCGCCGACGGATCGAGACGACCAAGGCGATGATCGTCGAACCGACGACGCCGACCGTCGACAACTCGCGGGTTGGCACCGCTCCGTACCGGAGACCGACCAGGACGCTCGCGAGCGCAAGGGTCGCGTAGGTGGATCGGAGCAGCCACCCGTATCCGAGGCCGACCTCCCGCTGGCGCGTCGTGAACCAGCAGAACGCCATCCCTCCCACCGACCACTGGAGCAGGACCGTGGCGGCGTCGAGGCGGATCACGCCGCGGGATCGTAACGCCGTAGGCTCGGGGTCCCATGTTGTCCCGGTCCCCCCGAGTCGTCCAGGCCCACCTCGGCATCCTCCTGGCCCTCGCAGCAGGCTCGCTGCTCACCGGGTGCTTCGTCGGCGAGCGGCCGACGCTGCGTGACGAACCCGTCGTCGACGACATCGCCGCTCGGAGCGTCGTCGACCGACTCGCGCTGGCGTCCTCCACGGACTTCGTCGCCACCTACCGGGTCACACCGACCGGCGCCGGCGACGCGGCCGTCGCGACGGTCAGGGTCTGGTCGGCTGGTTATCGGGTTCGGGTGGGCGACGTCGAGTACCGGGTCGAGCGCGGATCGGCCAGCACCTGCACGGTGGCGACCGACGAGTGCGTCGACGAGCTCGACGACGCCCGATTGAGCGACCTCAACATCACCCACCGCTTCTGGGGCGATGCATTCCGGACCCGACTCGGACTCGATGCCGCGCGGCGGATCGGATTCACCGACGGGTCCGACGAGACCGTGGCCGGAGTACCGGCGGCGTGCGTCGACATCACGGTGCCCAGTTCGGTCGGAGCGACAGGGACGGTCCGCTACTGCGCGCTGGACACCGGCCCACTCGCTCGCTACGTCGGCGCCGACGTGGTCATCGAACTCGTCGAGTTCACACCGATGACGACGGGCTGAGTTCGGCCACCACGTGCAGGCCGTGGTCGGCCCGGTTCATGGCGATCGGCCCGGCGTCCGCCGCCACGACGATGTCCTCGAGTCGCATTCCCCAACGGTCCGGCACGTAGATGCCCGGTTCGATGCTGAAGGCGTGACCGGCTTCGAGTGGCAGCCCGTTCCCTTCGACGATGTACGGGTCCTCGTGCTCTTCGAGGCCGATGCCGTGGCCGGTCCGATGCACGAAATACTCGCCGTAACCCGCCTCTGCGATGATCCGTCGAGCCGTTCGGTCCACCTCCTGGCACGGCGTACCGACCGTCGCTGCGGCCACGGCGGCCTGTTGAGCGGTGTGGAGCACCTCGTACGCTTCGGCGATCTCGGCGGGAACCTCGCCGGTCACCACGCATCGCGTGATGTCCGAGCAATAGCCGTTCATCGTCCCACCGAAGTCACACAGGACGATCTCGTTCTCACGGATCACCCGGCTTCCCGCGTGGTGGTGCGGACTGGCGGCGTTCTCGCCGGCTGCGACGATCGCGAAGTTCACCTTCTGGTGGCCCTCGGCGAGGATGCGGGCCGACAGGTCGGCCGAGACCTCGGCCTCGGTCCGACCGACGAGCGGAATCCGGCCGGCCTGCAACTCGGCGGCGATCCGGTCGACCGCTGCACCGGCGGCGGCGAGGGCGTCGATCTCGGCGGCGTCCTTCATCATGCGCTGGTGGCCGACCACGTCGACCGCCCGGCGATACGTGGCTCCGGGAAGCTGCGGCAGGAGTTCCACCAGGAACCTCGCCCACATCTGGTCGCCGACGGCGATCGACCTGGACCCGGCTGCGAGCTTTGCGACGAGCGCCGTCGGATCGTCGGTCTCGTTCCAGGGCATCAACTCGAACACCCCGGGTTGCGGTGTGACCCGTGGGGCTTCGAGGCGAGGGATGAGCAGGGTGGCGTCACCGTCGCGTGGCACGACGAGCATCGTGAGCCGTTCGAGGGGCATGGCGAGGTAGCCGGTCAGGTACGGGAGGTCGTGCCCGACGGACAGCAGCAGGGTGTCGACACCCTGCTCCTCCATCGACCGACGGACCCGCTCGAGGCGGTCGAGGTAGATCTGGGTCACGGCCAGATCGTAGCGACCGGCTCGATCGTCGGCATCTCGACCCACTCGCCTCCGACGATCTCGTCGATCTCGTGTCCGGCCGTCTCGGCGGCAGCGGAGTACTCACCGCTCCCGAAGCGCCTCGTCGGCTGCACCAGGATCAGCGGGTCACTCGCCGGGCTCGGGCAATCCGGGCACCGGCGGGTTGCATCCTGCCTGGTAGCCAGCATCGTCCCGGTACTCCAGGTCGTCACGACCGAACTCCCGAACACCGTCGGGTTCGACGACTTCGAGGGTGTAGTCCATGTTCCAGACGTCACCATCGCTCGTGGTCGGTTCGACGGCGAGCACGGCGAACCCGCCGCTGGTCGATGTCCGGTCGGCCAACCCGTCGTCCCACGACACCGCGACCTCGGTTGCCGTGTCCGCCTGGACGACCAGATACCGCACGACGTGGTCGTCGGCCCACCCGGTCTCACCAGCCTCCACCCGGAGTCCCCTGAACAACTCCGAATACAGGCCGGCACCGCCGATGTCGACCAGATCGTCCGAATCGAACGTGACCCGTGCGTCCCGATCCGCGAGGCAGTAGCCGGCGGCCGTCCAGTCGCCCTCGATCCAGTCGCCCTCGATCCAGGATCCGTTCCACCGCTGCCCGCCCTGGAGTCGGATCCGGATCCCCGAATCGGTGGTGCGCTCGTACAGGGTCTCCATCGGGGTCGGGACCCAGTACGACGATGTCACATCACCGATCACGCCGCCATCGACGGTCGACTCCCCGGCGGGTTCCTCGGCAGGAACCGAGCTGCGGCTCGCCGAGCTGACCGGTGCGGCCGGCTGGGTGCCGACCGAGCGCCCGATCCCGAATCCGATGCCACCGATGGCGACGGCGACGACGAGCATCGACGCCCCCCGCATCGCCGGTGTTCGGGGCCGATCCGGTGACGGTCCGACGACCGGATCGTCGAAAGGCATGCCACGGCGGTCGCTCACGTGGGGTTCGACGCCCGTCGCTCCGGCCCGGTTCCCGTCAGCGTCGAGCCGCGGCGAGCCGGACGATCTCGTCGAGCGCCGACGGATCCTTGAGCGCCCCCTTGCTGGCGACCTGATCGGGATCGCCGCCGAGGAGGATCTTCTTCACGGGGAGTTCGAGTTTCTTCCCGCTGAGGGTGGTCGGGATCGCCGCCACCCGATGTGCTTCGTCGGGAACGTGACGAGGTGACAGCCCCGTTCGGATCGTGGACCGGATCCGCCCGACGAACTCGTCGTCGAGATCGCGCCCGTCGGTCACCACGAACAAGACCAAGGTGCCGGGGTCGTCCGCATCGGGTGCCTCGAGATGCACCACCAGACTGTCGATCACCCCGTCGACCGCCTCGACGACCCGGTAGATCTCCGCCGTGCCGACGCGCACCCCACCCCGGTTCAAGGTCGCATCGGAACGACCGGTGATCACGCAACTCCCCCGCTCGGTGATCGTGATCCAGTCCCCGTGACGCCACACCCCCGGGAAGTCCTCGAAGTAGGCGGCCCGATAGCGAGAACCGTCGTCGTCGCCCCAGAACCCCACCGGCATGGAGGGCATCGGCTCGATGAGCACGAGTTCACCCTGTCCGCCGACGACCGGTCGCCCGTCCTCGTCGAACGCCGCGACGGCGGCGCCCAGGTAGCTGCACGGGATCTCCCCTTCCCACACCGGCGTCATCGGACTTCCGCCGACGAACGCCGAGCAGACGTCGGTGCCACCCGAGATCGGCGACAGCAGCACATCGGGCGACACGGCGTCGTACACCCAGGTGAACGCGTCGGCGGGCAGCGGCGCACCGGTCGACCCGACGGCGCGCAACGACGACAGGTCGAACCGCTCGATCGGCCGGACACCGGCACGCTTGCACGCCGTGAAGAACGGGGCACCACCGCCGAACCAGGTGAGCCGTTCCTCGGCGGCCAACTCCCACAGCGTCTCCGGGCCGTCGACGTTGGGATCGCCGTCGTACAGCACGAGGCGGGCACCGACGAGCAGCCCACTGACGACGTAGTTCCACATCATCCACCCGGTCGTGGTGAACCAGAAGAACCGGTCCGTCGGCCCCAGATCGCCGTGGAGACCGATGGTCTTGAGGTGCTCGACCAGCACCCCGCCGTGGCCGTGCACGATCGGCTTCGGGAGACCGGTCGTGCCCGACGAGTACAGGACGTACAGCGGGTGATCCGGCGCCACGTGGACGAACTCGAGCGGCCCCGACTCTGCGGCCACGTCGCTCCACTCGACGACATCGCTCCACTTCCCGCCGTCGTCGAACTCGGCATCGAACGGCCCGTACGGGAGCAGCACCGTCGCTGCGAGCGACGGCAGTCCCGACCGGATCGCTTCGACCTCCTCCCGACGATCGACGTCGTGGCGGCCGTAGCGGTAGCCGGGAACGACGAACAGCACCTTCGGCTCGACCTGGCCGAACCGATCGAGGACCGCTTGCACCCCGAACTCGGGCGCGCACGACGTCCAGATCGCTCCGAGGCTGCACGTGGCGAGGAAGGCGACGATCGTCTCGGGGATGTTGGGCAGATAGGCCGCGACCCGATCGCCCTCTCCCACCCCGAGGCGCTGCAGACCCGTGCGGACGCGAGCGACCTGCTCGGCGAGCCCGGCCCAGGTGACGTCGACCCGATCGCGACTCTGCGACCGGCCGACGAGCGCCACCTCGCCGGGACGCCCCGCACCGGACCGCAGGATGTGCTCGGCGTAGTTCAACCGGGCGCCGTCGAACCACCTCGCGCCGGGCATCACCCGCCGGTCGAGTACCGCTTCGTACGGCGTGGAGGAGATCACGTCGAAGAAGTCCCAGATCGCCGCCCAGAACTCCTCGAGGCCATCGGTCACCGACCAACGCCACAGGGCGTCGTAGTCGTCAAAACGCAGACCCGTCCGACGCTCGCACTCGACGAGGAACTCCCCGAGGCGGGTCGAGGTTCGTGCGTCGGCCGGCGGCGACCAGAGCGTTCGTGGAGCGGAGTCGGGCACGGTTGCAGTCTCGCGCAGCGGGCGATGGGACACTGACCCGGTGACTGCCACTCGACTCCCCACACCCGAGCCCGGGCGGCTCGCCGCCGAGCGGTTCGTCGCCGAGCACCTCGCCGATCTGGTCGACGACAGCGGTGCCGTCGTCGGGTCCGGACGCTTCCGGGGTGGACAGATCGCAGCCGACGCAGCCCTTGCGGCCTTCGACGTCGCCGGCTACGCAGCGCGTCGCAACCAGGTCCTCCCGGCGAGCACCCGAGGAGCATCGGCGCTCTCGCCGTACATCCGTCACGGACTGCTCGCACTGCCGAGGGTGTGGGACCACGTCGCGCACGGCCCACGAGCCGACGTCGAGAAGTTCCGTGACGAGTTGATGTGGCAGGAGTACGCGCGCCACTGGTACCTCCACCACGGCCGGAGGAGCTCGGTCGGAGTACGCCGAGAACAGGCCCGTACCGACCGAGAGGCGACGTGGGACCGGACGATGGCCTGCGTCGATGCGAACCTCACCGAACTCGAACAGGACGGCTGGCTGGTCAACCAGTCCCGCATGTGGCTCTCGAGCGAGTGGGCCGTCCGACGTGGCGGCGCATGGGCCGACGGCGAGGACCTGTTCTTCCGGCATCTCCTCGACGGCTCCCGTGCGGCCAACCGGATGGGGTGGCAGTGGACCGTCGGGGTCGGCTCCTCGAAGCACTACGGCTTCAGCCGCTCGCAGGTGGACAAGCGCGCACCGGGCCTGTGCCGGACGTGTGAGCACCGTTCGGCGTGCCCGATCGCCACCTGGCCAGACGAACCGGCGTGGCGACCGGTCGAACGGTCGGCGTTGCCGAGTGTTGACCCTGGTCCGATGGAATCTCCGAATTCGACCTCGCCCGTCGACGCGGTCTGGCTGACCGCCGAGTCACTCGGTGACGACGACCCGGCACTCGCCGCTCATCCCGACACCCCGGCGGTGTTCGTGTTCGACGAGCCACTGCTCGCCCGACTGCGACTGTCGGCGAAGCGTCTCGTGTTCCTGACCGAGTCACTCACCGAGTTGGCCGAACACCGCCCGGTCGAACTGCACCGAGGTGATCCAGGTTCGGTACTGGATGGTCGGCGATTGGCGGCGACGTTCGCTCCGGTGCCGGGATTCCAGCGGATCGCTGCACTGCTCACGACGCTCGAGGTCCACCCGTACCCGTGGCTCGTCACCCCACGGAACGGCCCGATCGGGAGCTTCACGGCCTGGCGACGTCGACGTTGAACGAGTCGGACGGTTCTCCCCGCCTATGGTGGCGCCATGGGTGACATGGTCGAGTTCCACAGCAACGGCGACACCGCTCGGGGCTACCTCGCACTCCCTCCCGACGGCACCGGACCCGGCGTGATCGTCGTCCAGGAATGGTGGGGGCTCGACTCGGGCATCGTCGAGATGGCCGATCGTCTCGCCGCCGCCGGTTTCGTCGCCCTGGCTCCCGACCTCTACCGAGGCGAACTCGCCGGCCACACGGAGATGGACAAGGCCGGGGCGCTCATGCAGGCACTCCCCGCCGATCGGGCTGCCCGTGACATGAGTGGCGCCGTCGACTTCCTCGCCGACCACCCTGCGACGACCGGTCGCGGGATCGGCGTGATGGGGTTCTGCATGGGCGGGATGCTCACCTTCGTCCTGGCGGCGCTGCGGCCCGACCGGATCAAGGCGGCGGTTCCGTTCTACGGGTTCCCGACCGGTGACGGTCAGCCCGACTACTCACGCATCGACGCGGCGATCCAAGGTCACATGGCCGAGCACGACACCTTCTTCCCGCCCGAGGCCGCTCGGGCGCTCGAGACGCACCTGCGCGAGTTGGGCAAGGACGCCACACTCACCGTGTACCCGGGCTCCGGCCATGCGTTCATGGCTCCTCACAACGCCCTCGGAACACAGGATCAATCGCTCTCCGACCGGATCTGGCCGAAGGCGACCGACTTTCTGCACCAGCACTTGGGCTGATCGGGCAGACTGCGATCATGAGCACCGACGGTCCCATCGACGCCTGCATCGACCGCTGGTTCGCCCACCTCCGTGGTGAACTGCCGGGGGGACTCGACTCGATCCTCCACGAGGACTGCGTCTTCCTGTCCCCGATCGTGTTCACACCCCAACGGGGCCGCGAGATCACCAAGCTGTACCTGCGTGCCGCCGGGGGCACCTTGGCCGACGTCGACCCGATGGCGAACGCCGATGCCGGCACCGAGGGGATCACCGACGGACACGGCAAGTTCTCCTACACCAAGGTGATCCGCGAGGGGCATCACGCGATGCTCGAGTTCGAAACCACGATCGACGTCGACGGCGAGCAGAAGTACGCCAACGGGGTGGACATCATCAGCTGCGACGACGACGGGATGATCGTCGAGTTCAAGGTCATGATGAGGCCCCTCCAGGCGATCCACGCCGTGCACGCACAGATGAAGGCGATGCTGGAACAGCTCTCCGGCTGACCGCTCAGGCGCCGTCGAAGATCCCGGTCAGACCGGTCGGGGTGTGCGGCCCGATCACGAGCTGCTCGACGATGCCGACACCGATCCGGTCGCCCCACGTGGCCCGGGCGAGCGCCTGGACGTGGAGGTTCAGGTGGTCGCTCGCAGCCACCTCGGCGAGCACGATCTCGTCGCGGGTCGACTCGTCGGCGCCGACCCATCGCCCATGGCCCCAGGTGGGGTGGCGGTAGCCGAGCCCGACCATCTGGAACTGGAGGAACGGCTCGTAGGTGACCTCGACCGGGTCACCGTTCCACATCCCGAGCCGGGTGGTGATGCGCTGCGCCCATCGGGTGCCGGGCTGCCAGGTGACGGCGAAGGTCGCCGACTCCGATCGCTGCACGCGACCCGGGTCGAGGGTCGGCTCGCCGTCGGCGAGCACCGGAACCACTGCCCCGCTCTGGTGCCACGTCCGTCCGTCGGCCTCCTGGTTCAGCGCGAAGTGGGTGCAGACGTCGTCGAACACCGTCGGCGCCCACAGCCAGAAGAACTGCGGCATCGACGGCGGCCCGGGGATCGGATCACCGACCGGCCGGATCCCCCAGGACCGGTCGCGGACGCCGACCAC
>JBMUCX010000030.1:0-28743 GCA_049458915.1 Ilumatobacteraceae bacterium
GTCACGGTCGATGTCACGGTCGAGGACGTCGCATCGGGACGACCACCGTCGTCCTGCGCCGCCGGCACGCCCGTGTAGGCCTCGGCGCCGGGGAGCCCGCGTCCGGGCGTCGGTTCGAACGGCAGCCAGCCGAACCCGTCGAACCACAGTTCCGGCCAGGCGTGCGCGTTCCTGCCGAGGACCCGGTACCAACCGTCGTCGCCGAGGACACCGGACGTGAACCCGACGGCGACCCGAGAGGGCACGCCGAGGGTCCGGGCCATGGTCGCGAAGGTGGCGGCGAACTGCTCGCAGTACCCCACTCGTCGATCGAGGAACAGTTCGATCGCCGTCGAGCCGTGGCCGGCCTGGACGTCGAGGCTGTACGAGAACTCCGCGGGGTCGCGGAACCAGGATTGGAGCGCGATCGCTCGCTCGTACGGCGTCGTGGCGCCCGAGGTCACCTCTGCGGCGAGCGCCGAGACGACGGGAGGCAGATCGGGGGGTAAGTCGACGAAGACCGCATCCGGTGCCGCCGACGACGTGGCCGACCGCAGCGAGCCGGGATCTGGCGTCGGCCGGGTCGACACGATGCGGAACACATCCCCGACGCGGAGGTCGTCAGGAGCGAGGAGGGCGCTGGAGTCGCGATCGACCCGCAGGTCGAGGCGGGTACCGTTGCGTTCGCCCTCCGCGCCGACCGGATCCGCGGCCGCCGGGACCAGGAGACCCCCCAGTCGGACCACCTGGACCTGCTGCCGGTTCAGCGGCGTCGCACCCGACGTCGCGAAGGTGGCCTCGACGCGATCGAGAGGCCGACCGGGCAGTGTGAACCGCTGCCCGTCGAAGGCGGCGAGCGTGGAGACCCGCCAGTAGGACGGGGCGTCGGCGTCGACGCGGAAGAGTTCTTCGTCGCCTCGGCTCGTGAGTCGTGAGCGGATGTCGACGAGCGGACTCACGATGGTGGTGATGCCACTCCGGCCGCGCGTCTCGAACAGCGGCGAGGCGTCGGCGCCCGGGAGACGAGGGCCGATCAGGCCGGCGACCGCGGCGACGACCACCGCCGACCCGAGCATCGCCGGACCGGCCAACCCGACGGAGCGGTCGGCGCCGCGGAGTTCGACGGCACGACCTCGTTCGTGCATGGCCCTGAGCGCGCCGACGGTCAACCATCCCGATGCGACCAGGGCGACGGCCGACTCCCATCGCAGTCGGTCCGAGGCGAGTGCGGCGATGAAGACGAAGAGCACCGTGCCGGGGACGAGGGCCTCGGCGCGCGCCGCCGAACGGAAGGCGAAGGCATCGGCGAGCAGCACGACCAGCGCCATCCCGATCAGAGCGAGCAGCGACCAGCCCTCGCCGAACGGAACGGGTGCCACCGCAGTGGGGAACTGGTCGCCGACGACCGCGAGTTCCAGGCCGATCCGCTCCCGAGTCCGTCCGGTCGGGAGGCCGAGGGTCGTCGTGGCCGAGTACTGCAGGTGGGTGACGATCAGCGCCAGTCCGATCGCGGCCACTGGCAGGTCGATCCACACGGCGAGGCCGAGTCGCCGAGCGACGAACGACCAGCCGTGGCCGGCCAGGGTGATCAACGCCAACTCCCGGAGAAATCCCCAGCCATCGAAGACCCTGGCGAATCCGATCGCCACGACGAGCGAATGGACCGTGATCGCGACGGCGGCGATCACCTCGGCTCGAAGTCGGTCGGTCATCGCTGATCCGATCGTCCAGGTGGACCCGGTGCGGCATCGGAGACGAGTCGTGCCCAGGCGTCGGTGAAGGCGGCGAGCGTCGGTGCGTCGACGGTCACGCTCCGGTCGGCCGGGGAACCATCCACCCCCGGGTGCGGCCCGGTGAAGATCCGGACCGTCGTCAGCGTCGGATCGGCGGCCGGCCCCGACCACGCCGATGGCCCGGGGCCCGATGTGACGAGGACGAGGAGGCCCAGTTCATCGGTCGGGTCGCGGTACGTGTCGTCGAGTCGAGGTCCGAGTTCGGCGGTCGCCAGCACGTCGAGGGTGCGATCGGCGACGTCCGGTCCGCGGAGGTCGATCCCGCCGCCGGTGACGAAACGCGTCGACAACCGGGCGGTGGCGGCGCTACGGACGAGACTCGCTGCGATCACGATCGCGAGCTCGAACGCGTCGTCACCCTGATCGGAGTTCGTCGATCCTGATCCGGACGGTCCGTCCGACCGATCGAGGACGACGACGCAGCGGCGCAGGTCGGGGGTGCGGTGCTCCCGCACGACGAGATCGTCGGTGCGGGCGGAGGCCTTCCAATCCACCGATCGCACCTCGTCACCGGGAACGTAGGCCCGGAGGGCATGGAACTCGCCAGGACCGAGCCGTCCTGCCGTCGCTGCCAGTTCGCGGCCCAGGGTTCCGGCGCCGACAGCGGGCATCGCGACGGTGACCGTCGGGGGAGCGACGACGACGTCGTCGACCCCGGTCACCGTCGCCGTGGTGGCAGCGAGCCCGAGGGCGTCGTGGCGGACGACGACGGTCGGTCCGATCGGAACGCGTCCGCGCCGTGACGTCGGAATCCGGTAGGCGGCGACGACGCGGTCGCCGGCAGCGAGCGGTCCGATCCTCATCCGGGCGGAGCTGGTACGACCGACCGCCTCCGTCACCAGGAGGGCGGCCGCCCTGGTTCGCCCGGCGTTGCGCAGGACGAGCTCCGAGCGGGCCGGCTCGCCAGCGGTCACGCGCTCGGGTTCGATGGTCCGCGTGACCGAGAGGTCCGGGCGGCGCAGCGTCACGGACACGACGGCCCAGAGGACGCTCGTGGCCAGACCGGCACCGATCACGAACAACTCGGCGATCCCGAAGAACCGACCGACCCCGACGGCACCGAGGGCTGCGACGGTCACGAGCCACCCGGACGTCGTCGGCACCGTGACTCCGCCGATTCAGCGGCCGGTCGGGACCGGGACGTCGAGCAGGAGCTGTCGGACGACGTCGTCGGCCGAGTCGCGAGCGTGTGACCCGGACCGGAGCACGAGTCGATGAGCGAGCGCAGCCGGTGCCATCGCCTTGACGTCGTCGGGAGTGGCGTACTCGCGACCTCGGCTGGCGGCGCGGACCCGCACGGCGGCGGCGAGTTGCAGCGTCGCTCGTGGGGACAGGCCGAGTTCGACTCCCGGGTGGTGTCGGCTGGCACCGACGAGGTCGACCAGGTAGGCCTTCAGGGCCGGGGCGAGGTGAGTGCGGCGGACGAACGAGATCATCGCCGAGAGCTCATCGACCGGTACGACCGGCTCGACCCGACGCCGAGTGTCCGACCGGCTCTCACCGTCGAGGACGGCGAGCTCCGCCGCGCGGTCCGGGTACCCGATCGAGATCTTGAGGAGGAACCGGTCGAGTTGGCTCTCGGGCAGACGATAGGTGCCTTCGTGCTCGACCGGGTTCTGGGTCGCGACCACCATGAACGGCGCATCGAGTCGATGGCTCACGCCGTCGGCGGTGACTTGCCGTTCCTCCATCGCTTCGAGTAGCGCGGACTGGGTCTTCGGTGACGCCCGGTTGATCTCGTCGGCGAGGACGATGTTGGCGAAGATCGGGCCGGGGGAGAAGCGGAACCGTTCGGTCGCCCGCTCGTAGACGCTCACGCCGATCAGGTCGGCGGGGAGCAGGTCGGGAGTGAACTGGACCCGCTTCCAGGTGCAGTCGACCGACGCGGCGAGCGCCTTGGCCAAGCTCGTCTTGCCGACGCCGGGGACGTCTTCGATGAGGAGGTGGCCCTCGGCGAGCAGTGCCGTGACGGCGAGTTCGATCACGTCACGCTTGCCGTGGAGGACGGTCGCGACGTTGTCGACGATCGCCTCGAAGATCTGGGCGAAACGGGTGGCTACGGAGTCGACGGCCGTCACGGCGTCGAGGGTAGACCGCGGACGTCGTCGATGCCGTGCGGTCCGTGTCGGCGTGGTTCGCTCGGACTCGCGCGGTACGGTTCGGCTTCTACGGTGTTCCACCGGGTGAGGTGCTGGCAGCCATGACGAACGTCGAAGCGAATCCGGACGGGACCCCGGACGGGGGGCGGGAGCCGGCCGTCGACGGCGATTCCCGTCCGTCGAACTCGCCGCCGGGATATCTGGCGATCGATCTGTCACCGAGCCGGCTGGCGGCGGGACTCGTCGACGGATCGGGGCAGGTGGTGCTCCGCGATCGTGTCGGCACGCCGCCTCGGAACGTGTGGCCGGCGCTCACCCAACTCGTGCGTCGTGTGTTGGCAGCGAATCCGTCGGGCGTCGTGCCGCGAATGGTCGGTGTGACGTGTCCCGGTCCGATCGACCGGCTGACGGGAGCCATGAAGCCCGTCGGGCTCCCGCTGTGGCACGACTTCCCCATCAGTCGGGAATTGGGGGACATCGTGGGGCTGCCCGTGGCGCTCGACACCCCCGGCCGTGGCCTCGCTCTCGCCGAGTTGTGGTGCGGGGACTCGGCGATGCTCCGGCCGTCCGACTGTCAGTTCGCCACGCTCGTCGTCGGCGACGAGGTCGACGGCGCCGTGGTCGTCGACGGCCGACTGGCATCGGGTCTCACCGGCAATCTGGGACAGTTCGGTCACCTGATCGTCGAACCCGATGGTCAGCCGTGCCCGTGCGGCGCGGCAGGTTGTCTGACGGCGTACGCAGGAGCGATGAGCATCACTCGCGGCACCGGACGCGAACTTCGTCGGACGCCGCCCGGCACCGTGGAGCGGACCGGGATCATGGTCGCGCGAGCGTGTGCTTCGATCGCTGCGATGCTCGACGTCCGGGAGGTCATCGTGGGTGGCGTCGTCCCGTCGGTGCTCGGAGCGCCGTTCTTCGAAGCGATCGATCGGGAGTTCGACCAGCGCTCGCGACTGTCGCATCTCTCCGAGTTCCGGGTTCGCGGTGTCGAGCCGAGTCGACTCGGGCCCCTCGTGGCGGCTGCAGCCATCGCCCGTCGACTCGAACTCGAGCGACCGGTCGACGAACCCATCCCGGAGCCGCCGCCGGTGGAGTTGTTCGGTCCGCCGCAGCCTCGACCGTTCAGCGCTGACAAGCCTGCCGTCACGATCATCCGACCCTCGAACGCCGAACGAGCCGCTGACGGTCCGACTCGGGTGGGTGCCGATGGGGAGGCGGCCGGGTCCGCGTCGTGATCGCTCGTCGCCACGTCTCGAACCCGGGTGCCGGGAACGGTCGGCCGGTCGTGACCGCCGAAGGGACCAGGGCTACAGTTGGGGTTCATGCATCCGTCGTATCCCGCTGAAGCCGAGGCGTACCGGCAAAAGGTCCAGGCGTTCCTGGCCGAGAAACTCCCCGCCAACTGGGGTGGTATGGGCACGCTCGAGGGGGACGCGCTCACCCGGTTCGTGACCGAGTGGCGCGCCACGCTCTACGAAGCGGGGTACCTCGCCCCCGGGTGGCCGGTCGAGTACGGCGGTGCTGGTCTCACGGCGATGGAACAGGTGATCCTCGCCGAGGAGTTCGCCCGGGCCGGCGTGCCGACGGGTGGTCCGAACGACGTGTTCGGCATCCAGATGCTCGGCAACACGCTGTTGTTGCTCGGCACCGAGGAGCAGAAGCGGCACTACCTCCCCCGCATCCTCTCGGGGGCCGACACCTGGTGCCAGGGGTACTCCGAACCCAACGCAGGGTCCGACCTCGGCAACGTGGGCCTCAAAGCGGTGCTCGACGGCGACCAATGGGTGCTCAACGGACAGAAGATCTGGACGTCGGCGGGTCACCTCGCCGACCACATTTTCACCCTCGCTCGGACCGACCCGGATGCTCCGAAGCACAAGGGCATCTCGTTCCTGCTCGTCGACATGCGCCAGCCCGGCGTCGAAGTTCGTCCGATCAAGATGATTTCCGGCGAGTCGGAGTTCAACGAGGTCTTCTACACCGACGCCACGTGCCCCAAGGAGAACGTCGTCGGCGGGATGAACGAGGGATGGCGGGTGGCGATGACGCTGCTCGGTTTCGAGCGCGGCGAGGCGGCGGCGACGCAGCCGATCCGTTTCCAGGGTGAGGTCGATCGTCTCCTGCTCCTCGCGAAGGAGCGCGGTGTGGCGGACGATCCGGTGATCCGCCAGAAGCTGGCGTGGGCCTACTCGAAGGTCCAGATCATGCGGTACAGCGGCATGCGGGTGCTGACGCAGTTCCTGCAGGGGCATCATCCCGGACCCGACGCCGCGATCTCGAAGCTCTACTGGTCGGAGTACCACAAGATCGTGACCGAACTCGCCGTCGACATCTACGGTGCCGAGGGGATGACGATCAGCGGTCGTGAACCGTCGTCGGCCTTTGCAGCGGACGACGCGGGTGCCCCGAACACGACCGGATCATGGGTCAACACCTTCCTGAACGCCCGGGCCGGGACGATCTACGCCGGTTCGTCGCAGATCCAACGCAACATCATCGGTGAGATGGTGCTCGGCCTTCCGAAAGAGCCGCAGCCTCGATGAACGTGACGGCGGCGTGAAGCGGTCGTCGCAGTGAAGCTCCCCGGACCGTCGCTGCTCGTCGCCGTCCTCGCTCGTCCCCGACTCTGGCCGACGGTGTTCCGGCAAGTTCGCAGGACCGTTCCGTCCGGTTGGTGGCGTCGTCGGCCCCACCTCCCGGTCCCCGCCCCCGACTACCTCCGTTTCCGGAGCGTCACCCACTACGGCGACCCGGATCACCGACCGGAAACGGCCGATGTGCTGAACTATCTCGTGTGGTGCCGAGCATGGGACCGTCACGAGATGTACGGCGAGGCTCCGGGATGGGTTCGGCGACCGGTCGGTCGTTCGGGTCCGAGGGTCTGACGGGCTGACGCCGATGCGCCGGTCGCTCGTCCTCAATGCGAGTTACGAGCCGCTCGGCGTGGTGCCCTGGCAGCGTGCGGTCTGGATGGTCCTCGACGAGCAGGCGGACCTCCTCGAGTGCGGCGATGGTCTGATCAGATCGCCGAGCACGACGATGTCCGTGCCGTCGGTGATCAGGCTCCGTCGAATGGTGTCGGCACCGAGGCGTCGGAGCGTGCCGGTGTCGCGTCGTGCGGTCTTCGCCCGGGACGAGTACCGCTGCCAGTACTGCGGCGAGCGCGCCGATTCGATCGATCACGTCCTCCCGAAGTCGCGAGGCGGTCCCGACGTGTGGGACAACCTGGTCGCTGCATGTCGGGCCTGCAACACCCACAAGCGGGATCGCACGCCGGACGAGGCCGGTATGCGGCTGCTCCGCCCGTGTCGGGCGCCAGCTGACGCGGCGTCGTTCGTGGTCGGTCCGTTCTCGGTCCCGGACCGCTGGAAGCCGTATCTGCCGCTCGCGAGCTGACCGGTCCCGCCCGAGCGCAACAGCGCCCGACTTCGGGGCGTGGCCCTAACCTCGTGCCGGTGGTGCCCGTGATCACGCAGAGGGCGACGGTGGAGGTGCTGCACTCGACCGACCCGTTCACCGATCGGGGCGAGCCGATCTCGGGGCCCGAGGTCCGGGTGTGCGAACCGACCGATTCCGCGGTCGTGCTGGGATCGAGGCAGACCGTGGAGATCGTCGATGCGGACGCCTGTGCCGCAGCGGGGTTCGGAGTCGTCCGGCGCCGGTCGGGTGGTGGAGCGGTCCTCGTGCAGTGCGGTCGCGTGGTCTGGATCGACGTCGTCGCTCCCCACGGCGTCGGCCCCGATGACGTGCGCGGCTCGATGCAGTGGATCGGTGGCTGCTGGGCCGACGCGTTGACCGACCTGGTCGATGGCCGTGTCTCGGTGCACGGAGGTGGCCTCGTGTCGAACGAGTGGTCGGAGGTCGCGTGCTTCGCCGGGGTCGGTCCCGGTGAGGTGCTCGTCGACGGGCGCAAGCTGGTCGGGCTCAGTCAGCGTCGGACCCGGTCGGGTATCAGGGTGCAGGGAATGGTGCATCTCTCGCCCGTGATGGCCCGGCTGTGCGCCGTGCTGCGCGAACCCTTGCCGGCCGGTCGACCCGACGAGCCGTACGTGCTCCCGGTCGTCCCGGTGGAGTCGATCGCGCGGCGGATCGCTGCCGCGCTCGATCGACCGCCTCGGCGCTGATCCTCTCGATCACCCGTGTTGCGATCTGGGGGTGGTGGGGCCGGCAACGGTGCTCAATGGGGTGGATTGGGGGCAATTGGTTGAAATCGGGGAGCAGAGGTGGCACTATGTGCGGCCGGGGAACGGTCGACCGTTGCCGTTCCCCCCGGGCAGGACGACGGTCGAAGGAAGAGAGCGCAGGCAGGCGCATGTTCGTCGGGAACTTCGATCGCAGTGTGGACGGCGCAGGGCGCGTCGCTCTGCCCGCGCAGTTCCGCGACGAACTCGGTCCCAAGTGCTATCTCACCCGCCATCCGCAGGGTTTCGTGAAGTTGACGACCGAGACACAGTTCGCAGCGGAGGCGGAGATGATCCGTGCGGACATCCGGGCCGGAACTCGACCGGAATCGGCGATGCGGGCGTTCGGTGCGCAGACCCAGATCGTCTCGATCGACAAGCAGGGGCGGATCACGCTCGACGAGGCCGTCCGGACCCACGCCGGCCTGCGACACCAGGCGGTGATCGTCGGCGCCGTCGAGCACCTCGAGGTGTGGAGACCCTCGCGGTACGAACAGGTCAGGATCGAACATCACGACTCCGATCCGCCGCGCACCTGGGACGACGAGCACGATGGAGACGACGAGCATGCGTGACGGTGTGGACACCGACGCCTCACGGAGCGGTGCGTTCGAGCACCGACCCGTGATGCGCGACGAGATCGTCCGGGTGTTCGGCACCGTGCCGCCCGGAGTCGTGCTCGACGCCACGCTCGGCGGGGGAGGGCACAGCGAGGCGATCCTGGAGTCGCGGGACGATCTCCGGATCCTCGGAATCGACCGGGATCCGGCAGCGCTCGCCGCTGCGAGTCGTCGTCTCGAACGATTCGGGGATCGGGTGAGCACGTACCGCGCTCGGTTCGACGACCTGGCCGAAGCCATGGAGGCCAATGCCATCGACGAACTGAGCGGGGCGGTGTTCGATCTCGGTGTCTCGTCACCTCAACTCGATCAGCCGGAGCGTGGCTTCTCGTACCGGTTCGACGGCCCACTCGACATGCGGATGGACACCGATGCGTCGTGGTCGGCGTCCGACGTGGTCAACGGGTACCCCGAGTCCGAACTCGCCCGCATCATCCGCTCGAACGGCGACGAGCGATTCGCCGACCGCATCGCACGAGCCATCGTGTCGGCTCGTCCCATCGAAACGACGAACCACCTGGCCGAAGTCGTGACGGCGGCCATTCCGGCGCCGGCGCGTCGGACCGGCGGCCATCCGGCCAAGCGGACCTTCCAAGCGATCCGTATCGAGGTCAATGGTGAACTCGACGCGCTGCCAGCGGCCGTCGACGACGCGATCGATCACCTGGTGCCCGGTGGTCGCATCGCCGTGCTGGCGTACCACTCGGGCGAGGACCGGATCGTCAAGGACCGGATGCGGCTCGCAGCGAGCGGTGGGTGCGAGTGTCCGGTCGATCTTCCGTGCGTCTGTGGTGCGATCCGGACGGTTCGTCTCGTGCGGGGGCCGAAGCGTCCTCGGTCGGAAGAAACCGATGCGAATCGCCGGGCCGCGTCGGCCAGGTTGCGGGTCGCCGAGAAGCTCGCGGTCGGAGCCGAGTGATGGCGATACCGCTCTTCGACGAGATCGAGGTCCGGCCCGATGTCCGCCGCTCCGCTCACGGCGATCGACGACCGGATCTCCACGTGGTCGCGGGCCCTCGGCGGACCACGAGGGTGTTGATCGTCACGATGTTCCTCCTCGGAGCCTTGCTGGTCGGGCTCCTCGTGTTCCACACCAGGATCGCCGAGCGGCAGTTGCGGATCGACGACCTCGACCGGGCGGTCCGGCAGGCACAGGTCGACTTCGACGTGCTGCGTGCCGAGCGAGCCGAGTTGCGATCACCGACGAGGCTGTCCGTACGGGGCGGCGAACTGGGGATGGTGCCGGGTTCCGAGAGCGACTTCGTCAGCGCCGAGCCGACGGCACTCGCCGTGCTGATCGCGACGACCGGTGAGGTGCCGGTGGCCGAGGTGATCGGAGCCGGGGCGAACACCCGACTCGAGCCCCTCGACCAGTTCCGACTGGTGAAGGCCGCCGGGACCGAGGCGCCGTGAGTCGTCAGGCCGTGCGCTCGTCGACCTCGTCGGCCCGCCGGGCCGCCCCGGCGGGTCGTCGTTCGCCCCGCGGCTCGGTGCCGCCGAATCGGCGCTCGTCGGATCCGTACCGTGCGCACGGTGGTCGGCGACCGCGCCCTCGGGTCGTGGCCCCGTCACCGGCGCGCACTCGTCGCCCGGAGGTCGCCGCGCACGGCCGTCCCGACGTCCGACTCAAGTTGCTGCTCGTCGTGACCGTGCTCGCCCTGGTGCTCGTGCTCGCCAAGGTGGCGAGCGTGCAGCTGTCCGGCGGCGAGCGGTTTCGGGCGGCCGGTGCCCAACAGTGGTCCCGGAGTGTCGTACTTCCCGCCGACCGCGGGTCGATCTTCGATCGGGGCGGGGAGGAACTCGCCGTGTCGGTGCCGGCCTACTCGATCAGTGTGAATCCGAAACTCGTGACCGATGAGGCGGCGTTGGCCGGAACGTTGCAATCGTTGCTCGGTCTCGACGACGGCCGAACGGCCGAACTGTACGCGGCGCTCGTCGCGAAGGAGTCCGGCTTCGTCTACGTCCGCCGACAGATCGATCGTGAACTGGGTGAGGTGATCGACCGGCTCGGCCTCGAGGGCGTGAACGTGGAGCCGGAGGACCGACGCATCCTGCCCGGTGGCGATACCGGCCGGAGTGTGATCGGACGGACCGACATCGACGGCACGGGTATCGCCGGTTTGGAGCGTCAGTACGACGAACTCCTTCGAGGGAGCCCTGGCTCGCTCTCCCGCGAGGTGGCGCCGCGGGGTCGCTCCATCCCCGGTACCGAGCAGGTGACGCTGGCTCCTGTTCCCGGAAACGACATCGTGCTGACGATCGATCGCTCGATCCAGTTCGCCGCCGAGCAGCTGCTGGTCGAACGAGTCGCCGAGCTCGACGCCCGTTCCGGGTACATCGTCATCATGGACACCGCCAGCGGTGACATCCTGGCGATGGCCTCGGTGCGGCGGGGCGAGGACGACGTGGTGTCCGTGACCGCTGCGAACTCGGCGGCACTCGACGCCTACGAACCCGGCTCCGTGGCGAAGGTCGTCACGGTCGCTGCCGCACTCGACCAAGGGACGGTCACCCCGGCGACGACGTTCCTCGTGCCGTGGCGTCGTCAATACGCCGACGACGTGTTGAGCGACAGCCACCAACATCCCGACGAGCTGATGACGGTCGAGCAGATCCTCGTGGAATCCTCGAACATCGGCACGATCGACGTCCAACAATCGATCGGTCGTGGCGACTGGGACACCGCGCGTGAGCAGCATTGGAACTACCTGCGGTCGTTCGGCTTCGGCGAGCCGACCGCGCTCGGCTTCCCCGACGAATCTCCGGGGATCCTCAAGCCCTGGACCGATCTGTGGGGTTCCGAGCGGGTCACCGTCGCCTACGGGCAGGGGTTCGCTGCGACGCCGATCCAGATGATTTCGGCGGTCAACGCCATCGCGAACGACGGGGTCTACGTCGCTCCGCGCCTCGTCGGGGCGGTGGTCGGGCCCGATGGCGGTGTCGTGCGCGCCGAACCGTCCGCCACGCACGAGGTGGTGCGGCCCGAGGTCGCCGTCGAGATGCAAGCCATGATGCGACGGGTCGTCTGTCGTGGGACCGCCACCCGGGCCCAGGAGGGCGTCGAGCAGTTCAACATCGCCGGGAAGACCGGGACCGGACTCAAGGCCCAGCCGAACGGGACCTACCTCGACGACCAGGGCAATCGTGTCTACTACGCCAGCTTCGCCGGGTTCTTTCCCGCCGAGGACCCGCAGATCTCGGTCCTCGTCTCGATCGACGAACCTCCTGCCGGTGACATCAACCGGTTCGGAGGGACGGCTGCTGCGCCCGTGTTCGCCCGACTCGTCCCGACGATCGTCCACGAGTTGGGCATCGAGCCTCCGAACTGGACGATTCCGTGCGAGGCATGAACGTGACCGGGACGAGCGGAGGCGACGTCGTCGCCGCGATCGGCGCCGAACTGGTGCTCGGGACGGTGGGCGAGTTGCCGGCGCAGGTGGTGGACGTCACGCACGACTCACGGCAGGTGACCGAGGACTCGATCTTCGCCTGCGTCCCGGGTTCGTCGCGTGACGGTCACGATTTCGCTGCTGAAGCGGTGGCGGCCGGGTCGACGATGTTGATCGTGGAGCGCCGCCTCGAGGGGCTCGGGGTCGCCCAGGTCCTGGTCCGCGATGTTCGTCGGGCGATGGCATCGGCGGCGCGGGCCGTGCACGGTGATCCGGCCTCGACGCTCACGATGGTGGCGGTGACCGGCACGAACGGCAAGACGACGACGGCACACCTCATCGGATCGATCCTGGCTTCCGCCGGTCGATCCGTCCGCGTCCTGGGCACCCTGTCGGGTGCGAGGACGACGCCCGAGGCGACCGATCTGCACCGCGCGCTCGCCGGACTCGTCCGCACGGGGGTCGACACCGTCGTGATGGAGGTGTCGTCGCACGCCCTCACCCTGCACCGGGTGGACGGCGTCGTCTTCGACGTGGCGGTCTTCACCAATTTGGGCCGCGACCACCTCGACCTCCACGGTTCGATGGAGGCCTATTTCCTGGCGAAGGCGGCGCTGTTCGCTCCGTCGATGGCTCGTCTGGGTGTCACCAACCTCGACGACCCGTTCGGTCGTCGACTCGAGGGGTGCGCCTCGATTCGAATGGTCGGATATCGACCGAGCGAACTCGCACACGTGTCGATCGGCGTGGCCGATGTCGGGTTCGAGTGGCGAGGACGAGCGGTCGTCGTGCCGCTCGGTGGGTCGTTCAACGTGTCGAATGCGCTCGCGGCCCTGGTGGCCGTCGAGGCGCTCGGGCTGGAGCCGGACGAGGCGATCAGTGGTCTCGCGACCGCCGCGCCAGTGCCGGGCCGATTCGAGTCGATCGGTCATCCGTCATCCGATTTCGCCGTGATCGTCGACTACGCCCACACGCCCGACGGACTCGACGAGGTGCTCCGAGCGGCGAGATCGGTCGGTGATCGCAGGGTGATCGTCGTGTTCGGGTGTGGCGGCGATCGTGACCGGGAGAAGCGTCCGGAGATGGGCGCAGTCGCCGCCGACCTCGCCGACGTCGTGGTCGTCACGTCGGACAACCCGCGCAGTGAGGACCCGATGTCGATCATCGATCAGATCGTCGACGGCGTCCCGGCCGATCGGATCGATCGGGTCGCAGTGGAGGTCGATCGACGCACGGCGATCGATCGTGCGATCACCCAGGCGCGCACCGGCGACGTGGTGGTGATCGCCGGCAAGGGGCACGAGGCGACACAGGTCGTCGCCGGTGTGGAGCACGAGTTCGATGATCGGGTCGTCGCACGTGAGGCGCTGGGCCGCCGGGGGACACCATGAACGGGTTCGGAACGAACGGGAGAACGATGACTGGCAACGCTGACGACGCAGGTCGTGGACCGCACTTCGGTGCGACCGGGTGTCGCCGGCGCTCCGATCGAACGACGGGAGTTCCGGCATGATCGCCGTCCTGATCGCCGGAGCGGTCTCGACGGTCATTTCGCTGTTCGGCACGCGGTGGCTGATCGTGTTCTTCAGGACGAGGGGGCAGGGCCAACCCATCCTCGGCAAGGAAGACCACGGACCCGAACACCACATGGTCAAGCAGGGGACGCCGACCATGGGGGGAGTGGCGATCATCATCGCCGCGTTCATCGGATGGGTCGTGGCCCATGTGCGCGACCTCGCGTTCTCCGACCAGGCGATGATCGTCTGGGTCGGCATCCTCGTCATGGCGTTCATGGGCTTCCTGGACGACTGGATCAAGATCAGGAAGCGCCACAACCGAGGGATCTTCTGGAAGCAGAAGAACTACGTGACCATGGTGCTGAGCCTGGGCCTGGCGTGGTGGTTGGTGGCGGCCACAGGGATCGCTGAACAGATTTCGCTGACACGTGCCGGCGACAGCGGCCTCGACGTGCCGGCGTTCGTCTGGGTGGTCTGGGCCGGAGCGATCGTCTGGGCGACCACGAACGCCGTCAACGTGACCGACGGTCTCGACGGCCTCGCGGGAGGTTCGGCCCTGATGGGATTCGGGGCCTTCACGATCATCGGCTATTGGGCCTTCCGGAATCCCGACGTGTACGGCGCGGTCGTCAACCCGTTGGACATGGGCGTGATGGCGGCGGGATTTGCAGGAGCGTGCCTCGGCTTCCTCTGGTGGAACGCTGCGCCGGCCCGGATCTTCATGGGCGACGTCGGTGCGCTCGGTATCGGAGCAGCGCTCGCCTTCCTCGCACTGACGCTGAACACGCACCTCCTGCTCATCCTCATCTGCGGCATCAACGTGATGGAGGCCGGATCGGTGGCGATCCAGATGGGTGTCTTCAAGGCATCGGGGCGGACTCGGCGACTGTTCCGCATGTCCCCGATACATCACCACTTCGAGCTGAGTGGGTGGCCGGAGACGACGGTCATCATCAGGTTCTGGTTGATCTCGGCGATCTGCGTGGCGAGCGCGCTGTCGATCTTCATCGCCGATTACACGAAGGTCATCGGATGATGGTCGGTACCGACGGCGGATCACGGGCACGGCCGATCGCGACGAGGCGGACGCGATGAGGTGGACATGATGAGGTGGACGTGATGGGCGCCGTGATGCGTACGTTCGGCGTGTCGCCCGAGGTCCGGGCCCGCCGTGCCGAGGTCCTCGACCGGATGTACGGAGCATCGTCGAACGGAGGCGGTTCCGTCGGTCACCGTCGCCGTCAACCGCGTCGCCGGTCCGCCGCCGCGTCGCCGGCCCGGCGACGTGAGGACCTCGGACCGGCATCGATGGTCTACTTCGCGATCATCGTCGTCGTGTCGTTCTTCGTCGTGCTCGGCCTCGTGATGGTGCTCTCGGCGACCTCCGCGAGTCGTGTCGGTGGCGAGACGTCGCCGTACGGGGAGTTCCAACGGCAGGTGACGTGGGCAGCGATCGGACTGGTCGCGATGTCGATCGCGATGAAGGTGCCGTACCAGCGACTCCGGCGCTACGTCCTTCCCCTGTCGGTGCTCACGGCCGGCACCATGCTGCTCCCGCTCGTACCAGGCGTCGGTGTGACGATCAACGGTGCCACGTCCTGGGTGCGGATCGGACCCGTCGGATTCCAACCGTCCGAGTTCGCCAAGTTGGCGTCGATCGCGTTCCTCGCCGACTTCTTCGCCCGTCACCGGGATCGGGTGCATCAACCGGCCCACGGCATCATTCCGCTGATGCTCGTCATCGGGTACACGACGGGCGTCAGCTTCTACCAGGGCGACCTCGGCTCGGCGCTGGTGCTCGGCGCGGTGATCATGGCCGTCGGACTCGTCGGAGCGGTCCCGTTCATGCACCTCGTCACGCTCGGTTCGAGCGGTGTGCTGGCGGTGGTCATCGCCGTGTGGTCCGAACCCCGACGATTCGAACGGATCACCGCGTACCGCGACGTCGAGGGCAACAAGGAGGACCTGGCGTGGCAGTCGTGGCAGGGTCTGGTGAGCATCGCCAATGGTGGGATGACCGGGTCCGGCATCGGCGGGAGCAACTCGAAACTCGGGTACCTCCCGCTGGCCCACAGCGACTTCATCTTCGCCGTGATCGCCGACGAACTCGGGTTCATCGGATCGGTGGCGGTCGTCGGCGGCTTCGCCGCGCTGGTGACGCTCGGGATCCAGACGGCTCTGGCCGCACCCGATCGATTCGGTGCGCTGCTCGCCGGCGGCATCGCGGTCTGGTTCGGGGTGCAGGCGTTCGTGAATCTCGGCGGCGTGGCGAACCTGATTCCGCTCACCGGGCTGACGCTCCCGTTCTTCTCGGCGGGCGGTACGTCGCTCGTGGTCTCGATGATCGCTGCCGGTCTGCTGTTGAACGTGGCGCGACGAGCGGTGACGACGAGCGACCGGTCGAGGCGCTGATGACGACCTTCGCCGTCATCACCGGAGGTGGCACGGCAGGACACGTGCTCCCCGCCCTGGCGGTGGCCGAAGCGCTCGTCGACCGGGGACACGACCCGTCGACGATCCGGTACGTCGGGGCTCGGCGCGGCGTCGAGACCCGGCTCCTGCCAGCGACGCCGTTCCCGGCGCACTTTCTCGACGTGGTCGGTTTCCAGCGGCGACCGACCGTCGAGAACCTGGCGTTCATCCCGAAGCAACTGATCGCCCGCCGAGCTGCCGTGCGACTGCTGCGCGACCTGCGACCCCGAGTGGTCGTGAGCGTCGGTGGGTACGCGAGCATGCCGTCGGTCCTCGCCGCTCGGCGTCTCGGGATCCCGGTGGTCGTGGTCAGCTACGACCACGTCCCCGGTCGGGCCAGTCGGGTGGCTGCCCGGCACGCAGTGGCGTGCGCCGTCGCCTTCCCCGATTCCGACCTGCCGCGGGCGGTGCTCACCGGCGCGCCGGTGCGCCGGGAGATCCTGGAGGTCGACCGGGCCGCCGATCGGGACGGGGCGCGGCGAGAACTCGGGATCGACGGCGCCCGATTCGTCGTCGCCGTGGTCGGAGGATCGTTGGGGTCGGGTGTCCTGAACGATGTCGTCTCACGCTTCGTCGCAGCACGGTCGACCGATGGTGGCCTCACCGTTCGGCACGTCGTCGGCGAGCGGTTCGTGGCGTCCGCCCCGTCGGCTCGGGACGGCTCCGACGGCACGTTGCAGTACCAGCCCGTCGGTTACGAGGAACGGATGGAGCTGCTGTACGCCGCTGCTGATCTGATCGTCGGGCGGGCGGGCGCGAGCACCGTTCACGAGGTCGCAGCGGTCGGCGCTCCGGCGATTCTCGTTCCGTGGGCCGGGTCGGCGGAGGATCATCAGACGCTCAACGCCCGGTGGTTGGCCGATGACGGAGCCGCCCTTCATCTCGCGGAGCGCGACGTCGATCAGTTGCCCGGGTTGATCGACCGCCTGCGATCGCAGCCCGATGAGCTGGCGGGACTCGGCTCGGCCGCCGCCCGAAAGGGCGAGGTGCACCGAAGTGGGGCATTGGCCGAACTCGTCGAGTCCGTCGCAATAGCCTGATCGGGTCGTGGAACCTTCCCCGCCCTCCACCGCCAGAGCGTCTGATCCGGTCGTACCCGATGTCGTCGGCGTGTCCGCCGTCGCCATCGATCTGTCGACACCTCGTCGGATCCACGTGATCGGCGTGGGTGGGCCGGGAATGAGTGCCATCGCGCTCGTGCTCGCCGAGATGGGACACACGGTCTCCGGTGTCGACATCCGGGAGCGGCAGGTGCTCGAGCGGTTGCGCTCTGCGGGCGTCGAGATCCACATCGGCCACCGACGCGAGCACGTGATCGGCTGCGATGCCGTGACCGCCTCGTCGGCGATCCCGGCGGATCTCGGCGAACTCGACGAGGCGCGGCGGCTCGGCATCCCGACGTTGAGTCGGGCGCAGATCCTCGCCTCGATCTGCGCCCGGGCGAAAGCGCTGGGCGGCGCCGGCACGCACGGCAAGACGACCACGACGTCGATGCTCATGTTGATGCTCGCCCGCGGCGGCCGCGAGCCGGGGTTCGTGATCGGTGGCGACGTCACCGACATGGGCACGGGTGCCCAGTGGACCGGCGGTGAATGGTTCGTCGTCGAGGCCGACGAGAGCGACGGCACCCACCTCGAACTCCCCCTGGAGGGGACGGTCCTCACGAACGTCGATCTCGATCACCTCGATCACTACGGATCGATGGAGGCGATCGAAGCGTCCTTCGAGCGGTACCTGGGCCGGGTGGCGGGCCCCAAGGTCGTCTGCCTGGACGACCCCGGGGCAGCCCGTGTGGTCGAGCGGCGGGTGGCGGCGGGAGATCGGATCATCACCTACGGGACCTGTCCCGGTGCGGCGTACCGCGCCGTGGATCTCCGAGCGGAGCACGGTTCGTTCAGCTTCTCGATCCGACGAGATGGTCGGCACCTCGTCGATCTGACCCTCCCGCTGCGCGGCGTGCACAACGTCCGCAACGCCACCGGAGCGTTGGCGCTCGCCGTCGAGATCGGCGTGGACGTCTCCGACGCAGCCGATGCCGTGGCGGCGTTCGGGGGGGTCGCTCGTCGATTCGACGTGCGCGGCGCCGATGGCGGAGCCACGTTCGTCGACGACTACGCCCACCTGCCGGCAGAGATCGACGCAGTGCTCCGGGCAGCTCGTGACTCGGGGGACGGATGGCGACGAATCGTGGCCGTTTTCCAACCCAACCGCTTCAACCGGATGGCAGAGATGTGGCAGGCGTACGCCGATGCGTTCGTCGCGGCCGACCTGATCGTCCTCACCGACATCTATGCCTCGGGAACCCAGCCGATTCCGGGGGTCACCGGCAAGCTCGTGGTGAACGCCGTCCTCGATGCACACCCGACGGCGCGAGTCGTGTGGTTGCCGCGTCGGGACGACCTCGTCGAGTTCCTCGCCCGAACGGTCGGCGATGGTGACGTCTGCATCTCGATGGGGTGCGGCGACGTCTCGTCGCTTCCGGACGAGGTGCTCGCAGTGCGTCGGAGGGGTCGATGACGCTTCGACCGGATCTCGGGCTCGGTGCCGACGAGGTGGAGGCAGTCGGCGCCGAACTCGACCGGGCGTGTCGCGCGCGGGTGCTCCGGGATGTCCCACTCGGGCCGATGACGACCTACCGGGTCGGCGGTGCAGCGAGGCTGTATCTGGCCGCCGAGTCGATCGACGATCTGCTCGCCGTCGCTCGGATCCGCTCGCGGTCCCCGGTCCCGTTGCTCGTCATCGGCAAGGGGTCGAACATGCTCGTGGCCGACTCGGGATTCCCCGGGCTCGTGATCTCACTCGAACGCGTGACCGGCCACCTGGTGATGCCGACCGACACGCCGGGGTGTCGGGTCCCGGTCGCAGCGGGCGGTGAGCGGATCGTCAGGGTCGGATCGGCCGTGGCGCTCCCGGTGGTGGCACGGCGCACCGCTGCGGCCGGACTCACCGGCTTCGAATGGGCCGTCGGTGTTCCGGGATCGGTCGGAGGTGCCGTCCGGATGAATGCCGGTGGCCACGGTTCCGACATGGCGTCGTCGCTGCTCGACGTCCGGGTCCTCGACCTCGACGTCCTCGGCCAGGGCGAGCCGGTGACGGTTCCTGCGGCCGATCTCGGACTCCGGTTCCGGGCGTCGTCGTTCTCTCCCTCGGCCGTGATCCTCGAGGCTCGTCTCGCGCTGCGGGTCGGGGACCGGAGTGCCAGCGAGGCGCTGGTCGCCGACATCGTTCGATGGCGGCGCGAGCATCAACCCGGAGGCCAGAACTGCGGATCGGTGTTCGTCAATCCGGTGCCCGGCGAAGTGACGGCAGGCGCGCTGATCGACGCGCTCGGCCTTCGCGGGTTGCGGATCGGGTCGGCCTGGGTATCCGAGAAGCACGCGAACTTCGTGCAGGCCGCGACACCGGGCGCTGCCTCGGACGTGCGGGCGGTCATCGAGACCGTTCGAGCCCGGGTCTTCGAGGAGACCGGGCACCGCTTGCGCAGCGAGGTCCGAATGGTCGGCTTCGACGATGTGGATCCGACGGGGTTCGACGAGTCGATCGACGGCGACGAGGACATCGCTGTCGCAGGAGAGGCGCCGCAATGAGGGAGACACCGGACCCGTCGCCCGACCCGGCCGCGCTCGACGAGTTGAGTCGGGCGTTCGAGGAGGAACCGCTCGCCTCCGATGCTGCGGTCGGTCGGATCGCCAGCGGGTCCGACGGGCCGCCTCGCGTGATCCAGATCGAGGACGACCTCGATGGTGACGTCCCGGCACCGCTGTACCTCGACGAGGTGCTCGAGGGCCCGGGCGATGGCGGTGCGACGATCCCGACGATCGTGATCGCCGAGCCGGACGTCCCCGACGAGATCGAGCGCGAACCAGCGGCGGTCGCTCGGATCCATCGGCGACGGGTCGAGCCGAGACATCGACAACGTCGTGTCGCCCTCCGGCGGCTCTTCGCCCGTCGGCGCCTCTACTGGACCGTGCTCGCACTGGTGTCGGGACTCGTGGCGATCGTTGCGCTCGCGGTGCTGGGATCGCCGCTGTTCGCGGTTCGCGCGGATCAGGTCGTGGTGTCCGGTGCGGTGTACACCGATCCGGAGCGTCTCGAGGCGGTGCTCGACGACATCGTCGGAACTCCCTCGCTCCGTGTCGACACGCGTCGACTCGAACTCGAACTCGAGTCGATTCCCTGGGTCGAGCGCGCCCGCGTCCGGATCGAGTTCCCGTACGGGGCGACGGTCGAGATCAGGGAGCGCGGCGCCACGACCACCTATCAGGGGCCCGACGGACGCTACCGCGTCCTCGATCGTGAGGGTCGGGTGCTCGACGTGATCGAGGGGTACCCCTTCGCATACGTGCTCCTGGGAGGACCGGATCCGATCGATCTCGAGCCGGGAATGTTCGCTCCGGTGGGCTATGCGGCGGCGTCGGAGCTGGCGAGGAACCTCACGCCGTCGGTGCGCGGTCGCGTGGATCGGATCGACGTCCGGGCGGACGGCACCCAGCTGATCATGTTCCTCGACGACGGCTCCGAGGTGTACTTCGGCGAGGCACGTGACTTCTTCGCCAAGCTGCTCCGCTTGGAGACCGTGTTGGCGTACGGTCCCGAGCGTGAGCCGGGCCCCATCGACGTGTCGACTGCCGATGTGACCTCCTGACCGGGTGGCGATCGGGTCGGCTTCGTGCGCTGCACCGATGCAGGGCCGTTGGAGACTCGTCCGTGTAGCATCACGCCGCAGAGGTCCGGCCGCATGGCAGGATGACCACGGCGATGCGCTGCGTCGACCGCGAAAGAGACCAATGATTCCCGAAACCGATCCATCCATCGTTCGCCGTCGACGGCGATGCTGTCTGCGGAGGTCCGACCCATGAGTGGCGCGCCCCAGAACTACCTGGCTGTGATCAAGGTGATCGGTGTCGGCGGTGGCGGTGTGAATGCCGTCAATCGCATGATCGACGCCGGCCTGAAAGGTGTCGAGTTCATCGCAGTGAACACCGATGCGCAGGCGCTCCTGATGAGCGACGCCGACGTCAAGCTGGACATCGGCCGCGAGTTGACGCGCGGACTGGGTGCGGGGAGCGACCCCGAGGTGGGCCGCGAGGCCGCCGAGGCCCACAGTGACGAGATCGACGAGGTCGTCAAGGGTGCCGACATGGTCTTCATCACTGCCGGCGAAGGCGGTGGCACCGGTACCGGCGCCGCACCGGTGATCGCCGAGATCGCCCGGAACGCCGGATCGCTGACGATCGGCGTCGTGACGAAGCCGTTCGGTTTCGAGGGGCGCCGCCGGGCGGTGCAGGCCGACAACGGTGTGCAGCGACTCAAGGAGAAGGTCGACACGCTGATCGTCATCCCGAACGATCGTCTCCTCACCATCGCGAACGAGAAGACCAGCGTGCTCAATGCGTTCAAGATGGCCGATGACATCCTGCTGCAGGGCGTCTCCGGCATCACGAATCTGATCACGACACCCGGCCTGATCAACACCGACTTCGCCGACGTGAAGATGGTGCTCGCCAACGCCGGATCGGCGTTGATGGGGAGCGGTCAAGCGAGCGGCGACGATCGCGCCGTCGTGGCGGCTCGACTCGCGATCAGCAGCCCGCTGCTCGAATCGGCGATCGACGGCGCCCGTGGGATCCTGCTCAACATCACCGGGCCGTCGAGCATGGGACTGTTCGAAATGAACGCCGCTGCCGAGATCGTCCAGGGTGTCGCCCACGCCGATGCCAACATCATCTTCGGCACGGTCATCGACGACGAGATGGGTGACGAGGTGAAGGTCACCGTGATCGCCGCCGGCTTCGATCGGGTGGAGTCCTCCGCTCCGATCGGTCTGCTCCGCCTCGACGGCGGCACGGGGTCCGGTCAGTCGTCGACGTCGTCGAGCCTCAGCGGCCTGTTCGCGGACTCGGACGACGACGACGACGAGGCGGTCGACGATGACGACGAGTTCGACGTCCCGTCCTTCCTCAAGTGACGGCACGATCTCGTTGACGGTTCGCGGGTCGGGAGCGCCCGTGGTGCGCGTCCGGTGCTCGCGGCGGTCGGACGGCGACTTCCATCCCCACCACTCGCCGCTCGGCGAACTCCGGAGGCGCCAGCGAGCGTTCGTCGATGCGCCCTGGACGATGCTCGACCAGTCGCACGGCGCCACCGCTGTCGAAGTCGAGCAGCCGGGGTCACACGACGGGTCGCCGGGTGATGTGATGGCGACGGGGTCGTCCGGAGCCGTGCTCGGTTGCTGGGCGGCGGACTGCGCTCCGATCGTCGTGGTCGGGGCCGGTTCCCGGATGGCGGTGGCACATGCCGGATGGCGCGGGATCGTCGCCGGTGTGCTCGATGCAGCCGTCGCGTCGTGCGACGCCCCGGTGCTGGCAGTGGCGCTCGGGCCGGTGATCGGCCCGTGCTGCTACGAGTTCGCCGACTCCGACATCGAACTGGTGGCGGATCGACTCGGCCTGCCTCCCACTGCGATCCGGGGACGGAGTGTTCGAGGTGTCGGCTCGCTCGACGTCCCGGCGGTGATCGGGTGGTTCGCCGAGCGACTCGGTGTGCCGCTGGTGCGAATCGGTGGCTGCACCGGATGCGAGTTCCCCGGGTTCTCGTATCGCGTCCGTCAAGACCCGGGTCGTCACGTGGTCGCCGTGTGGCAGGAGGAGTCGTGACCCCCGACGAGCCGGATCGCGAGCGGCGTGCGATGCCCGACATCGGCGCTGCGTTGGCCATCGTCCGGGCCCGGATCCGGTCGGCCGGCGGTGGAGACGGCGTGTCGATCCTGCCGGTGACCAAGTCCTTCGGATCGGAGGCGATCGAAGCGGTGCGGGCGGCGGGGGGCCGGGCGATCGGTGAGAACTACGCACAGGAACTCCTGGCGAAGCGTTCGGCGTGTCGGGGACTCGAGGTCCACTTCATCGGCCGCCTCCAGTCGAACAAGGTTCGCCAGCTCGCCGGACTGGTGGCGGTCTACGAAAGCGTCGATCGTGCCCGGTTGGCCGACGAGATCGCGAGGCGTGACCCCGGAGCGAGCGTGATGCTCCAAGTCGACACGAGCGGCGAGCCGGGCAAGGGCGGCTGCGCGATCGAGGACCTCGACGACCTGGTTCGCCATGTCCGACGTCTCCCGCTCCTACTGGTCGGGTTGATGACGGTCGGTCCGACGGTCGGCGGGCCCGAGGCGGCCCGAGCAGGGTTCCGGACGGTTCGCGCAGCAGCGTCGCAGTACGGGCTCGAGCAGTGCTCGATGGGCATGACGGCCGACCTCGAGGTCGCGGTCGAGGAGGGCTCGACCCAGATCCGTGTGGGGAGTGCTCTGTTCGGCGAGCGACCTGTGACCGATCGCACGCCTCGCGAGGGGTAGCATCTCCAGGAGGAGGAGTACTCGGCATGTCGATCTTCAAGCGGACGTTGGATTATCTGGGCTTGGGCCCTGATGACGCGTACGACTACGACGACGACTACGACTACGAGGGCCAACAACCGATCCGGGGCAACGAGCCCGACGTCCGCTCGCAACGCGGTCCGCGGGATGATTTCGGCAACGAAGGAGTCGTACGAACCCTGCCGAGTCGACCGACGTTCCCCTCGCGGGACTTCGATCCTTCCCAAGCTCGACGGGATCGCGACGACTCCGAGACCCATGTCCGCCCGCAACGTGCGACGCGGGTGGTGCCGGTGCCGAGCGGCGAGCCGGTGACGGTCCGACCGAGGCGATTCGACCAGGCCCAGGAAGTGGCCGATCGGTTCAAGGAGGGGCAGCCGGTGATCATGAACCTCGAGGGATCCGATCGCGAGGTGGCGCGACGGCTGATCGATTTCGCCAGCGGGCTGTGCTACGGACTCGACGGATCGATGGAGAAGGTCGCGAACGGTGTCTATCTCCTGAAGCCGACCGCACCCACCACTCGCCAAGATGGATACGACGATCGACCATGACCCACGACGACTCACGCCGACCGACGACCGACCTCACGCCGAGCGACATCGCATCCGCGAGCTTCCGGTATGTCCGCCGGGGCTACGACATCGAGGAGGTCGATCAGTTCCTCGCCGAGGTGGCCCAGGTCGTCGACCGGGCCCTCTCGCAGGCCACGGCGATGGAGGCGCGGGCGCGGGCGGCCGTGGCGCGTCTGAGCGATCAGTCCGGGTCGGCCGACAAGGCGGTCGGTGAGGCCAATGCCGAGACCATCACCCGGACGCTGCTCATGGCGCAGCGCGCCGCCGATGCGGCGGTCGAGGAAGCTCGGGCCGAGGCCGAGCGGATCAGGAACGACGCCGACGTCGAATCGGAGCGGGTCCGGGCTGCGGCAACGTCCGAAGCGCGGCAGTTGGTGGCGACGGCGACGGCACGTGCCGATGAACTCGTGGAGACGGCCAAGGAGAACGCTCGGCGTGCCGACGAGGACGAGCGTCGGCGCGCTGTCGACGAAGTCGCTTCGCTGCTCGCTCGACGTGAAGCCCTGGTCGGTGATGTCGACCAGGTCGAAAAGTTCCTCGTCGAACAGCGTGAGCGACTGCGCGGTGCCGCGCGGCAACTCGAGATCCTGTGTGAGCGAATCCCCGGTGGACTCGGCGCGGTTCCACCTCCGGTCCTGGCCGATTCGGGCGAGGTAGTGGCCGACGCGTCGTCGATCGACCTTCCCGATGCGGCCGACACTCCTGATGTGATCGCCCCTCCCGATGCGGCCGATGTGTCGGATGCGGCCGATGTGCCGGATCCGGTCGATGTGCCTGCCGTGCCGGTCGATGTGGCCGATGCCGCCGACGACCACGCGACGACATCAGCGCCCGCTGCGAACGAGCCCGATCCGCGGGTGGTCGACGACACCGCTCCGCTCGATCGTGAGCCGCCCCGGTTGATCGAGCCGGAGGAGCCGCCCTCCGAGACCGTGTCGCTCCAGGACCTCGCGGCCCGCTCCCGTCGGCCGGACCACTCGTCGGATGGACCCGAACCGGATCGTCCGACGGCCGATGAACTCGGCACGCTGCGCCTGTCGATCGCAGGACTCCTCGATTCGACACCGCCTCCGACCGTCGGCGAGTTCGATGACACCGGTGAGTTCGAGCCGACCACCGAGTTGCGCCTCCCTCCGAACTGACGAGATCGATCGCCGAGCGACTCGGTTCCGTCGCCGGTGCCCGGGCGGTATCCTCGCCGTCAGCGGCGTTGACGAGGCGATCACCTCCGAGCCTCCGGAAGAACGGATGAAGGCTCCGGCCGTCGTCCCAGTAGAACCGGACGGGTTCAGCCCGTGATCGCTGGAGGAATCGAGTGGCCGGGTCGAGGTTGGTCCGGCAATGCAGGGTGGTACCGCGGGCCGTGGCTCGTCCCTCACGAACCGAGACATCCGAGGAGCCATCGTGACCAGCGAACCCCGATCAGAGCAGCGCTATCCGGTCGTGCCGTCTCAGCCCGACCTGCCGGCCGTCGAACTCGACGTGCTCGAGCGATGGGAACGGGACCGGACGTTCGAGCGCTCGGTCGACCAGCGTGAAGCCGGTCCCGACGGTTCGAACGAGTTCGTCTTCTACGACGGACCGCCGTTCGCCAACGGACTCCCGCACTACGGCCACCTGCTCACCGGCTACGTGAAGGATGCGGTGCCCCGCTATCGAACGATGCGGGGGCAGCGGGTCGAGCGTCGGTTCGGCTGGGATTGCCACGGGCTGCCGGCCGAGGTCCAAGCCGAGAAGGAACTCGGCATCTCGGGCCATCCGGAGATCCTCCGGTTCGGGGTCGAGGCGTTCAACGATGCCTGTCGGGCGAGCGTGCTGCGGTACACCGACGAGTGGCGCTCGTACGTGACCCGTCAGGCCCGCTGGGTCGACTTCGACCACGATTACAAGACCCTCGATCTCGACTACATGGAGTCGGTGATGTGGGCGCTGAAGCGCCTCTGGGACCAGGGCCTCATGTACGAAGGCTTCCGGGTGCTCGCCTACTGCTGGCGGTGCGAAACGCCGCTGAGCAACACCGAGACCCGCATGGACGATGTGTATCGAGACCGTCAGGACCCGGCGCTGACCGTCGGCTTCCGACTCGAGTCGGGCGAACGGATCCTCGCCTGGACGACGACGCCTTGGACCCTTCCGTCGAACCTGGCGCTCGCGGTCGGCCCCGACATCGAGTACAGCGTCGTGGAGCACGGCGGCGACCGGTGGGTCCTGGCGAGTTCTCGACTCGCCGCCTACGAGCGCGAGTTGGAGGGAGCGACGGTCGTCGGGACGATGCTCGGCTCGGAGTTGGTCGGCCGTCGCTACGAGCCACTGTTCGACTTCTTCGCTGACAGCGAGCGATTCGGAACGGGAGCGGCGTTCCGGGTCCTCGCCGGGGAGTTCGTGTCGACGGACGACGGGACGGGCGTCGTCCACATGGCGCCCGGGTTCGGCGAGGAGGACCAGAACGCCTGTACGGCGGCCGGTATCCCGACCATCTGTCCGATGGACGAGCACGGTCGGTACACGGCCGAGATCGGCGAGTGGGCGGGTGAGCACGTCTTCGACGCGAACCCTGCGGTGATCCGGGCACTGAAGGAACGCGGTGTCGTGCTCCGTCACGAGACGTACGACCACTCGTATCCGCACTGCTGGCGATGTGACCAGCCGCTCGTTTATCGGGCGGTGTCGTCGTGGTTCGTCAAGGTGACGGCGATCAAGGACCGAATGGTCGAACTCAACCGACAGATCACCTGGGTCCCCGAGCACATCAAGGAGGGGTCGTTCGGCAAGTGGCTCGAGAACGCCCGCGATTGGGCGATCAGTCGGAACCGCTTCTGGGGTTCGCCGATCCCGGTCTGGAAGAGCGATGACCCGGACCATCCGCGCATCGACGTCTACGGATCACTCGACGAACTCGAACGCGACTTCGGGGTGCGGGTGACCGATCTCCATCGTCCTGCGGTCGACGAGTTGATTCGTCCGAATCCGGACGATCCGTCGGGCCGGTCGATGATGCGTCGTGTCCCCGAGGTCCTCGACTGCTGGTTCGAGTCGGGTTCGATGCCGTTCGCTCAGGTCCACTATCCGTTCGAGAACGCCGAGTGGTTCGAGCACCACTACCCGGGTGACTTCATCGTCGAGTACATCGGACAGACGCGTGGCTGGTTCTACACGATGCACGTGCTGGCGACGGCCCTCTTCGATCGGCCGGCGTTCTCGTCGTGTGTCAGTCACGGGATCGTCCTCGGCGACGACGGCCGGAAGATGTCGAAGTCGCTGCGCAACTACCCGGATCCGAACGAGATGTTCGACGTGTACGGGTCCGACGCGATGCGGTGGTACCTGCTGTCGTCGCCGATCCTCCGCGGTGCCGACTTCTCCGTGACCGAGAGCGGAATGCGCGACACGGTTCGCCAGGTGATCCTGCCGTACTGGAACGCGTACTACTTCCTGACGCTCTACGCGAACGCCGCAGGCGGGCGCGGAAGCTTCCGGACCGACCAGCAGGACGTGCTCGATCGTTACGTGCTCGGCGAACTCCGCGTGCTCGTCGAGGTGACCACCGAGCAGCTCGACGGTTACGACCTCTTCGCCGCCTGCGAGTCGATCCTCGGATTCCTCGACACCCTCACGAACTGGTACATCCGGCGGAGTCGGGACCGCTTCTGGGCGGGCGATCGCGATGCGATCGACACGCTGCACACGGCCCTCGTGACCCTCTCCCAGGTGACCGCGCCGTTGCTGCCGTTGATCTCCGATCACGTCCACACCGGGCTCGTCGGCGACGACGAACCGAGCGTCCACCTCCGGGACTGGCCGACGGCTGCGAACTTCCCGATCGACCCGGAGTTGCGGGCGTCGATGAACCAGGTTCGTGACGCCTGCTCGACCTTGCTGTCGATTCGCAAGGCCGAAGGGTTGCGGGTCCGACTTCCGCTGGCGAGTGCCATCGTGGCCGTCCCGGGGGCCGAGTCGCTGCTCCCGCACGTCGACATCATCCGGGACGAACTGAACGTCAAGCAGGTCGAGTTGACCACCGATGTCGCCAGGTACGGGCGGCGTGAACTCGTCGTCAATCCTCGGACACTCGGACCGCGACTCGGAGGGCGGACGCAGGCCGTGATCGCGGCACACAAGGCGGGGGACTGGACCGTCGAGGGAGACCGCGCGGTGGTCGGGGGAGTCGAACTCCTGCCGGGTGAGTTCGACTTCCGGCTGGTCTCCGCCGGGGGTGGCTCCGTGGCGACCCTCCGCTCGTCGGACGGATTGGTGGTGCTCGACACCGAGGTCACCCCCGAACTCGAGCGAGAGGGGGCGGCCCGGGACCTGATTCGTCAGATCCAGCAGGCGCGACGTGATGCGGCATTCGACGTTTCGGACCGGATCCGGCTCCACGTGACGGGCCCGGTCGAACTCGTCGAGGCGTTCGAGGCCCACCGCGAACTCGTGATGACCGAGACGTTGGCGGTCGAGGGCTCGGCGCTCGTCGCGTCCCAGGGAGGTGTCGAGGTCGCCGTCGAGCGGATCTGACGGGCCGAGTGGTGCTGCACGCTCGACCCGGGGCGCACTCGCTCTCGACCGTCGGGACCGGGCAAGAGTCCCGGTTGGAGCGTCATTTTCAGGACCTCGACCGGGTAGGGTCCGTGGTCCACATCGGTCGGGAGGTGTCATCCGTGGCGGGTTCGAGCAGCAAGAAGGCGAAGAAGGCGGCTCCGGCGAAGAAGGCGGCCCCGGCCAAGAAGGCGGCCCCGGCGAAGAAGGCGG
>JBMUCX010000031.1:0-28445 GCA_049458915.1 Ilumatobacteraceae bacterium
CGAAGAAGGTGGCCCCGGCGAAGAAGGTGGCCCCGGCGAAGAAGGTGGCCCCGGCCCCGGCGGCGGTCGACGGGCCGGTGCTCCCGAAGCCTCGATTCAGCAAGGACGGCGTCGGGTACACGAAGGATTTCGACCTGGCGTTCGTGAAGGCGATGCACGGCCAACTCGAGGAGGAACGCACCCGACTCACCGGCCAGGCGCGCCGACTGGAGGAAGAGGCCCATCAGTTGGTGGAAGAAGCCGAGATGGGTGACGTCCAGTTCGACGACGAGGGTGGCGAGGGCGACACCATGGTCGTCGAACGCGAACGCGACCTGGCGCTCAGCGCTCAAGCGCGAGAAGTCGTCGCCGAGATCGATGCGGCGCTCGCCCGGATCGCTCAGGGCACGTACGGGTACTCGACCGCGTCCGCTCGTCCGATCCCGCGCGAGCGTCTCGAGGCGATCCCTTGGGCATCGGTGCTGGTCGAGGAGAAGGTCGGCGGGATCGGACGGCGATGAGGCGACTGCCACGCGACCTGCGTGGCTGGGCCCTGGTGGCCGGATCGCTGGTCGCCGTCGACCAGATCACCAAGTCGTGGGCGGTCGACGCCCTGGTCGACCGGGACATCGATCTCGTCTGGACCCTTCGCTTGAACCTGTCGTTCAACCGCGGGATGGCATTCGGCCTCGGCGACGGTGCAGGTCCGATCATCGGTGTCGTCGCCCTGGTCGTCGTGGTCGGCCTGCTCCTGGGGATCCGACGGCAACCTGGTCGTCTCAGCGACCTGGCAGTCGGTCTCATCATCGGTGGAGCGATCGGCAACATCATCGATCGTCTGTTCCGGCAGGAGGGTTGGCTCCGCGGCGGGGTCGTCGACTTCATCGACTTCCAGTGGTTCCCGATCTTCAACTTCGCCGACATGGGTATCACGATCGGCGGGGCACTCCTCGTGCTCGCTTCGGTCAGGGAGGCTCCTCGGCAGGGGGACGCTGCATGATCGTCGAGGTCGTACCATCTGCGCTCGCCGGTGAGCGCTTGGACCGGGTCGTGGCGTTCGTCCTCGACGTGAGTCGGTCGACGGCGGCCGCGGTGATCGCTGCCGGTGGGGTCGAGGTCGACGACACGCCGAGTGCGTCGGGCAAGGTGCGGCTCGAGGCGGGACAGGTGCTGGCGATCGATCCCGACATGATCCCGGTGGAGTCCGCTCCCGCCGCGGACCCGGCGGTCGTGTTCGACGTGGTCCACGTCGACGAGGCGATCATCGTCGTCGACAAACCTGCCGGACTGGTCGTGCATCCGGGCGCGGGCAATCCGGACGGGACGTTGGTCAACGGTCTGCTCTCGAGGTTCCCCGAAGTCGCGAGCGTCGGTGCACCCGAGCGGCCCGGCATCGTCCACCGACTCGACGCCGGGAGTTCCGGCCTGCTGGTCGTGGCACGAACGCAGGATGCGGCGACGGTGCTGGCCGAGCAGTTCGCTTCGCACGAGGCGACACGCGCCTATCTCGCACTGGTCTGGGGACATCCGGATGCTCCTCACGGGATCATCGACGCGCCGATCGGGCGGTCGAGGCGAGAGCCGACTCGGATGGCCGTCGTCGCCGACGGACGACGGGCGCGGACGGAGTACCGGGTGCTGGAGCGATTCGATCGCCCGGCAGAGCTGGCGTTGCTCGAGTGTCATCTCGAAACCGGACGCACCCACCAGATCCGGGTCCACCTCAGTTCGATCGGTCACCCGCTCGTGGGTGACCCGGTCTACGGCCAGCGTCGACCGACGCTGCAGGTGACCCGACCGTTCCTGCACGCATTCGAACTCGCCGTCGATCATCCGACGACGGGTGAACGTGTGACGTTCAGGAGCGAGCTCGCGAGCGACCTCGCAACCCGACTCGCCTCACTCAGGCCCGTGTCCCCGGAGTGAGATTCAGGTCGGCCAGGCGGCCTCTCCCTGAGCGACACTGGCGATTCCGGCGAGCGTGAACCCCTCGAGGTACTCGCGCATCACGTCGCCGGCTTGGTTCCAGATCGCCAGCAACACACACTGCCCCTCGTGATCGCACGCCCCATCGGCATGCGGTTCGCCGAAATCGCCGAGGGCGATCGGGCCGTCGACCGCGGACAGGATCTCGGACAGGAGGATCTGCTCGGGGGGACGGGCGAGCACGTATCCGCCACCGACGCCGCGTTTCGACCTCACGAGGCCGGCGCCCTTCAGAGCGAGGAGGATCTGTTCGAGGTAGGGCTGGGGGAGTCCCGTGCGCTCTGCGATGTCTCGTACCGACGTCGGCCCGCGATCGTCGTGCCGGAGAGCGAGTGACAGCAGCGCCCTGCAGGCGTAGTCACCTCTCGTCGACACTCGCACGTCGCACAGCGTAGGTGGTCGGGGTGTCCGCCGGGATGCCCCGCCGACCGATCGATGACCCGTCGTCCGGTCTGCTTGGCCTGTCGGGCCCGGAGATGGTGGACTGTGGGGCGAGTGGACACCGATGATCTGGATCCGACGGCGGGAGCGTCCCGACCGGTGCTCCCCGAGTACTCGGGGCCGAACGTCAGGTCGCTCGTGCCGGCGCTCCTCGGGCCGAGTTCGTGGGGCGAACACCTGCCGGACTGGATGCCCGAGTGCGTCCGGGGGGCGGGACAGGTGGTCCTCCTGGTGCTCGACGGCCTCGGGTGGGAGCAGTTGGCCGAGCGCCGCCATGTCGCTCCCGTCCTCTCGGCGATGGAGGGACGGCCGATCACCACCGTGGCTCCGAGTACGACGGCGACGGCGTTGACGTCGATCACGACCGGTCTGACACCTGGCGAGCACGGGGTGGTCGGGTACCGCATGGTGCTGTCGGGCGAGGTCGTCAACACGCTCCGGTGGGCACACGACGGTGCGGATCGCCGTCGTTCGCAGCCGCCGGCCGACGTCCAGCCCTACCCGGCGTTCATCGGGCGTTCCGTACCGGTGGTCAGCCCGGTCGAGTTGTGCGGCACGGCGTTCAGCGAGGCGCACTTGCGCGGGAGTCGTCCGGTCGGTGTCCGTGCGGTGTCGTCGCTCGTGGTCGAAGTGCGCCGCGAACTGCTCGCCGGCGAGCGGTTCGTGTACGCCTACTACGCCGGGGTGGACCGCATCGCGCACGAGCGAGGCTTCGGCGAGTTCTACGATGCGGAGCTCCTTGCTGCGGATCGGCTCGTGGGTGACGTGCTCGACGTACTCCCGCCCGGAGCCGTCTTGCTCGTGACGGCCGATCACGGGCAGGTGCAGGTGGGGAACGCGATCGTGTACCCGAGTCCCTCGTTGTCGTCCCTCGTCGCTCTGCAATCGGGTGAGGGCCGGTTCCGGTGGCTCCACGCTCGTCGAGGAGCGACCGATGAACTGCTCGCTGCAGCCACCGAGGAGTTCGGCGCGACGGCCTGGGTGCGGACGCGCGACGAGATCGTCGACGAAGGATGGCTCGGCCCGGTGGTGTCGCCGCCGGTGGCGGCCAGGCTGGGCGACGTCGCACTCGTGGCCCGAGCGCCGGTCAGCTATCACGATCCGGACGATGGCGGACCGTTCGACCTCGTGTGTCGGCACGGGTCGCTCACCGGTGCCGAGATGCTGGTCCCGCTCCTGGCCGGAGGTCGGCGATGACGGAACTCCCGATGGCTCCCCGGGATCGCACCCGATGGGACCACGACACGCATCTCGAACGGAGGCATGATGACCACTGACGCACCGACAGGTGACGGCGATCGGGCCGGCGGGCCGGTCGAGCACGGCGAACTGATCGGCGTGGTCGACTCGGACAGCACCCCGGGGGCGGTGACCGAACCGGCGAAGGTGATGCGCATCGGCTCGATGGTGAAGCAGTTGCTCGAGGAGGTCCGGGCGGCTCCGCTCGACGACGCGAGCCGAGAACGGTTGGCCGAGGTGTACGAACGATCGGTGACCGAGTTGGCCGATGCGTTGTCGCCGGACCTCCAGGACGAACTCCGGATGCTCGCACTCCCATTCGATGACGAATCGATCCCGACGGATGCCGAACTCCGAATCGCCCAGGCCCAGCTGGTCGGATGGCTCGAGGGACTGTTCCACGGCATCCAGGCCACGCTGTTCGCGCAGCAACTCGCCGCCCGGCATCAACTGGAACAGATGCGACAGCTCCCGAACGGCGGCGTCGATCCGGGGGCCGGTGTCGGTCCGCGGCTGGAGCGACCCGGCACTTACCTCTGATCCGTCGTCTCGCCCGGTCGCTGCATGTCGGACACGAGACGGTCGTACGCCTCCACGACGGGTGCGAGTTCGGTCGGGGTCGAGCCGTGCATGATCACCGCATCGGCACCGAGTGCCCGCTGGCGCCGCACCTCGCCGGCGCACTGCTCAGCGCTTCCGGTCGCTGCCGGCGCCAGCCACTCCGACGGGAGGAGTTCGGCGATGTGCTCGAGTTCGGAGGTCGTGGCGGCGACGTCGATCGCCCCACGCATCGAACGTACGAGCGGATCGGCCCGGAAGCGGTCGAGAACCTGCGGATCCCATCGATTGGTGGCGACGAGCAGATCGCCGTACGCCTGGAGGTAGGTCGCGAGACGCCCGACCGTCTTCATCAGCACCACGGGCTCCGGAAGGTGGTCCGGGACCGTCGCGCAGCACGACCAGACGGTGACGGTCGCCGGATCGCGCCCGACGCTCGCCGCCGCTCGTTTGACGGTGTCCACCGACCGCTGGAGGGTCTCGTCGGTGAAGAACGTGTGCAGGATCACGTGATCGAACACCCGACCGCCCAGATCGAGTGTGCGGGGACCGAACGCCACGATGCCGAGTGGGATCTGCTCGTCGAAGGTCGGATCGAGTCGCAGCATCGGATACCGCCCGATGGCGCCGTCGTGGCCGACGATCGTCTCACCTCGCCAGAGTCGTCGCACGACCCCGGCGAACTCCTCCATGCCGGCGGTGGTGATGGGTGGGAGACCGATGGCGTCGAACAGAGGTGCGATACCGCGCCCGAGACCGAGGACGAAGCGGCCGCCGGTCAATCGGTGCAGGGTGGTCGCGGAGGCAGCGGTGACCATCGGGTGGCGGGTGGTGTGGTTCGTGGCAGCGGTGATGATCTGGAGACGCGACGATGCCACGGCCACCGCTCCGGCGAGGACCATCGCCTCCTTCACGTCGAAGCGCTCGCTGATGAACACCGAGCCGAAGCCGAGTCGTTCCGCCGCGATGCACTCGTCCACGAGTGCTCGCGGATCGCGGGCTCCACCGGCGAGCGTGTAGAAGCCGAGTTCGCGATGCACGGTCCGGTCGTCGGTCGCCATGCGTTCATTCTCGCGGGTGGGACGTCCGGTCGCCGGGCCCGACGGTGGGCAGGCTCTGGTAGGTTCGCGAATCACTCCTGTGTGATTCGCCGCTCCGAAGATGCCATCCGATTCGTTCACCCACCTCCACGTCCACACCGAGTTCTCCATGCTCGACGGCGCGGCGCGCCTCGACGACCTGGTCGCGAAAGCCGTCGGTGACGGTCAGCCGGCGATCGGGATCACCGATCACGGAAACATGTACGGAACGCTCGAGTTCTACAAGGAGTGCCGGAAGCAGGGCATCAAGCCGATCATCGGTACCGAGGCGTACATGGCCCACGATCACCGGTCCGAGCGTCCGACACGGCGGGGCCGACTCGATGATTCCGGCGGCGACACCGAAGGTGGGGCGAAGCTCTACTACCACCTCACCCTGCTCGCCGAGAACGAGATCGGCTACCGCAACCTGATCCAACTCTCGAGCCTGGCGTTCCTGGAGGGCTACTACTACAAGCCGCGGATGGACTGGGAACTCCTCGAGAAGTACTCGACCGGCCTGATCGCGACCACCGGGTGTCTCGGCGGCCACGTGCTCCAGGCGCTGCTCAAGGGCGACGAACGCGGCGCACTCGAACGCGCCGGCCGCCTGCAGGACATCTTCGGTCGCGACAACCTCTTCGTCGAACTCCAGGATCACGGACTCGAAGCCCAGCGTGACACCAACCCACAGTTGATCGAGCTGGCGAAGCGGATCGGAGCACCGCTCCTGGCCACCAACGACAGCCACTACACGCATCGCGACGACCACGAGTCCCATGACGCGCTGCTCTGCGTCCAGACCGGTGCGCTGATCTCGGACCCGAAGCGGTTCAAGTTCGAAGGCCAGGAGCACTACCTCAAATCGTCGGCGGAGATGCGGCACCTGTTCCGGGAGGTCCCCGAGGCGTGTGACAACACCCTGTGGATCGCCGAGCGCGCCGAACTCGACATCACCTTCGGGGACGCACTGCTCCCCGATTTCCCGCTTCCCGAGGGGTTTGCGACGGATCGGGAGTACCTCGACCACCTCACGTGGGAGGGAGCCCGGCGGCGGTGGGGCGACGACCTGCCTCCGTCGGTCGTCGAGCGGGTCGCATACGAGCTCAAGGTCATCAACGACATGGGGTTCGCGTCGTACTTCCTCATCACCTGGGACCTGATCCGGTACGCACGCGAATCCGGGATCCGGGTCGGACCGGGACGAGGGTCGGCGGCCGGCTGCGCGGTCGCGTACTGCCTCCGGATCACCGACCTCGACCCGATCCGGTACGACTTGCTGTTCGAGCGGTTCCTCAACCCGAGTCGGATCTCGATGCCCGACATCGACATGGACTTCGACTCCCGCTATCGCGACCAGATGATCCGATACGCCGCCGACCGGTACGGCCGGGACCACGTCGCGCAGATCATCACCTTCGGGACGATCAAGGCTCGAAATGCCGTTCGTGACGCAGCCCGGGTGCTCGGGTACCCGTACGTGGTCGGGGATCGCATCGCGAAGGCGATGCCTCCGCTCGTGATGGGACGCGACACCCCGTTGAAGTACTGCTTCGAGCCGAGCGAGAAGTACGCCGACGGGTACAAGGCGGCGAGCGACCTCCGGTCGATGTACGACGCGGATCCGGACGTGAAACGCGTCGTCGACGTGGCGAAGGGCCTCGAAGGGCTCAAGCGGTCCGACGGGATCCACGCGGCTGCGGTGGTCATCACGAAGGAGCCGGTGACCCACTACCTCCCGATCCAACGCAAGCCCGAATCGGGGCAGGACCCGGCGGACGCTCCGGTCGTCACGCAGTACGAGATGCACGGCGTCGAGGAACTCGGCCTCCTGAAGATGGATTTCCTCGGCTGCGGAACCTCGACGTCATCACCGACACCCAGGCGATGATCCGGACCGACCGGGATCCGACGTTCGACATCGACCGGGTTCCCCTCGACGACCGGGCGACGTTCGACCTCCTCGCTCGAGGCGACACGATCGGCGTGTTCCAGTTGGAGTCCCCGCCGATGCGGCAATTGCTCAAGGCGATGGCACCCACGACCTTCGAGGACGTCAGCGCCGTGCTCGCGCTGTATCGGCCGGGGCCGATGAGCGTCAACATGCACTACGACTTCGCCGACCGCAAGAACGGTCGCAAACCGGTCGAATACTTCCACGACGACGCGAAGGACGTGCTCGACGACACGTACGGCCTGATGATCTACCAGGAATCGGTGATGCGGGTCGCGCAGAAGTTCGCCGGCTATTCCCTCGCCGAGGCGGACAACCTCCGCAAGGCCTGCGGCAAGAAGATCCGCGAAATGATGGCCAAAGAGCGCGATGCGTTCGAGGCCGGGGTCGAGCGGACGGGGTACGGCCGAGCCCTGGGCGAGTCGCTGTTCGACATCATCGAGAAGTTCGCCGACTACGCGTTCAACAAGAGTCACACGTTCGGGTACGGCCTGGTCACGTATCAGACCGCCTACCTGAAGGCGCACTACCCGGTGGAGTACTTCGCCTGCTTGCTGACGAGCGTCAAGAGCAATCTCGACAAGGCGGCCGTCTACCTGTCCGATTGCCGATCGGCAGGCATCAAGGTCCTTCCTCCCGACATCAACCGGTCGATGATGAACTTCGGTGCGATTCCGGCCGAGCGGGCGCCGTCCGACGTGTCCTTGCCGATCGGGAGTCCGGGTGTGATCACCTTCGGCCTCTCGGCGGTCCGCAACGTGGGCGAGGGTCTGGTCGAGCAGTTGATCTCCGAACGGACGGAGAACGGCGAGTACGGAGACTTCTACGACTTCGCCGAACGGGTACCGGAGCAGGTGCTCAATCGTCGAACGGTCGAGTCCATGATCAAGGCCGGGGCGTTCGACCGTCTCGGACATCCTCGCCGGGGCCTGCTCGCCGCCTTCGAGCCGATCCTCGACGCCACGATCGAACGGCGCCGAGAACGCGAGAAAGGGGTGATGAGCCTCTTCGGCGACTGGGCGGCCACCGAGGAGACGTCGACGGCGGGTTCGTTCGACGAGCGACTCCCGATCCCCGACATCGAGTTCGACAAGGGAGATCGACTCCGCCACGAAAAGGAGATGCTCGGTCTGTACGTGTCGGATCATCCGCTGTTCGGTGTCGAGGCGGCGCTCCGACGGAAGGTGGAGCATCAGTTGGCCGACCTCGAGACGATGGACGACGGTGTCTCGGTGACGGTCGGGGGTGTGATCACCGGACTCGGTCGGAAGTTCACCAAGAAGGGTGACCAGATGGCGGTGTTCGTGCTCGAAGATCTCGAGGCATCGATCGAGGTGACCGTGTTCCCGCGAACCCTGGTGGAGATCGGTCACAAGCTCGAAGACGATGCGATCGTGTCCGTGAAGGGGCGTCTGGACAAGCGCGACGAATCGCGGTTCGGCCTCGTCGCACAGTTCGTCGAGGTGCTCACGGGCCTGGGCGACGGGCCGGCACCTCCGTTGCGCCTCGTGCTGCCGAGCCACACGCTCGACGAGGTGACGGTCGGACGTTTGAAGCGGATCCTCGGCGACCACCCGGGTGACTCGGTCGTCCAGATCGACATCGGGAACGGCAAAGTGCTCCGGCTCGCCGACGAGTTCCGGGTCGACATCGACCGATCGGTCGGCGAGCTCCGGATGGCCTTCGGCCACGACGCGGTCCAGCTCTGAGCATCGCGATCGCGACGAGGATCGGCCGCTTTGCCCGAGGCCGGTTCATCCCTGGCACAATGGTGTCACCGAGACCAGCCGGGAGAGGGGAAATGTCGCCTGTAGTCACCACCACCGATGCCAGTTCGCTGACCGACACCGATCTCGACGAGATGGGTTCGATCGAGGGAGCCTTCGACATCGGCGCGATCTCGAAGGCCAAGGAGGACTGGGTCCTCGCGACGGTCGCCCGGATCGACGGCAAGCTGCACGGCTTCATGTTCTCGACGCTCGAGCGCATCGGCGGGACGCCGTGTGTGTTGGTCGGAATGCTCAGCGTTCGTCGCCACTCCAAGCGCGACACCGTGTTGCGCGGATTGATGGGAGAAGCGTTCCACCGGGCCCTGATGGCGTTCCCGGACGAGGACGTCGTGATCGGTTCCCGGTTCGTCCGGGCCGACGGGCTCGAGGCGTTCGACAAGCTCGACGACGTGACACCGTCGCCGGGAAGCCGTGCCGTCGGGGAGGAGCGCGCATGGGGACGCCGTCTCGCCAAGCGATTCGGCGTCGAGCAGCAGTACGACGCCGCCACCTTCGTGGCCCGGAACTCCCACGGTGGATTCCTCGACCACGAGTCGGCGAAGCCCGATCGGCTCGATGCCGACGTGGTGGCGATGTTCGAGACGCTCGACGCGTCTCGTGGCGAGGCCATGGTCGTGTACGGCTGGACGATGGCCGAGGACCTCGTCAAACTCGGCCGTCGCTGACGGCGGTCCACCGCCGATGACGGAGTTCGACGACGTCGTGCGTCGTCGGCGCATGACGCGGGCGTTCTCCGATCGTCCCGTCCCGTCCGGACTGCTCGACGAACTCCTGGCCCTGGCGTGCCGAGCGCCGAGTGCCGGGAAGTCCCAGGGGTGGCATTTCGTCGTCCTGGAGGGTGACGAAACGTCTCGGTTCTGGGACACGACGCTCCCACCCGAGCGGCGATCGACGTTCGCGTGGCCCGGGCTGCTCCGGGCGCCGGTCATCGTGCTGCCGTTCGCCGACCCTGCTGCGTACGTCGAGCGCTACGCAGAACCGGACAAGGCCGGAACCGGCCTCGGTGCCGGCGTGGCCGCATGGCCGGTCCCGTACTGGACGGTCGATGTGTCCATGGCCGTGATGACGCTGCTCCTCGGGGCCGAGGACCGTGGCCTCGGAGCGCTCTTCTTCGGGGTCTTCCGCGGCGCCGAGGATCTGGTGACTCGCTTGGGGATTCCCGAGCACGTCGAGCTGATCGGTGCCGTGGCACTCGGGTACCGGGACGAGGCGCTCGACGTCCGACCCGGGCGGAGTGCAACGCGCCCTCGTCGTGGACTCGGCGACGTGGTCCACCGGGGAGGTTGGTGACCGCTGCTCAGAGTCGGATGCCTTCGGGGAGAGGGGTTCCGGCGATCTGTTCGAACAGCGCCTCCGGGGTGTCGACCGGACGTTCGCACACCGAGCCGCGACACAGGTAGGCCATCCCGTCGGTGCGCTGGTGCCACAGCGGTGAGTCGAACGGCTCTCCCCAGGTCAGCACGAGGTCGGGGCGCCAGACCTGGTGAGCGACTCGCACGAGCCGGGGTGCATCGCCGACGATCGCCAGTTCGACGAGGCCGCGGTGGCGGAGTTCGATCGCGAGTAGCCCGTTCGACATCGCACCGGGCATTCGCTCGGCGACCGCACCCAGGACCTGCAGGATCCGGTCGGCCTGGTTCGCGTATCGCTGCTCGCCCGTCAGGGCGGCGAGGCGGAATAGGCCGTTGGCCGCCGTCGAGTTCGCCGAGGGCGTGGCGTCATCGAGGAGGTCCTTGCGACGGACGAACAGTTGCTCGCCGTCGTCGGGTGTCGTGTACAGGCCACCGTCGACCGGATCCCAGTACCAATCGAGGAGCGAATCGGCGACGCTTCGTGCGGCGTCGATCCACTTCGCCCGACCGGTCAGTTCGTGGAGGCGGATGAACGCTTCGATGACGGCGGCGAGATCGGCCGAGGTGGCCGCGGGGCGAGTGGCCGATGTCCCGTCGGGATGCCAACTCCGGAACCAACGGCCGTCCGGGCCTCGGAGCCGGTCGAGGAGGAACTCGCCGTTGGCGATGGCCGCCGCTGTCCAGTCATCTCGCTGGAACACGGCGGCTGCGTCGGCGAGCGCGTGCAGGAACAGCGCGTTCCACTCGGTGATCACCATGTCGTCGAGCGGTGGGGCCGGTCGTCGGCTCCGGGCGTCGAGCAGTTGCTGGCGGGCGGTTTCGATCGAGTCGGGTCGTCGGAGCCGTCCCCGGGCGTGGATCCGATTGGGGATCGACCGTCCTTCGAAGTTCCCTGCCTCGTCGATTCCGAACCACTCGAGAGTGGCGGCGATCACGGTGGGGTCGAGTTCGGCGAGCGCTGACTCGACCTCGGCGATCGTCCAGGTCGCGAACAGCCCCTCGACCGGCCGGCCGGAAGCGTCGGGCGAATCCGCGTCCTGCGCCGAGAAGAAGCCTCCGTCGGGATGACGGAGGTCGCGGAGCACGTACTCGATGGTCTCCTCGACCACCTGTCGGTAGGTCGGATTCGCGAAGACCGTTGCAGCTTGTCGGTAGATGCGCACGAGCAACGCCTGGTCGTAGAGCATCTTCTCGAAGTGCGGCACGAGCCACTGGCGATCGGTGGCGTACCGTGCGAAGCCACCGGCCACGTGGTCGTACATGCCACCCGAGGCCATTGCGTCGAGCGTGGTCGTCACGACCTTGCGGGCGTCGTCGCTCCGGCTCGACATGAAGATCCGCAGGACGAGTTCGAGGTGGTGAGGGGATGGGAACTTCGGTGGTGACCCGAATCCTCCCCATTCGGGATCGAAGGCACCAGCGAGCTTGGAGAGGATCGAGTTCACCGTGTCGAGTCCGGGGACGCCAGCGAGTGGCGCGGTGTCGTGGTTCGCTCCGACGGCGGACAGGAGTTGCTCGGAGTTCTGCTCCAGATCGTGCCGGCGGTGGCTCCAGGCGTCGCGTACCGCAGCGATCACCTCGAGGAACCGATCGCGTGGGAAGTACGTTCCGCCCCAGAACGGTCGGCCGTCGGGATGGAGGAGCACCGTCATCGGCCAGCCGCCGCGCCCGGTCATCGCCTGGACCGCCTCCATGTACGCAGCGTCGATGTCGGGGCGTTCCTCGCGGTCGACCTTGACGTTGACGAACGCCGTGTTCATCGCATCGGCGACCTCGGGGTCGTCGAAACATTCGTGGGACATCACATGGCACCAGTGGCATGCGGCGTACCCGACGGAGAGCAGGATCGGGACGTCGCGCTCTCGGGCTCGGGCGAACGCCTCGTCCGACCACGGATACCAGTCGACCGGCTGGTCGCGGTGCTGACGAAGGTACGGCGAGAGTTCGTCGACCAGTCGGTTCACCGGATCGACGCTACCGAGCGTGGCTGCGAGCCACCGCTCAGGCGCCGACGGCGTGGTAGCCGCCGTCGACGTGCACGATCTCGCCGGTGGTCGCCGGGAACCAGTCGGACAGGAGCGCCACGCATGCCTTGGCCACCGGAGTCGGGTCGTCGACGTCCCACCCGAGCGGGGCGCGGCCGTCCCACGTGTCCTCGAACAACGCGAACCCTGGAATGGACTTGGCCGCCATCGTCCGGACCGGTCCGGCGGCGACCAGATTGCACCGGATCCGACGATCCCCGAGTTCCCTGGCGAGATAGCGCGACAGCGACTGCAGGGCCGACTTGGCGACCCCCATCCAGTTGTATGCCGGCCAGGCGACCTGATTGTCGAAGTCGAGGCCGACGATCGACCCTCCGTCGGGCATCAGCGGGACGAAGGCGTCGGCGAGGGTCTTGAGTGAGTACGTGGAGATGTGCATCGCCGTGGCCACGTCGTCCCAGGGAGCTCCGAAGAAGTCGTCACCGAGGCAGCTCGCCGGGGCGAACCCGATCGCATGGAGGACGCCGTCGACCCGGCCGAGCGTGGACGCCACCTCGGCTCGGACCGACTCGACGTGCTCCGGTACCGTCACGTCGAACTCGAACACCGGAAGTTCGGGGTCGAGCTTGCGGGCGGTGCGCCGCGTCAGGCTCAGGGCCCGGCCGGCGCCGGTCAGGACCACCTCGGCGCCCTCGTCGATGGCGATCCGGGCCACACCGTAGGCCAGCGACGCATCCGTCAGGACGCCGGTGATCACGAGCTTCTTGCCGTCGAGGATTCCCATGGTTCCGCAACGTAGCCGCGTCGGCTGCCTCGCCGGTGCCCCGGTGTGCAAGGCTCTCCGCATGGAAGCGGTGGGTGAGGATCGCAGTCGCGACCGATGCGGGAACGATCGCTGATGGAACGATCGACGATGCGGGTCGGTGTGATCGGCGGAAGTGGTCCGGCCGGCAGTGCGCTCGCCGCGCGACTGGCCAGTGTCGGGTACCACGCGGTGATCGGGTCGCGCTCGAAGTACCGGGCCATGGAGAGTCGCGATGCGTTCGTGGAGCAGTGGCCGGAGTTGGACGGTGTGCTCGGCTACGGGGACAACGACGCGGCGGCGGCATGTGACCTCGTGGTGATCGCCACGCCGTGGGACTCCGCTGCCACGATCGCGCAACACCACCACGGTGACCTCCGCGGCAAGATCGTGGTGAGCATGGCGAACGCCCTGATCCGTGTCGGCAAGGAGTTCCAGCCGCTCGTTCCACCTCGCGGCAGTGTCGCCGCCCATGTGCAGGCGGCGGTGCCGGAGAGTCGGGTCGTGGCAGCGTTCCACCATCTCCCGGCGACCGAACTCGGACACATCGGCGAACCGATCGAGAGCGATGTGCTCATCTGCGGCGACGACTACGACGCCGTCAACACGATCAGCGAGATGGTGTCGCGGATCCCCGGCTGTCGTCCGCTCGACGCCGGCGAACTGTCGAACGCCACCGCCATCGAAGCGTTCACGGCGGTGCTCCTCCAGTTGAACGTCCGCTACAAGACACGGGTCGCTCCGAAGCTCACGGGAATCAAGTCGGACCCGCGTGCGGTTGCAGGCTGACGTGACCGTGCTCCGTCTGTTCGACACCGCCCGTCAGGCGGTCGTCCCGTTCGAACCGGGGGAGCAGGTCCTCATGTACACCTGCGGCATCACCCCGTACGACGCCACGCACCTGGGCCATGCGGCGACGTTCATCTCCTACGACGTCCTGCAGCGTCATCTGATCGACAAGGGACACACGGTGCGATGTGTGCGGAACGTGACCGATGTCGACGATCCGCTGTTCGCCAAGGCGAACGAACTGGGAGTGCACTATCTCGATCTGGCCGCTGCCGAGGAGGCGCGTTTCGAGCGTGACATGGTGGCGCTGAACGCCCTCCCGGTGGCCTCGACCCCTCGCGCGTCGTCGGCCATTCCGGACATCCGGGGTTTCATCGGCATGGTGCTCGACCGCGGATTCGCCTACGAATCGGGCGGATCGGTGTATTTCGACGTCACGCGATCGGCGGGCTTCGGTTCGGTGAGTCACTACGACGAGGCGACCATGGTCGAGTTCGCCCGGCGTCGGGGCGGGAACGTCGAAGATCCGAACAAGCGTCATCCGCTCGATTTCGTCCTCTGGCAGCCGTCGGCGGCCGACGAACCGTCGTGGGAATCGGTGTGGGGACCGGGTCGCCCGGGCTGGCACATCGAGTGCAGCGCCCTCGCACTCCGCGAGTTGGGCACGACGATCGATCTGCACGGAGGGGGCGCCGACCTGATCTTCCCGCATCACGAGTGCGAACGGGCACAGTCCGAGGCGGCGACCGGCGAGCCGTTCGTGCGGCACTGGATGCACACGGCGCTCATCAGCATGAACGGCGAGAAGATGTCGAAGAGCCTCGGCAACCTCGTGTTCGTCGACCAGTTGCGGGAGCGCTACGAGCCGATGGCGATCCGACTCGGACTGATCGAGCACCAGTACCGGGTCGAGTGGGAGTGGGACGACGGTCTCGTCGATCGGAACACGGAGCGACTCCATCGGTGGCGCCGGTCTGCGGACGGCATGCCCGGTGACGTGCTCGACGAGGTCCGGGAACGCCTCGACGACGACCTGGACACGCCCGGCGCCGTGATGGCCGTCGATGCCGCTGCGGCGCGAGGCGAAGCGACGAGGCAGGCGGCCGACCTGCTCGGCGTGCGACTCTGAACGCGTCCGCGGACCTCACCCACCGATTCGGAGCTCCCCGCCGCGGGCCGGTCCCCGGTGTCGTACCATGATCTGGAATGGGCGCTCACCAGGGTGCGAATCGACTGCAGTCCCGGTCTCGCCGCGTCCTCGCTCCGATCGCCGAGCGGCTGTGGACGATCGAGCGGTCCGGCTACGAGCATCTGCCGTCGGACGGCCCCGCGATCCTGTGTCCGAACCACATCAGCTTCTTGGACTCGGCGTTCCTGATGCTGACGATGCCACGGAACATCAGCTTCGTGGGAAAGGCCGAGTACCTCGACGACTGGAAGACCCGCTTGTTGTTCCCGGCCCTCGGCATGATCCCGATCGATCGGTCGGGAGGGAGCAGGAGCGAAGCGGCACTCGATGCCGCCGAAGCCGTCCTGCGCCGCGGTGAACTCTTCGGCATCTATCCGGAGGGGACCCGGAGCCGTGACGGCGTGCTCCACAAGGGCCGGACGGGTGCCGCTCGCCTGGCGATGCGTGTCGGGTGTCCGATCCTGCCGGTGGGCATCGTGGGTACCGACCTGATCCAACCGGTCGACGCCCGATTCCCGAAGATCCGCCGCACCTGCCGGATCTCCATCGGACCTCCGGTGTCACCCGAGCGGTACGTCGGCCGGGGGCCCGAGCACCTGGCATGGCGATCGATGATCGACGAGGTGATGTTCGAGATCCGCGAGTTGTCCGGTCAGGTGTATGCGAACCACTACGCGGGCAGTTCCGAGGACGATGGCCGAACGGTGCGGCCCGGAGCCGTGTCCGACCGGGTCGAGGGTGCCGAGTCGACGTTGATCTCCTCCTGAGGTCCACTCGTGACCGATGGTCGCTCGTAGGCTGCAGGGGCCATGTCGAACATCAACGTGTCCCTCCCCGACGGATCAGCGCGAGAGCTCCCCGGTGGTTCGACCGCGGGCGATCTCGCCGCCTCGATCGGTCGCCGCCTCGCCAAGGCAGCGGTGGCTGCGGTGGTGGACGGTGTCGAGACGGATCTCGGCCGTCCTCTGCCCGATGGGGCCACGGTGGCGATCATCACGGAGGACTCGCCCGAAGGTCGCCACGTGCTGCGTCACTCGACGTCCCACGTGATGGCGCAGGCGGTGACCCGGTTGTTCCCCGGAGCCAAGTTCTCCATCGGCCCGGCGATCGAGAACGGGTTCTATTACGACTTCGACTTGCCGGGCGACCGGACCTTCAGCGACGAGGATCTCGCCGCGATCGAGGAAGAGATGCGTCGGATCATCGCCGAAGACCAGCCGTTCGAACGCATCGAGATGTCCATGGACGAGGGTGCGGAACTGTTCGCCGATCAGCCCTACAAGGTCGATCTGATCGATCGGTTCCGGCAGCAGGCGAGCGATGTCGTCGACGCCACCGAGATCTCCGGTGGCGTGGTGAGTGCCTACCGGAACTCGCCGGACTTCGTGGACATGTGCGTCGGCCCACACGTGCCGTCGACGGGTCGTCTCGGTCACTTCCGCCTGCAGAAGGTCGCCGGGGCGTACTGGCGCGGCAACGAGAAGGGTCCGATGCTCCAGCGGGTCTACGGCACGGCCTGGGAGTCCAAGCAAGCGCTGGAGGACCACCTCCACCAACTCGAGGAGGCCGCCAAGCGAGATCACCGGAAGCTGGCGGTCGAACTCGATCTGCTGAGCTTCCCGAGCGAGCTCGGGGGAGGCCTCGCGGTCTGGCACCCGAAGGGCGCCATCGTCCGCAAGCTGATGGAGGACTACAGCCGTCTCCGGCACGAGCAGGGTGGCTACGAGTTCGTGTTCACCCCGCACCTCGCGAACGGCAAGCTCTTCCAGACCTCCGGGCATCTCGACTTCTACGCCGACGGCATGTACCCGCCGATGGAGATGGACAACGGCACGTACTACATGAAGCCGATGAACTGCCCGATGCACTGCCTGATCTTCAAGAGCCGGCAGCGCAGCTACCGCGAGCTCCCGCTGCGGCTGTTCGAGCTCGGGAACGTGTACCGCTACGAGCGGGCCGGCACCCTGCACGGTCTGCTCCGGATCCGAGGATTCACCCAGGACGACAGCCACATCTACGTCACCAAGGAGCAGATGGCCGACGAGGTCGCCGGCCTGCTGGATTTCGTCCTGTCGGTGCTGCGGGCGTTCGGGTTCGACGAGTTCACGTTCAACCTGTCGACGAAGGACCCGAACAAGTACGTCGGCTCCGACGAGATCTGGGACGAGGCGACCCAGGCGCTGCGCGACGCCCTCGAGCGCCATGGCCTCGACTACGCCGTCAAGGACGGCGACGCAGCGTTCTACGGCCCGAAGATCGACATCGACGTCCGTGACGCGATCGGGCGGTCGTGGCAGCTCTCGACGATCCAGGCCGACTTCAACCTGCCGGAGCGGTTCGACCTCGAGTACGTCGGCGCCGACAACAACCGGCACCGTCCGATCATGCTCCACCGGGCGCTGTTCGGGTCGATCGAGCGGTTCTTCGGAGTGCTCGTCGAGCACTACGCGGGTGCTTTCCCGACCTGGCTGGCACCGCTCCAGGTCCGGGTCCTTCCCGTGTCGTCGTCCCACGAGGCGTATGCCCGCTCGGTGGTCGAGCGGATCGCCGCTGCTGGGGGCCGGGTCGACATGATCACCGCCGACGACCAGCTCGGCAAGCGGATCCGGTCGTCGAAGCTGGAGAAGATCCCCTACGTGCTCGTGGTCGGCGACGACGACCTCGCGGCCGGAACCGTCGGTGTCAATCCGCGAGGAGGCGAGGTCGAACGGGGCGTGTCGCTCGACGAGTTCGTCCACCGTTTCGGCGCCGAGGTGGCGACCTCGACCCGGCAGGCGCTCGAGGCCTGATCGGGTGAACCCGGTCGGCTCGGTCCACGGTGCACGTCGATGACGCCGCTCGAACGGATGTGGAGCGGCTGGCGCGCCACCTACGTGGCTTCGTCGACGGCGCAGGACCCGTCGGGGACGGAACCGGGCGGTTCCGGCAGCGTGTTCAGCCGAATCCTCGCGTCGGGACTGCCGGACGTCGAGACCCACATCGTCCACCGTGGGACGACGTGCTTCGCGATCTTGAACGCGTACCCCTACGGGACCGGGCATCTCCTGGTGCTCCCGTACCGTGAAGTCGCGGACCTCGAGCTGCTGTCGGACGTCGAGTCGACCGAGATCTGGTCGACGGTCACGCTGGCCGTCCGGGCCGTCAAGGCCGCGTATCGGCCGGACGGTGTGAACGTCGGGGTCAACCTCGGCCGGCCGGCCGGCGGTTCGGTGTCGGAGCATCTCCACGTGCACGTGCTGCCCCGATGGACCGGTGACGCCAACTTCATGACGGCGATCGCGAACACCCGCACCTTGCCCGAGCCGCTCGATGCCACCGCATCGAAGATTCGTGCCGCTTGGCCGGGGTAGGATTCGCGGATCATGACCGACAGGGACGGTTCCCCCGACCTCGATGCCGAGCGCGACGTGCTGCCCGACGACCTCGATGCAGAGGCGTTCGCCGGTGCGTACGAGTTCCCCGACAACTCTCGCCGGCGAATCCCGGGTGCGATGTACCTCCTCGTCGGGATCGTGTGCCTCGTGCTCGGTTCGTTCGCCGGTGAGACGTCGCCGATCGTCAACGAGGGGTTCGTCTGGATCGGAGTCGGGCTGGCCGTGTTCGGAGCCTTCGGCATCGCATCGGGTTGGCGGATGACGGTCGACGAACGGCAGGCTCTCGTCGCCGCACAGCAGGCGGTCGGCTACCCGGTCGGGCACGCCTCGGCGCAGCAGGTGTGGCACGGCGTACGGAGTCGTCCGACCTGGCGGGTCCTGTGCTACTCGGCCGAGGAACCCCCGCAGCGTCGCGGTCTCGTGCTCGTCGACGCCGTCGACGGTCGCATCGTCGAGTTCGTCGCCGAGGACAACCCCGAGCGGTGGCAGTCCGCCTCGACCGGGGCCGAGGGCTGAGTCGTGTTCGACGGGAAGTTACGGGCCCCGGTCGACGCGGCGGTCAAGCCGATCGGCGCAGCATTGCGCCAGACCCGCCTGACGCCCGACCACCTCACCGTCGTCGGTCTGGTCGTGGCCGCTGCCGCCGCGGTTGCGATCGCGGCCGGGCGACTCCACCTCGGTCTCGTCCTCGTGATCGCCGCCGCCCTGCCCGATCTGCTCGACGGGGCGCTCGCGAAGGCTTCGAACTCGTCGAGTCAGCGCGGCGCGTTCTTCGATTCGACGATCGATCGGGTCACCGATGCGTTGCTGTTCGGCGGGATCGCCTACCACTTCGCCGTGGGTGACGAACCACGACTCGCCGTGCTGCCGTTCGCCGTGTCGGCCGTCTCGTCGGTCATCTCCTATCAGCGGGCCAAGGCCGAGTCGCTCGGACTCGAGGCCAAGGGCGGGCTGATGGAACGAGCCGAGCGGATCGTGGTGCTGTGCATCGGACTCCTGCTCGACCCCTGGATCGACGGTGCCCTGACCTGGATCCTCTGGGGCATGCTCGTCCTGATCACGATCACGGCGGTCCAGCGGTTCATCAAAGTCTGGAAGCAGGCGGAGATCGCTCCGGTCACCCAGGCCCGAATCGACCTCAGGCGAGAGCGGCGGGAGCATCGGCGTCGGAGCCGCACGGCTCGACGTCGAACCTCGGTTCCCTTGCGTTCGCGACCCACCCGGCAGCGGGACTGATCGGTGGTCACGACACAGCGTCGCCGCCCGAGTTTGCAGTCGCTGGCGACACTCGGTGGGTATCGGGCGGCGGCTCTCGCCGCTCGTGGTGTGCCGTCGGTCCTCACCCGCTCGATCTCACCCGTGCTCGGTGCCGGTGCGGCCGTGGCGAGTCCGGACCGGCGGACGATGATCGCCCGTCACCTTCGTCGTGCCGACCCCACCCTGGGCGGTGCCAGACTGAGGCGAGCCGTGCAAGAAGCGTTCGACTCCTCCACGCGTTACTGGCTGGAGAGTTTCAGGCTGCCGTATCTCGATCCTCGAACGGTCGAACGGGGCCTCGAGATCGATGGATACCAGACGGTGGTCGACGCACTCGACCTCGGCCGAGGCGTCATCCTGGCGCTGCCCCACCTCGGCGGTTGGGAATGGGCCGGGCGTCGAATGGCCGACCTCGGACACGGCATCACCGTGGTCGTCGAGGAAGTCGATCCCCCGGAACTGTTCGAGTGGTTCGTCGATTTGCGTCGCGATCTCGGGATGAACGTCGTGCCGCTCGGTGCAGCAGCCGGAGCCGAGGTGCTGGCAGCGCTCAAGCGCAACGACATCGTCTGCTTGCTCTGCGACCGGGACATCGGGCGGTCGGGAGTCGAGGTGGAGTTCTTCGGTGAGACGACGACGGTGCCAGCGGGCCCGGCGACGCTCGCGCTCCGGACCGGGGCTCCGCTGCTCCCGACCGCGGTGTACTTCACGGATCGGACGGATGGACATCTCGGCGTCGTCCGATCCCCGGTCTCGCTCGAGCGTGGTCCTGGTGGGTTGCGAGCCGACGTTCGGCGAGTGTCGCAAGCCCTCGTGATGGAGTTGGAGCACCTCATCCGACGGGCTCCGCATCAGTGGCACCTCTTCCAGCCGAACTGGCCGAGCGATCCGGGGTACGTCTCGTGAGCAGCGGTTTGGAATCGACGCTCAACCCGGCGACCGGTCGTGCCGATGATCGCCCCGTGCGTTCTTCGTCCATCGCGCCCTGGGTCACCGCGCTCATCGGTGCAGGTCTGGTCGCCGCGTACCTCGCGACCGACGGACCGACGGCCGGCCTGATCGCTTCCGGCGCACCCGTGCTCACGGCGATCGCCGTCGTGTTCATGGTCGTCACCGGCCGCCCGTCCCGGTCCGGGCCGTGGCTGCTCGTCGCCGTCGGCTGCGCCATGGTGGGCGGAGCCGGTGCCGCAGGAGCGCTCGAGTTGTCGACCGACCCGGACGTCGGACTCCCCGGTGCCGCGGCGATGTTCGGCGTCCTGGCATTCCCGTCCCTGTTCGTCGGCGCGGCCGGGATCACCTCGGCCCGGCGGGGCACTCGTCAACTCCTGGCGGGTTCCGAGCCGATCATCTACGCGGTGGCGGCCACGACCCTGTTGTGGCTCGTCGTCACGGGTCCGTATCTCGCCGATGGGACCGTTCCGGGACCGGCCGAGTGGTGGGTCTGGGCGGTGCCGGCGTCGTGCCTCGGGCTCGCGCTGCTCGTGGCGATCAGAACGGTGCGAACGCCCCGTCTCCGGGCGTTCGGCCTCGGCCTCGTCGTCGGACTCGTGCTCGTCGCCGTCGGATACGGCGTCGTCGGCTTCGCCGAACTGCAGGGCGACTTCGCTCCCGGGTCGTGGACCGGTGCTGCGGCGATGTTCGGCCCACTCGTCGTCGCCGTCGTTCTCACGACACCGGGGTTCGCGAAGGTCGTCGTGTCGAGCAGTGGTCCGACCCGGGCCCACTGGACGCAGATCTTCGGTCTGCTCTGTGCGTCGCTGGTTCCGTTGGCCGTTCTCGTCCTCGTGCTCTCGTCGGGTTTGGATGCCGCTTCATCGGCCGTCGTGGTCGCACTCGCGACGGTCAGCGTCGTGCTGCTGGCGCTCGAGCGGATGTGGCGTCTGGTCGGCCAGGTGCGGGCGTTGACCGAACAGCAGAGCCGGGAACGCCTCGCGGCGATGGTCGAGCACTCGAGTGATGTCGTCGTGCTCGCCGACACCGCAGGTCGGGTGACCTATGCGAGCCCCGGGCTCCGCTCCACGCTCGGTCATGTCCCGGAGCAGTGGGTCGGTCGCCCGCTCGTCGAGCTGCTGAGCGACGACGAGCGCGAGCAGGCACGCAGCGAGTTCGAACGACTCGTCGACGACGGCCAGGGCACCGTCGAGTTCGAGACGTCGCTCGTCCACTCCGATGGTCATCTGCGACGGGTGACCGCGGTGATCGCGAATCTCGTCGGGGGATCGGCCGTGGACGGACTGGTCGCCACGTTTCGAGACGTGACCGAGCAGCGGAACCTGGAGCGCCAGCTCAGTCACCGAGCCTTCCACGACGAACTCACGGGTCTGGCGAACCGGGCCTTGTTCCTCGATCGGATGGATCACGCCCTGCGAATGTCGCGACCCAGTTCCGACCCCGTCGTCGTCCTCTTCGTGGACCTCGACGATTTCAAGTCGGTCAACGATGCACTCGGCCACGAGATCGGTGACCAACTGCTCCGCGGTATCGCCGACCGTCTCCGATCGGTCGCCAGTTCCGGCGACACCACCGCCCGGCTCGGCGGCGACGAGTTCGCGCTCCTGTTGGAAGAACGCGGTGGCATCGACCGGGCGATCGACATGGCCGAGTCCCTGCTCGACGGCCTCCGCGAACCGGTGCTCATCGGTGGCTACGAGGTCATGGTGCTGGCGAGCGTCGGTGTCGCGGTTGCGGCGCCCGGCATGACCACCACGACCTTGCTCCGTGACGCCGACATCGCCATGTACGAGGCGAAGCGGGCAGGGAAGGGGCAGATCCGTTTGTTCGACCCGGCGATGCGGCTCGCTGCGACGAAGCACCTGGAGTACCGCAGCGAACTCGCCGAGGCGCTCGATCGAGATCAGTTCCGGCTGGTGTTCATGCCGTACGTCGATCTCCGCTCCGGCCAGGTCACCGGAGCCGAGGCGTTGGTCCGTTGGCATCATCCGGTCCATGGCGATGTCGCCGCCGGCGATTTCGTCGCAGTGGCCGAGCGTGCCGGACTCATCGTGCCGATGGGCGAATGGATCATCGACCGCGCCTTCGAGCAGTTGGCGTATTGGCGCCCCGGTCTGTACGCATCGGTCAACATCTCGGCGGTCCAGATCCGTCAACCCGACTTCATCGACTTCGTGATCGAGTGCGCCGCCCGTCGTCGAATCGATCCGCGGTGCGTGGTGCTCGAGATCACCGAGACGACCCTCGTCGACGAGGGCGACCGGGCGACGGAGACCCTCGACCGGCTCCGGGCCGAGGGCTTCAGGTTCGCCGTCGACGACTTCGGTCGGGGCTACTGCTCACTCAGCTTCTTGCAGCGTCACCCGGTCGACATGCTGAAGGTCGACCGTGACCTCGTCGAGGAGTTCGGGCGCGACCCCCGCGGGAGCACCCTGGCTCGCACGATCCTGCAGACCGCCGAGTCGCTCGATCTGCTGACCGTCGCCGAAGGCATCGAGACCTCGGCACAGCTCCGCGAACTCCGACGGGTCGGGTGTGACCTGGGACAGGGGTATCTCCTGTCGCGACCGCTCGAACTCGAAGACCTCGAGCGTCGCTTCGGGTACGCCATGTCGGATCTCGCGGGCTGAACGCACGGACACGTCGCGGGTCATGGGTCTCCGTATCGGGATGGTGTGTCCCTACAGCCTGTCCGTGCCGGGTGGGGTCCAGGCGCAGGTGCTCGGTTTGGCGCGAGAGCTTCGACGGATCGGTCACGAGGTCCGAGTCCTCGGTCCGTGCGACGGCCCGCCGCCGGAGTCGTGGGTGACCCCGCTCGGCGACAGTCTGCCGACGGTGGCGAACGGATCGGTCGCCCCGCTGGCTCCCGACCCGTCAGCGGCACTGCGCACCTTCCGAGCCCTCCGTGACGAGGGGTTCGATGTCATCCACGTCCATGAACCGCTGGCTCCGGGTCCGGCATTGACCACGGTGACCCTGCACACGGCTCCGACGGTCGGGACGTTCCATGCGGCCGGCCGGTCGTCGAGCTACCGGGTCCTCGCCCCGCTGCTCCGGTGGCTGCTCGAACGGGTCGATCACAAGGTGGTCGTGTCGCCGGATGCACTGTCTCTCGTCCGGCGGCATCTCGGTGGTGAGTACGAGGTGTTGTTCAACGGGATCGAAACCGAGGAGATCCGGTCGGTCCCCGCGTTACCGCATCCGCGTCCGGCGATCTTCTTCCTCGGTCGGCACGAAGAGCGAAAGGGGTTGGGGGTCCTGCTCGAAGCGCTCCGGTCGATCGATCTCGACGTGAGTTGTTGGGTGGCGGGTGTTGGCCCGGAGACCAAGCGATTGCAGGCCCGCTGGGCGGCGGACGACCGGATCGAGTGGCTCGGACGGATCAGCGATGCAGAGCGCAACGCCCGGTTACGGGGAGCTTCGGTGTTCTGCGCTCCGTCGCTCCATGGCGAGTCGTTCGGCGTCGTGCTCCTCGAGGCGATGGCAGCGGGTACTCCGGTCGTCGCGAGCGATCTGCCCGGCTACCGCAACGTCGCGACGTCCGGCGTCGACGCGGTGCTCGTCCCGCCCGGAGATCCCGCTGCTCTCGCCGATGCGATCCGCAGAGCGGTCACCGATCAGCGGTTGGCGACGGGCTTGCGAGCCGCTGGTTCGGCACGTGCCGATCAGTTCGCCATGTCGACGCTCGCCGAGCGATACGTCGCGGTCTACGAACGACTCGCCGCGTAGACTCTCCGCGTGCCGTTCCGTCTCTCCCCGCTGTGCACCCACCGTCCGTGTCGGTCGGCCCGAGTGTTGTCCTCCCGAATCCATGACTGACGGTCGGGCGTCGTACGGCCGACGGGAGACGACCGCCATGGCGGTCATCGTCGTCGTGGCCGGTCTCATCGGTTCGGTGATCGGTGTCGCCGTGGATGCGGCGATCATCGGGATGGTGCTCGGCGTCGCGGTCGCCGGTGTCACGGTGCGGGCGCTCCGCCGTCGCGCCGTGCGGCTCGTGCTGGCGGTGAGCGGAGCCCGACCGGTACCGCTGGACGAGCTGCCCAGGCTCCGGAGTCTGATCGAGGGTTTGGGGCTCGCCAACGGGTTGCCGAGGATCGACCTGTACCTCATCGACGAGTCGGTGCCGAACGCCATGGTCGCCGACGGGCCGAGCGAGTCGGCTGCGGTCGTCGTCACGTCGGGTCTCGTCGAGCGCCTCGATCGCATCGAACTCGAAGGAGTCGTCGGCCATCTGCTGAGTCGTATCAAGACCGGCGAAGCCCGAACGTCGACCTCGATGGCGGTGCTGGTCGGCGGTGTACCGCTGCTCGGCGCTCTCGCCATCCGGACGCAGGGCCGATGGGCTGGTCCGGGCCGCCTGGCCGCGGCGAGCTTCCCGGTGTTCGCCCCGCTGCTGCGCCGCTCGCTGCCCCCGGCGTCGTCGACGACCGCGGACTTGGCGGCGTGTCGGATGACCAGGTACCCGCCGGGACTCATCGCGGCGCTCGAAAAGATCCGGGATGCCGAGGGGGTGACGCACGCCGCCACGGCGGTTACGGCACACTTGTGGTTCGAACAGCCGCTGAACGGGATGGGCGACGACAGTCGTACGGGCGACCCTCACCGGCGGTTCGTGACCCACCCGACGCTCGATGAGCGAGTTGCACTGCTGAGGGAACTGTGAATCGAATCCTGCCCGTCGCCGCCCTGTTCGGAGTCGCCGTCACCGCCTGTTCTGCGGGAGGTGATGCCCAGTCGGTCGAGTCGACACCGACGACCGTCGATCTCGTGACGACGGTTGCAGCGCCGTCATCCACGTCGAGCACGACGACGTCGACCGCCCTCACGACGACCACGCTGGCCGATGCCGGCGATCCACTCCGGATGCCGCTCACCGGCACCCCAGTGGATGATGCGTCGGAGATCCCCGACCGACCGGCGCTCGTCGTGAAGATCTCGAATTACCCGCAGGGCGTCGTGCCGCAATCGGGGTTGAACGACGCCGATCTCGTGATCGAGGAGATCATCAACGACGGTGCCACGCGGTTGGCAGTGGTGTTCCATTCGACCGAGAGCGACCCGGTCGGCCCGATCCGGTCGGGTCGCGCCCAGGACATCGACCTGCTCCGGGCACTCGACCGTCCGCTGTTCGCGTGGAGCGGGGGGAACCCGGCCGTGACCCGAGCGGTCGAGGACTCCGATCTCATCAATCTCGATGCGAGGTACACCTCGGGGTATTACCGACGATCGGGGCGTTCCGACGCGAACACGCTCTATTCGAGCACCGATGTCCTGTGGGGGTTGGCTCCCGACGAAGCCGGTCGACCCGGACCGCTGTTCGACTACCTCGACGATCCCGATGTCGTGGAGGGTGGTTCGGCGACCCAGATCTCCGTCACGCTCGATGACCTCCGCGCCCGCTGGATCTACGATCCCGAGTCCGGTCAGTACCTCCGCGAGCAGCAGGGACAGTCACACACGACCGAGCAGAACGGCGAAGTGAACCGGGTGCGCGCCGACAACGTCGTCGTGATGATGGCGGACTACGGCATCAATCCGTCCGACGGAAACCCCGATGCCCAGGTGCTGGGTTCGAACCCCGTGTTCGTGTTCAGTCGTGGGACCGTGAGGATCGGCTCGTGGATTCGCTTCGAGCCGACCGACCCCATCGATCTCGTGGTCGATGTCGAGACGCTCGAACCGATCGGCCTGGTGCCGGGTCGAACCTGGCTGGAGATCCCGCGCAACATCGACGGTGTCCTGACCTGGAGTTGACCGGGAGGGCCGAGCACCTCCTCAAGCGTCGAGGATGATCTCGGCGACTCGGGCGGGGTGCGAGAACATCGGCCAGTGGTCGCTCTCGATGTCGTGGGTCCGCCAGCCGGGGTCGGCGCGTGCTGCTGCCGCGTACTCGGTGAAGCGGGAGGGTGCGTATCCGGTCGCGGCCACGTACACCAACTCGATGTGCGGAGCGAAGCCACCGTGCATCGGTTCGGTGAACGTCGCGTACGACTGGGGGTGAACCCGGGCCAGGAACCAGCGCAGGGCCTCCTCGCCACCGATCACCCGCGGATCGGGGTCGTAGCCGCGGAACTCGATCATGCCGCCGTTGGCGGCGGCCTCACGGCGGCGTTCGTCGGACTGGCCGGCATCGGCGGCGGTGGGCGCGTGTGCGTCGATGTAGACGAGTCGTTCGAGTCGGTCGGGAACGACGTGGGCGACCGAGGTGATGACCCGTCCGCCGTAGCTGTGTCCGACCAGCGTCACCCGTTCGAGGTCGTAGGTCTCGAGGACGCCCACCACATCGGCCACGTGGTCGCCGTGGGTCACGTGCGGCCCGCCCTGGTGCGAGCGGCTTCCGTGACCGGTGAGCGAGACGTTGACGACGGGTCGAGCGGAGTGTTCGAGGTGGGGGAGCACCGGCGACCAGGACCACTCGCCGACCCAGGCGCCGTGGACGAGCACGACGGCTCGATCGCGTCGTTCGATGGGTGGCGGGAACGTCATGGTGCCGTGGAGGTCAGCGCCAGACCTGGTCGGCGATCGAGACGACGTGGCGGACCTTGGCCCACTGCTGCTCCTCGGTCATCACGTTGCCATGGATGGTCGAGGAAAAGCCGCACTGGGGGCTCAGGCACAGTTGATCGAGCGGAACGTACGCAGCCGCCTGCTCGATTCGGGCGATCACGTCGCGCTCCGACTCGAGCTCGGGGAACTTCGAGGTGATCAGGCCGAGCACGACCTGCTTGCCCGGCGGCACGTGTCGGAGCGGGGCGAAGTCGCCGGACCGCTCGTCGTCGTACTCGAGGAAGTACGCATCGACGTGCAGATCGCCGAAGAGGACCTCGGCCACCGGGTCGTAGCCCCCACTCGCGAAGTGGGTGCTGCGGAAGTTGCCCCGGCAGAGGTGGATCCCGATGGTCAGGTCGTCGGGTCGCCCGTCGATCACGGCGTTGATCAGCGCAGCGTAGGTGCGCGGGAGTTCGTCCGGGTCGTCGCCGCGGTCGACGGCGCCGGCTCGCATCGTGGGATCACAGAGATAGGCCAGGTTCGTGTCGTCGAACTGGAGGTAGCGGCAGCCGGCGTCGTAGAGCGCGGTGATCTCGGCGCGATAGACCGAGGCGAGGTCGTCGAAGAAGTCGTCGAGGTCGGGATACGAGGTGATGTCGATGCCGGCCCGGCCACCTCGGAAGTGCGCCATCGTGGGTGAGGGGATGGACACCTTCGGCATGCAGCCGTTCGGGGTGCGAGCCGCCACGAACGAGAAGTCGTCGACCTGGATCGGCTGCTCGTGGCGAAGCCTCCCGGTGACGGTCACGCGGGGTGGTGCCATCTCGACCGTCGCCTCCGAGTCGGACGAACTCGCGATCATGCCATCGACCGTCACACCGCCGAGTCGGCGCAGGAAGTCGAGGTGGAACCAGTCGCGGCGGAATTCCCCGTCCGTGATGGTCCGGAGACCGGCGTCGAGTTGTCGGCGAACCACACGATCGATCTCCGGGTCGGTCAGGGCGCGCAACGATTCGTCGTCGAGGTCGCCGTTGCGCCAGCGCTCCCGTGCGGCGCGCACGCTCGGAGGGCGGAGAAAGCTGCCGACGTGCTCGGCCCGGAACGGGGGTGGTGTCACGATGTCCTCGCTCGACGTCGGTGGGTGGTCGGAGTCAGGCCGATCGGGTGATCGCATCGGCAGCGGCCCGCAGGGCAGGGAGACATCGTACGCGGAGTTCGTCGGCGCTCA